>DATBCI010000465.1:0-6852 GCA_036270555.1 Burkholderiaceae bacterium
CAGATCGACCACGCCGCGAAAGGTGTCCTCCGCGCCGATCGGAACCTGGATCGGGATCGGGTTGGCCTTCAGCCGCATCCGCATCTGCTCGTAGACCTTGAAGAAGTTGGCCCCGGTGCGGTCCATCTTGTTCACGAACGCCAGGCGCGGAACCCGGTACTTGTTGGCCTGGCGCCACACGGTCTCCGACTGCGGCTGCACGCCTCCGACGGCGCAGTAGACCATGCAGGCGCCGTCCAGCACCCGCATACTGCGCTCGACCTCGATCGTGAAGTCGACGTGCCCCGGCGTGTCGATGATGTTGATCCGATGCTCGGGCAGCGAAAGATCCATGCCCTTCCAGAAGCAGGTGGTGGCGGCCGACGTGATCGTGATGCCGCGCTCCTGCTCCTGCTCCATCCAATCCATCGTCGCGGCGCCGTCGTGCACCTCGCCGATCTTGTGATTGACCCCGGTGTAGAACAGGATGCGCTCGGTCGTCGTCGTCTTGCCGGCATCGATGTGGGCGGAGATGCCGATGTTCCGGTACCGCTCGATTGGGGTCTTTCTCGCCATTGCGTTCACCAGCTTGAAGTGCGCGCCACCGGATCCACCGCTCGCTCGCGTGGCCGTGGTGCGCAGGAATCTAGAATCTAAAGTGGGCGAAGGCCCGATTGGCCTCGGCCATCCGGTGTACTTCTTCGCGCTTCTTCATCGCGCCGCCGCGACCTTCCGACGCCTCGATCAGCTCGCCGGCCAGGCGCAACGGCATCGACTTCTCGCCGCGCTTCTTGGCGGCCTCCCGCAGCCAGCGCATGGCCAGCGCCATCCGCCGCACCGGCCTGACCTCGACCGGTACCTGGTAGTTGGCGCCGCCCACACGGCGGCTCTTGACCTCGACCGAGGGCCTCACGTTGCTCAGCGCCTGCGTGAAGATCTCGACCGGGTTCTTGCCGCTCTTCTGCTCGATCTGCGCGAAGGCGCCATAGACAATGCGCTCGGCGACGGCCTTCTTGCCGTCGAGCATGATCACATTGATGAACTTGGCAACGTCCGAGCTGATGAACTTCGGATCCGGCAGGATCTCGCGCTTCGGAACTTCGCGACGACGCGGCATACACTTCCTTTCTCTTCAGTCGAACCGCGGCCCTCGGCAGCGGTTTGGGTCCCCACGCCGCTTTTCACCAGCCTGGCTCCCACGCTTGGGGCCCCATACTGACGGGCCCGGACTTACTGTCTGTGACCTGAAATCGGTCCTGGTCGGTCCCTGCGCCTCAGTCGGTCTTCGGCCGCTTGGCTCCGTACTTGGACCGGCTCTGCTTGCGATCCTTCACGCCCTGCGTATCCAGCGATCCGCGCACGATGTGGTAGCGCACCCCCGGAAGATCCTTCACGCGGCCGCCGCGGATCAGCACGACCGAGTGCTCCTGCAGGTTATGCCCCTCACCGCCGATGTACGAAATCACTTCGAACCCGTTCGTGAGCCGCACCTTGGCCACCTTCCGAAGCGCCGAATTCGGTTTTTTCGGAGTGGTTGTATAGACCTTGGTGCACACGCCGCGCCGCTGCGGGGAGCCCTTGAGGGCAGGACTTTTGCTCTTGACGCGCGCTCGCTCGCGGGGTTTGCGTACCAGCTGGTTGATCGTCGGCATCTGCGCTTGCTTCCCGCTTGTTTCGGCTTATTTCCGCTTATTTATGTTGACGATACGACTGCCCGTCATTTGATTCCGCCCAATGAAATCCGGGCACTTCTCGCCTTTGCGAAGCCTTCCATTCTAGCCGAGCGAGCGTCTTCGGGTCAACGCGACCGCGCGCCTTCAGCGATCGACCCACTTCATCATCGCCGGTGCGTAGCGCTCGCCCATGGCCGCTCCAGGCGGAAATGCCATGTCCAGGCGCGCCAACTGCGCCGCGTTAAGGGCAATCCCGGCTGCGGCCGCATTCTCCTCCAGATAGCGCGCGCGTTTCGTGCCCGGGATCGGAATGATGTCGTCGCCCTGGGCCAGCACCCAGGCCAGCGCCACTTGGGCGGCGGTGGCTCCGATCTCCCCCGCGACCGCCTGCAGCTCGCCCAGCAGCCCCAGGTTGCCTCGAAAGTTCGCATCCTGGAAGCGCGGCAGCTTGCGCCGGTAATCGTCCGCACCCAGCGCCTCGGCCGAGGCGATGGCCCCGCTCAGAAAACCCCGACCCAGCGGGCTGAAAGCCACAAAGGCCACCCCGAGCCGCCGGCAGGTGGCGAGGATGCCGCGCTCCGGATCGCGGGTCCAAAGCGAATACTCGGACTGCAGCGCGGCCACCGGGTGGATGCGGTGGGCGCGTTCCAGCGTCTGCGCGGACGCTTCGGAAAGCCCGACGTGGCCGACCTTGCCTTCGCGCACCAGGTCGGACAGGGCCTGCATCGTCTGCTCGATCGGCACCCTGGGGTCGACCCGGTGCAGGTAGTACAGGTCGACGTGGTCCACCCCGAGCCGTCGCAGGCTGCCCTCGATCGCCTGGCGCGCGTACTGCGGGCTGCCGTCGACGTTGCGGGCCGCCGGATCGCTCGCATCGCGCACGATGCCGAACTTGGTTGCCAGCGTGACTTCGCTGCGGCGGCCGCGTATCGCGCGTCCCACCAGTTCTTCGTTGATGAAGGGTCCGTAGGCGTCCGACGTATCCAGGAAGGTCACACCCAGGTCGAGCGCGCGATGGATCGTCGCGATCGACTCGGCGTCGTCGCGCTGGCCGTAGAAGTCGCTCATTCCCATACAGCCCAGCCCGATCGCGGAAACGCGCGGGCCGGATACGCCGAGGCCGCGTAATGGAAGTGTCATCGTCAGCTCCTACGTCGGCCAGACCTCCTGGCACGCAAAAAAAGCCCCTCTCCCACCAGGTGAGAGAGGGGCGGGCGACCCTTCGAGTTAGGAGCCGGAAACGGCCTCGGTGTCCTCGCCCTCGGCGGTGTCGATCGCGGCGACCTCCTGCACCTGGCCGCTCGCTTCGGCTGCGGCCATGGCTTCGCGCTCGGCCAGTTCGGCTTCTTCCTTCTCCTTGCGCGCCCGGTGATAGGCGAGGCCGGATCCGGCCGGGATCAGGCGGCCGACGATCACGTTCTCCTTCAAGCCGCGCAGCTCGTCGCGCTTGCCCATGATGGCCGCCTCGGTCAGCACCCGGGTGGTTTCCTGGAACGACGCGGCCGAGATGAACGAGTCGGTCGACAGCGACGCCTTGGTGATGCCGAGCAGCACGTTTTCGTACAGTGCGGGCCGGCCGCCCTTGGCGATCGCCTTGTCGTTCTCGTCGAGCAGCTCCGAGCGCTCGACCTGCTCGCCCGGAATGAACGGCGCGTCACCCGCATCGACGATCTGGACCCGTCGCAGCATCTGCCGCACGATCACCTCGATGTGCTTGTCGTTGATCTTCACGCCCTGCAGCCGATACACGTCCTGGACCTCGTCCACGATGTAGCGGGCCAACGACTCGACACCGAGCAGTCGCAGAATGTCGTGCGGGTCGGCCGATCCGTCGACGATCAGCTCGCCCTTGTTCACCACCTGCCCGTCGTGCACCAGCACGTGCTTTTCCTTCGGGATCAGGAACTCGTGCTCCTTGCCCTCCAGGTCGGTGATGATCAGCCGCTGCTTGCCCTTCGTGTCCTTGCCGAACGAAACCGTTCCCGTGACCTCCGCCAGCATGCCGGCATCCTTCGGGGACCGTGCTTCGAACAGCTCCGCCACGCGGGGCAGACCGCCGGTGATGTCGCGCGTCTTCTGCGATTCCTGCGGAATGCGCGCCAGCACGTCGCCCACCGCGATCTGCTGACCGTCGCGCACGACGATCAGCGCGCCGACCGGGAACGAGATCGTCACCGCGTGGTCGGTGCCGTGGATGCGCACCTCCTCGCCGGCCTCGTTGATCAGCTTCACGTGCGGACGCACGCCCTTCGCGCTCGCTCCACGCCGCTTGGCGTCGATCACGACCAGCGTCGACAGGCCGGTCACTTCGTCGATCTGCTTGGCAACCGTGACGCCTTCCTCGACGTTCTCGAAGCGCGTCGTGCCTGCGTACTCGGTGATGATCGGGCGCGTCAACGGATCCCACTGCGCGAGCTGAGCGCCGGCGCGCACCGCCTTGCCGTCGGTCGCATTCAGCGTCGCCCCGTACGGAACCTTGTGGCGCTCGCGCTCGCGCCCGTTGTCGTCGACCACCGTCACCTCGCCCGAGCGCGAGATCACGATCTGCTCGCCCTTGGCGTTGGTCACGTAGCGCATCGTACTGGTGAAGCGCACCATGCCGTTGCTCTTGGCCTCGATTGCGCTTTGCACCGCGGCCCGCGATGCCGCGCCGCCGATGTGGAAGGTGCGCATCGTCAGCTGCGTGCCCGGCTCCCCGATCGACTGGGCAGCGATCACGCCGACCGCCTCTCCGGCGTTGACCAGGACGCCGCGCCCCAGATCGCGCCCATAGCACTTGGCGCAGATGCCGTAGCGCGTGTCGCACGACAGCGGGGTGCGGACCTTGATCTCGTCGATGCCGAGCTGTTCGATGCGGTCGACCGCGTCCTCGTCCAACAGGCTTCCGGCCGGGAACAGCATCTCCTGGGTGTCTGGACTCAGGATGTCGACCGACGACACGCGGCCCAGGATCCGGTCGCGCAGCGCCTCGATCACCTCGCCGCCCTCGACCAGCGCCCGCATCGCCACGCCGTTGCCCGTGCCGCAGTCATCCTCGGTCACCACCAGGTCCTGCGTGACATCGACCAGGCGCCGCGTCAGATAGCCGGAGTTGGCGGTCTTGAGCGCCGTATCGGCCAGGCCCTTGCGGGCGCCGTGCGTCGAGATGAAGTACTGCAGCACGTTCAGGCCTTCGCGGAAGTTCGCGGTGATCGGTGTCTCGATGATCGAGCCGTCCGGCTTGGCCATCAGTCCCCGCATGCCCGCCAGCTGGCGGATCTGCGCGACCGAGCCGCGCGCCCCCGAGTCGGCCATCATGAAGATCGAGTTGAACGAGTCCTGGCTCACCTCGGAACCATGGCGGTCGTGCGTACGCTCGGTGGCGAGCTGCTCCATCATCACCTTGCCGACCTGATCGCCGGCACGCCCCCAGATATCGACCACCTTGTTGTAGCGCTCGCCCTGGGTGACCAGGCCCGACGTGTACTGCGCCTCGATCTCCTTGACCTCCTTCTCGGCCGACCGGATGATGTCCTCCTTCTGTTCCGGCACCCGCATGTCCTCGATCGCGATCGACAGCCCCGCGCGGGTCGCCAGCGCGAACCCCGACTGCAGCAGGCGGTCGGCGAAGATCACCGTTTCGCGCAGGCCGCAGCGGCGGAACGCCGCGTTGATCAGGCGGCTGATCTCCTTCTTCTTCAGCGGCTTGTTCAGCAGCACGAACGGCAAGCCGGCCGGAAGGATCTCCGACAGCAGCGCGCGGCCCACCGTGGTCTCGTAGCGGGTGATCCGCTCGCTGCGCTCGCCGCTGTCGCGGTCGACGTCGGCCTCGCGGATCCTGACCGTGATGCGAGTCTGCGGCTCGACGTGGCCCGTTTCGTAGGCGCGGTGAACCTCTGCCACGTCGCCGAAGAAGGCACCTTCACCCCGGCCGTTGATCTTCTCGCGGGTTGCGTAGTACAGCCCCAGCACGACGTCCTGGCTGGGCACGATCGACGGATCCCCATTCGACGGGAACAGGATGTTGTTGGACGACAGCATCAGCGCGCGCGCCTCCAGCTGCGCTTCCAGCGACAGCGGCACGTGCACCGCCATCTGGTCACCGTCGAAGTCCGCATTGAAAGCCGCGCACACCAGCGGATGAAGCTGGATCGCCTTACCCTCGATCAGAACCGGCTCGAACGCCTGGATGCCCAGACGGTGCAGGGTCGGCGCGCGATTCAGCAGCACGGGGTGCTGCCGGATCACCTCTTCCAGGATGTCCCACACGATGGGCTCCTGCGACTCGACCATCTTCTTGGCAGCCTTGATCGTGGTCGCCAGCCCCATCAGCTCGAGCTTGTTAAAGATGAACGGCTTGAACAGCTCCAGCGCCATCAGCTTGGGCAACCCGCACTGATGCAGCTTGAGCTGCGGACCGACCACGATCACCGAGCGGCCCGAGTAGTCGACCCGTTTGCCCAGAAGGTTCTGGCGGAAGCGGCCACCTTTGCCCTTGATCATGTCGGCCAGCGACTTCAGCGGACGCTTGTTGGCGCCGGTCATTGCCTTGCCGCGCCGGCCGTTGTCCAGCAGCGAATCGACCGCTTCCTGCAGCATCCGCTTCTCGTTGCGCACGATGATCTCGGGCGCCTTCAGCTCGAGCAGCCGCTTCAGCCGGTTGTTGCGGTTGATCACGCGCCGGTACAGGTCGTTCAGGTCCGAGGTCGCGAAGCGACCACCGTCCAGCGGCACCAGCGGGCGCAACTCGGGCGGCAGCACGGGCAGCGCTTCCAGGATCATCCACTCCGGCTTGATGTTCGAGCGTTGGAAACCCTCCAAGGTCTTCAGGCGCTTGGCGAACTTCTTGATCTTGGCCTCGGAGCCGGTCTCGGACAGGTCCTTGCGCAACGACTCGATTTCCTTGTCGACGTGGATCCCGCGCAGCAGCTCGCGCACCGCCTCGGCCCCCATCAGCGCCCGGAATTCGTCGCCGTACTCCTCGGTCTTGGCGATGAAGTCGTCTTCCGTCATCAACTGACCGCGCTTGAGCGGCGTGAAGCCCGGGTCGACCACCACGTACGCCTCGAAATACAGCACACGCTCGATGTCGCGCAGCGTCATGTCGAGCACCATGCCCATACGGCTCGGCAGCGATTTAAGGAACCAGATGTGGGCCACCGGCGAGGCGAGCTCGATGTGACCCATCCGCTCGCGCCGTACCTTCGACAGCGTGACCTCG
>DATBCI010000466.1:0-3420 GCA_036270555.1 Burkholderiaceae bacterium
GCGGTGGTCGCGTACTGGATCCCGATCCACTTGGCGTCCTGGCTGAAGACATATTTGCCGATGAAGGTATGCGGGTGGTGAAGCTCGACTTCCTCGACTTCGGCCGGCGGCGCGTAGGATGAGGCGTCATGCGTGACGGCAACCATGATGGTTACTAATGGAGGGAATTGACGTATGCGGCCAGGTCGGCGGTCTCATGCGGGGCCGTCAGCTCGGCGGCGATCGACGACATCTGAATCCCGAACAGATCCTCCGGATGCCGGCCGCGAAAGCCGTGTCTGAAATTGTCCAGCTCGGTGACAAGGTACCAGTCGCTCATGCCGGCGAGCCGTGGGGCGTTGGTGGCCCGGATGCCGCGCCCATCGGCGCCATGACAGATCGAGCAGTTACTGAACAGAGACCCGCCGTTGGCGATGTCCGCCGTCAGGGTGGCCGGGGCAGGCTGGTCCGGCAGCGTCTTGATATAGGCGACCACGTTGTTGATCGCGGCGTCGTCCGGCAGTGTGGCGGCCATCGGCGCCATCGTCTTCCCATAGACATCGTGTGCATCCGTTCCGCGCACGCCGCTCTTGAAATTCTTCAGCTGACGGATCAGATACCAGTCGGCCTGGCCGCTCAACTTCGGGGCGTGCAGAGCGGGATTGCCCTCGGCCTGCTGACCGTGACAGGCGGAGCAGACCGCGAACAAGGCCGCGCCGGCCGTGGCATCCCCCGCCGGCTGCGCCTCCGACTGCGCGAAAGTCGGGTAGCTGCTCAGCCAGGTCTGGAACCTGGCATCGTCCTCGACCACGATCTTGCCGTGCATCGTGAAATGCCCGATGCCGCACAGTTCCTGGCAGTTCAAATCGAACGATCCGGCCTGCGTCGGAGTAAACCAGTAATGCGTGACCAGGCCGGGCACCAGGTTCATCTTGACGCGGAACTGCGGCACGGTGAAGTCGTGCAGCACGTCGATGGAGCGCAGCATGACCTTGCGCGGGACTCCGACCGGCAAATGCAACTCCGGATTCGCGACCAGGATGTCGTCCTGGCCATTCGGATCGTTCGGATCGATACCGAACGGATTCGCATCGCTGATGAAGCGGGGGTTGGTCTCTCCCAGCACGCCGTCCTTGCCAGGGAAGCGGTACATCCAGTTCCACTGGCGCCCCAGCGCCTCGACCACCTGGGCGTCTTTCGGGACATCGACGATCTTCGCCCACGCGAACAGGCCCGGAGTCAACAGGCCGGCGACCCCGATGGCCGTCAATGACGACAGCCAGATCTCGAGCTTCTTGCTCTCCGGTTCGTAGGCGGCCTGCGATCCCTGGCGGTTGCGAAAGCGAAGCACGCAATACGCCATGAACAGATTGACCACGACGAAGACGATACCCGTGACGGCCATCGTCGTGTTGGTGAGGTCGTCGATCATGCCCCAGTTGGACGCGATCGGCGTGAAGTACCACGGGCTCAGCAAATGAAACACCACTGACCCGAGCACCAGGACAACCAGGATGATTGCTAAAACCATTGTTGCGGCCCCGGGGGGTTCGACGGAATTCGCTTCATTCGAAGAGCAGCTCCCTCAGTCTGCAATGATGCTTTTTTTGAGCCGGCAGACTCTACCTTCACCATATTGTCCGGGTCAAGCCAGGAGCAGGTCGGCCCATCGCGGTCGAGGTATCTTTCATCGTTCGATCGGCGCGGCCTCACCATTTCAGGGTTGCATCGACGATGGCAGCACCGAGCACCAGTGCAAGGTAGGCGAGCGATGCGTGAAAGTTGGCGATCGCGGCGCGTTGATCCGGAGTGCGTGCCAGTTGGGCGCTCTTGAACAGAAGGTAGGCGCCGGCGCCGATTGCGATGGCCAGGTACAGGCGACCCATGCCCAACAGCGCCGGCACCAGCGACGCGGCCACCAGCAGCGCCGAGCCGGCCAGGACCGCGCGCGCGGCGCGGGCGTCGCCGACAACGACCGGCAGCATCGGCACTTTGGCGGCCGCGTAGTCGTCGTGAAACGCAATGGCCAGGCTCCAGAAGTGCGGCGGCGTCCAGAGGAACAGCACGATCGCGAACATCAACGGCAGCGGTTCGAGCGTCTGCGGTGATACCGCGGCCGCGCCGGCGAGCACCGCGAAGCTGCCTGCCAGCCCGCCGATCACGATGTTCCACCAGGTACGCCGCTTCAACCAGACCGTATAGACCACCGCGTAGGTGAACGCGCCTAGAAACGTATACAGAGCGGTGGTGGCGTTCAGCGCAATCGCGGCCAGCCCGACGCCGGCTGCGCCGATGGCAGCGATCGCCGCATGCCAGGTCACCCCCGCGGCCAACTGGCCAGTGACAAACGGACGATTACGGGTGCGCCGCATGCGCGCATCGAGTGCGCGCTCCGCGATCTGGTTGAAGGCGCCGGCCGCGGCGGAGGCCATCGTGACAGCCAGCCCCAGCGCGCACACTTGCCACACCGCCAGCGAACGGCCCGATGCGACGGCCAGCCCCGTGATTGCCGTGAAACCGATGACAATTCCGATGCGCAGCTTGAACAGGTCGAAGAACAGACGAAGGTTCAAGGCGCGTGTTGGCCGCGACAGAACCGATGTCTGATCGCCTTGCGGCATCTGCTCCCCTCCCGTGAGACACAAAACCGGACTGACCGCGAACATGCCGCGTGAGTTGTCGACACCCCGTCCGGATCGGACGCCAATATATACCAGCTTGGCAGCCCGCAACGCTGGGTCGCGCTGGGTCGGCGTGTCCCGCGTTGGGGCAACCCAACGATCATCACGGTGAGCGCATGCGCTAGGAGAACCAGCGCAGAAACGCCGCAGCGCCTAGCGCCAACACGGCGCACACGAGCAGCGCCGTCCACGTGAGTCGGCCTCGCACATCGCCCCAGGCGGGAGCCCGGGCGAGATAGACCGCGCACAGGCACACGCCGAGCGCGGCGCACGCGATCTTCAGGCACAGCGCGCCGAGGGCGATGCCGTGGATGTCGGGAAGCCGCCCGTAGGTGAGGTAACTGATCGCCGCAAAAGTTGCGCCGCTCGCTGCCTGCGCGCCCCAGCCGGCCAGCGTGAGCCAGGCCATCCGGCGCTGGATCTGCCCCGAGCTCGAAGACCGCATCCAGCGCCCGCTGGCCGCGCCGCCGGTTACCGCGACAGCGCCGAAGTTGTGAATGATCTGATTCAGCGCATAAGCAAGGTCTTGGGCATCCACGGCCGAGTGCTTGTCGCTTGCTCGAGTACGAGCTGCGATATGCAGGCTTCAGTAGCCCATTGGCGGGATGTTGCCGACGATGACGCTGACGCACTTCTCGGCGCCGATCGGCGTGTGCCCCTTGTCGACGACCCGGATGCACAGCCAATGCTTGCCGACCGCCAGTTTGTCGACCGTGTAGCTGCCCTTCATCTCGTGCAGCCGGCCGACCTCATCGCCGTC
>DATBCI010000467.1:0-5554 GCA_036270555.1 Burkholderiaceae bacterium
GCCCGGCGCGTACAGGCAATCGGCGCCCGCCTGGGCGTACGCTTTCAACCGCGTCAGTGTCTCGTTCAGGTCTGGCTTCCCAACCAGAAAACACTCGGCCCGGCCCACCAGCAGCACTTCCCCACCGGAGCGGTCGATCGCCGCACGTGCGGCGCGCATACGGGCCGTCGCCGTGTCGAGGTCATACAGCGGCCGCGCCGCGTCGTCGGTGGAGTCCTCGATCGAGATGCCCGCGATTCCGGTTTCTACCGCCAGGCGCACGCTCTCGGCGACGTCGGCCGCTTCGCGCCCGAACCCGTTCTGGTAGTCGGCGTTGATCGGCACGTCGGTCGCTGCGACGATCTGAGCCAGGTGCAGCAGCGCGATGTCGCGTGACATCGAGCCATCGCGACGACCCTGAGACCAGGCGAAGCCCGAACTGGTCGTTGCCAATGCCTTGAATCCCAGCGATTGGAGGTAACCAGCGCTGCCCATGTCCCAGGGATTGGGAATTACGAAGCATCCGCTGCGGTGCAACTCGAAGAAAGCCCGCCGCTTCTCAGAAATTCCAGGCCTTGTTGAAGACATTTGATGTCGCTCCTTTCTTAATCGCTGACTGCACTGCGAAACCGAATTGCACTCCGATATTCCCACGCGGTCTTCGTGGGTGTAACCTCCTGCTCATTTTCGACGGCCTTGCGCCAAGCGGACGAGTCGTTCGCTCAGCAGCGTCGGCCGAGGTAAAACAAAGGAGAACCTCATGTCAAGTATCCGTCGTCTCAACGCATGCCTCGGATTCACCGCGCTGGCGCTGGCGAGCGGGCCGCTCCTTGCGCAGGAGCACCCGTTCACCGAGGGGGCCGTGGTCAACGTGGCCAGGATTCGGACCGAGAACGGACATTTCGATGACTACATGAAGTACGTTGCGACCACCTGGAAGGCCGAGCAGGAAGCGGCGAAGAAAGCCGGGTACATCCTGGACTACCAGGTGATCACCGTGGAGCCGCGCGGGCCGGATGATGCCGACCTGTTGCTGATCACCACCTACAAGAACTGGGCCGCGCTGGACGGGTCGATTGAAAAGGGCGATGCAGTCGCCAAACAGATCGAAGGCTCAGTCGCTGCATCGAACCAGGGGGCGCTCGACCGCAACAAGATCCGGCGCGTGCTGGGCTCGGCCACGATGCAGGTGCTCAACCTGAAATAGCGGCGCACGATCAGCCCGCAACACTCCCCCTCTCCCACTTTGTGGGAGAGGGCACTTCCTCGCTAGTGGCTGGGGTCGGATTCGCGTGCGGTCTGCTTCGCATACAGCTGGCGCACGGTCCCGATCGTGTCCGCATCCTCCGCTCTCTTGTCCGGCCGATACCTCTTGACGCGCGCGAACCTCAGTGCGAGCCCGCCCGGGTACTGACGGCTCGCCTGCAGATCATTGAAGGCGATCTCGATCACCAGCTCGGGACGCACGGTGACGGTATAAGCGTCGCGCGACACCTCGCGCGCGGCGAGCTCGCGAGTCTGCCATTCGAGCAGCTCATCGGTGAGACCCTTGAACGTCTTGCCGAGCATCACGAACCCACCTCCCTCGGCGTCGCGCGCACCCAGATGCAGATTGGAGAGCCATCCCTGGCGACGGCCGTGGCCCCATTCGGCCGCCAGCACTACGAGGTCCAGTGTGTGTGCCTGCTTGACCTTCAGCCAACCTGCGCCGCGGCGGCCGGCTTCGTAGGGCGCATCGAGCGCCTTCGCCATGACGCCTTCGTGGCCCCGCGCCAGCGCGTCGCGGTAGAACCTTTGCGCTGCGGCAAGATCGCCGGTCACGATGCGCGGGACGACCAGCTTCGCGGGCAAGACCTCGGCGAGCGTCGCGAAACGCTCCCGGGCAGGCCGATCGACCAGTGATTCGCCGTTGTGCTGCAGGCAGTCGAAGAAATACGCCGTCAGCGGCAACTCGGCGCGCAGCGCGTCGACATCGAGCTTGCGGCCGAAACGCCGCATCGTGATCTGGAATGGCTGCGGGGCTCCGCCTGGCCCGATCGCGATCGCCTCGCCGTCGAGGATCATCTCGTGCGATGACAGCACCCGTATCGCCTCGACAATCTCCGGTACGGCGCCGGTGACTTCGTTGAGCAGGCGCGAGAAAACACGCACGACGTCGCCGGCTTTATGCACTTGGACGCGCGCTCCATCGACCTTCCACTCGAGCGCGACCGTGCCGAGACGCTCGAGCGCCTCGGCCACATCCTCGGCCGATTGCGCCAGCATCGGCTGCACGGGCCGCTCAAGCTTGATCGCGATCCGCGCCAGGCCCGGTGCGCCTTGGGTCAGCGCGACGTGCGCGACGGCGCCCAGATCGCCGGCGAACATCGCGGCGCGCCGTACATCGGATTCGCTCACCGCAGCGGCAGCGGCCACCGCTTCGATCATCACGCCCTCGAGCGCGCCCTGTCGCAGCTCTCCCATCAGCAGACGGACCAGGAAATCCTGTTCGGTGCGGGTCGCCTGCGCGAAAAGTTGTGCGAGCTGGCCGGCACGAGCTGCCGCCGAACCCTTGCCGGTGGTCGCCGCGATCCGCACCAGGGCCGAGTCGACGTCGTGCAGTGTCAGTGACGGCTCGCTCGATGCCGCTGCGCCACGCAGATCCTTCAGGCTCGCGTAGCCGACGCCGACGCGGCCGGTGCGCATCTCGCCCGACAGCAGCGCGACAGCGATCTCGACTTCGTCCAACGCCGCCGCGCGCAGACAGGCTGCGATCGCATCGCGCTTGGCCAGCCGGCTTGCGGTCTGTGCCACCGCATCGGAAGCCTGCACAAGATCCGCGAGGCGCGTCATATGAATGTGTTGCCGGTTCGGAATGCGCGACGATACCCAGGCCGACGGTCGTCCCTGACCCAAATCCATGGGAGGGCACGCGGCGCGGCTCGCGGGTTCGGAGAATCGGTCGTCCCCTGCAGCTCAGGAGCTCGGTAGCACACGTTCGGCCAGGCTTCCGCCTTTTGGATGATGTAGCGCTTCGATCGAATTAATAGACTCCCTTGCATCGCCGGTGGCCGGCTCGAAGCGTACGGGTGACCGAGAGCCCGACCGCGCGACACTTCAAGAGCATGGCCCGGCAGGAGCAGCAGGACATGGGTACCGTCGATAACGGTTTCAGCGCGGACGGTGAAAATTCGGTCGATGCCGCATGGAGCGCTCTTTGCGCGGAACTCGAAGCCACGGTCAGCGGCGTTGCGGCCAGATTCGCACAAGCGGAAAACGCGCACCTTTCGTTCACCGAGGTGCACGATCTCGCCCAGCTGGTCGACCTCGCCGAAGACGGCTTGCCTCTGGATCTGAGGCTGGTGGATTTTGCGACGCAGTGCCTGGTCCAGGTCGCCGAGCGGGCCGCGCGAACGCGATTTCGTCCCAACTACTTCAGTGAATACAAGTGCTTGGACGCTCTATGGGATGAAGCCAGCGCCCATCGCAAGCACAACCCCTCGACGGTTCAGTACGAAGCCGAAGCGCAGCCGGCTTCGTGACGGGCCCACAAGACCGCCAAAGTGGACTAGCTTGCGGCTTTTCGCCATATCCCACGCCGCAGGGAGGCTTGCGCCATGCCGCTATTCAATTGCAGCCTGATCGGAATCGACGAAGCGACGCCGTTGGTTGAGCTGGCCGTCGTGTCCGACATGTATCCGTATGCCGAGTGGGGCTTCCTCTATTCACCCAAGCGGCAGGGCACCCCAGGCCGGTACCCATCGATCGCTCGCATCCGGCGCGCGCTGAAGGAGCTGCCGGCCTACGTGAGGGTTGCGCTGCATGTGTGCGAGTCCGGCATCCAGCAGTTGCTGGACGGTGAGTCTGCCGTTTCAGGGCTCCTCGATCAGGTGCGCACGCGCACCGGCCGCGTGCAGTTCAATGTCGGGGCGTCCGGCAGCGAAGTCGAAGCGGATCGGCTGCGGCAGTTCTTATTGGCGCGGCCCGATGTGATGTTCATTACTCCGCACAACGAGAGCACCCAGGCCCTGACCCGAAGCCTGGCCGGGGTCGAAAATCACGCGGTCCTGTTTGATTCGTCCCCCAGTCGCGACGTCCCGCCAAAGGAGTGGCAAGCTCCGCTGCCATCGGTGACGTGCGGATACACGGGCGGCCTCGGGCCCGAAAGCCTGGCGCAGCAGCTGCCGCGAATCTACGACGCGGTGGGTAAAGCCGAGTTCTGGATCAAGCTCGAGGGTCGGCTACGCGACGAGCACGATCGCTTCAGCATGTCCAACGCCCGCAAGTGCCTGCAGATCGTCAGCGCCGAAGCCTCCGAGCGGCTCGACTTCCCGGCGCCCAGGCCTCTGCGCCGGCGCTGCGAGCCACTTGCACTGATCGACAGCGGCTTGATGCGCGACGACGACAATGCACGCGAATTCGAAACCATGCTCAGGCTGCTGCTCCGCGCGACGCGCGATGTGGCCGATCCGCGGGTGGTGGATGCGCGAGGCATGGCCGAAAGCCTGCTGCTGCGCAAGGGGACGCTGTCGCGCGATGAGCCGTACATGCCGGCGTCGCAACCGCGCTGAGCAGGATCAAAGCGCGACGCCGACACCGAAAAGCCGCCGCCCGCGAGGCATCGCGGCAAGCCCGGCGCTACTTTTTCAGCGTGACCCAGATCAGGTCGATCGGCTGCCGGCCGATATTGCCGGACTCGTGCCCCTCGGAAATGTCGATGGTCGGCATCCAGCCGACTTCGCCGTCGACCGCGGGATGATCGTACGGTCGCTCCGCTTCGCTATAGGAGCGGGCTCCCCACTGGCCGCCCTTCACGTGGATGTACAGCATGTCCGGGTGATGGGCGTGAACCCCCTCCCATTGGCCCGCGTCCACCCAGAACCGCTGAACAATGACCAGATCATTCTCGAAAAGGTCTTCCCCCGGAATGTTCGGGTAGTCGAGATAGGCGTACTTGGGCTTCGTCCCCACCGTGCTCGCCATGACGCCGACCGGTTTCAGACTCACCCACACCATGTCGATCGGGGCGTTTCCGGTGTTGGTACTTCCTCGATCGGCCGGATCCGGCGCTGCGTGCCATGCGATCCTTCCGTCCTTCCACAGCGCCGCGCGTCCCGTGATCGACGATGTCAGCACGCCTCCCTTGATGAACACTTGCAACTGATCGCCGCCGTGGATCGGCCGACCGGTGCGCTGCCCCGGCTGCAGCGTCAGCTTTTGCACGAGCACGCGCTCGTTGTCGAGCAGAGTCTCGCCTGGCAGGTCGGCGTAGATTCGGCTCGGCTCGTCGCGATCGCCCGGCGTCACCTCGTTGCCGCCTCGATGATCGGGATGGGCGCGGCCAGGTTGGCCGCCAGCGACGGTGCAAGTCCGTGGCGCCGCACGACGTAGTCCGGCGAGTTGTACGCAAGCCAGGTCTTCCCGTTCGCGTCTTCCCAGACCAAAGCCTTGATCGGCAGGTCGATGCCGGCGATCGGAGCCGACTGCATCAGCGGCGTGCCGGCTTTCGGGTTACCGAAGATCAGCATCTGCTCCGGGTGCATGGTGAGGCCCGCACGGGAGGCGTCCCCGCTGAAATCGATACGCGCGAACACGA
>DATBCI010000468.1:0-4697 GCA_036270555.1 Burkholderiaceae bacterium
CGCCTTCTCCTTCGCAATGCCAGCGACGGCATCCACATCCTTGATATCGACGGCAACGTCATCGAGGCAAGCGACGCGTTTTGCTCGATGCTGGGTTACTCCCGCGAGGAAGTGATCGGCATGAACGTGACGCAATGGGAGGCGAGGTTCACCGCCGCTGAGCTCGCGGTTGCGTTGAGGAAGCAGTTCGAGCGGCGCTTTCGCTCGCAGTTCGTCACCCGCCACCGGCGCAAGGATGGAACGGTATTCGACGTCGAAGTGAGCGGCTTCCCGCTCGAACTGGACGGTAAGCCCGTGCTGTTCAATTCTTCGCGCGACATCACGGAGCGCTTGCAGGCAGAGGAGGCGCTGCGCGCGAGCGAGCAGCGCCTGGTCGCCCTGAACGCCGAATTGGAACGGCGTGTTGCCGAGCGCACGGCCGAACTGGAGGCTGCGCGCAAGGAAGCCGAGCGCCTGACGCGGGTCAAGAGCGATTTCCTGGCCAACATGAGCCACGAGATCCGCACCCCGATGAACGGTGTGCTCGGGCTGGCCAACCTGCTGCGCCGCACCGGCGCAACGCCTCGACAGCTGGAATACCTGGACAAGATCGAGGCCTCAGGTCGATACCTGCTTGGAATCGTCAATGACATCCTGGATCTGTCCAAGATCGATGCCGGCAAGCTGCACCTGACTCTGCAGGACTTCAGGCTCGATGAATTGGTACGGGACGTCGCCGCGGTCGTGGGCGACCGCGCCCTCGCCAAGGGACTCGAGTTTCGCGTCGACATGGCGTATGCGCCGCAGTGGCTGCACGGGGACAGCGGTCGGCTGGCGCAGGCGCTCGTCAACTTCCTGGGCAACGCGATCAAGTTCACCGAGCAGGGCAGCGTGGTGCTGCGCTGTCGCGTGCTCGAGAAGGCTGATACGAGCTATTTACTGCGTTTCGAAGTCACCGACACCGGCATTGGTATGACGAAGGACGAGCAGGTCAGGATCTTCGAACCGTTCGAGCAGGGGGACAATTCAGCTCGTCGCAGGTATCAGGGCAGCGGCCTGGGGCTGGCGATCACGAAGCGCATCGCCGACCTGATGGGGGCGCAGGTGGGTGTCGAGAGTGAACCCGGCAAGGGCAGTGCGTTCCGGTTCACTGTGCGCCTGAACAAGGGAACAGCGCGTTTTCAAGGACACGAAGCGCCTCTGCCGGAAAGTGCCGAAACCTTGCTGGCCCGCCTCTTCAGCGGCACCCGCGTGCTGCTGGCAGAGGACGATCCGGTGAGCCGTGAAGTGGCGCAGCACTTGCTCGAAAGCGCGGGGCTTCGGGTCGGAGTTGCCGAGAACGGAGCCGACGCGGTCAGGATGGTCGAAGCGGAGGACTTCGCTCTGATCCTGACCGACGTGCAGATGCCGCTGATGGACGGGCTCGAGGCGACCGCTGCGATCCGGGCGCTGCCCGGGCGCCAGGCCCTGCCGGTTCTTGCGATCACGGCCAGCGCTTTCGACGAGGACCGGCGCAGGTGCCTGGACGGCGGCATGAACGACATTATCGTCAAGCCGTTCGAGCCCAAGCGATTGTTCGAGACGGTCCTGAAGTGGCTGTCCAAGCGCCGCGAGAGCCCTTCATAGCGATGGACTTAGCGGTGTGCCAAGGATCGACCTGACCGAAAGCACCTGACGGGGGGGTAACGGAGCGCCGTTCCAGCCCGGTGCGATCCTCGGCACGATCATTGCGCCGCAGGTGGCGGTGCGTACTGTGGTGCCGGCGGCGGTGGCGCGTACTGAGATGCCGGAGGCGGAGGCGGCGGCGCGTACTGCGGCGGCGGCGCGTACTGTGGTGGCGGCGGAGGCGGCGCTGTGCGATATCCGGCCGACTGCCCCGGCAGCAGGTTGCCGCGAGAGTACATGCACTGCTGGTACGCGATGTCGTAGCGGCGCTGTGTCGCACGGTAGGAGGTATCCGCCTCGCCCAGGCCGACCGCCGAGCCGGCGACCGCGCCGATCGCCGCGCCGGTTCCCGCTCCTTTGCCGCCGCCGGCGGCCAGTCCAACGGCTGCCCCAAGCGCTGTGCCCACTGCGGCCGTCGTAACCGCGCTGGCCGCTGCATTTTGCGAGGCGCTGGTGCCTCCGATCGACTGCGTCGCATAGTTGCGGCACAGTTGATCATCCTGCACGAACAGATCGAACGGTTTGCCGGGCGCCGGCATCACGGCGACGCTGGGTCCGGTCGGAATCTGCGCGCAGGCGGCGAGCAGCATCGCGCCGGTGACGACACCCAAGATCAGCTTCGTTCTCATCTCACTCTCCAGGAAGATTCGATGCGCGCGCCGCTCACTGCGGTGCCCCAGGCGGCCGCGCCGGCAGTGCGGCCGGCGCAGCGGGCGGCGTTCCCGGTGTGGCGGGGACGGCGCGCCATCCGCTCGGGCAGCTCGGCACGTATGGGTAATAGCCTCCGGCCGATTCGCAGTAATACCAGTTCTGCGGTTGAGGCGGTGGCGGTGCGGGCGTCGCCGGTTTCGGTTGCACGATCACCGCAACCGGCGGCTCGTATGGATTCGGATACGGATAAACGGGCTGCGGATAGTAGTACCAGGTCGGGCCGACGGTCCACCACCAGCCCCAGCGACCATCGTGGTAATCGTGACGCCATGCGCCGCCGCGCCACATGTCCCAGTCGTGCTCGTGAAAACGCTCGATGTGGCCGTGCCAGCGGAAATCGTCGCGATCGGCCCAGGCCGGCTGAACGAATGCCACCGTGCCGGCCACCGCGCCTGCCAACGTCACCAGCCCACGTCCCCATTGCTTCATCTGACACTCTCCGTGTTGACCAGGACCCGCCACCGCGGTTCCGAACACTACGCCCATTGCAGACGCTTCGAGTCAACCGCGTGCGGAACGTGCCGCTACATTGTGCAACGTGCGTAACGCCTTGTAAGGGCTCAGGCAGGCCGCCGCCCGCGCAGCTGCCCCGCGCGTGCCCCCGGACGGGGCTGAATTATCGCACTAGGAGGGGGTCGCCCCGCGGACGTCGCCCGGCTTGCGCAACGCCCTGACCCTGCGCAGCTTGCCGTTGACCGGGTCGATCTGCGGAGGTTCCGGATCCCGGTGGACGATCACATTTTGCGCACCGAGTTCCGCGCAGTAGCTGCGAATGCACTGCTCGGTGCGTGCCGCGACTTCGTCGCAGTTTGCTTCCGTGGGGTCGATTCGGACCGCCAGTCGATTGGCGGCCTCCTCCAGGATCTGGAAGCGGTACACCCCGGCACGCTCTTCGATCGCGGTGCACAGCGCCAGCGGAGCGACCCGCTCGAGGCGCCCGTCGGAGCGTTCCAGGCAGATCGTGTCGTCGCGACGTCCTTCCACTCGTATCGCCGGCAGCGGACTGCCGCAGGCGCATGGCTCCGTCAACACAGTGACGCTGTCGCCGAGGTCATAGCGGATGACCGGTTGAACGAAGTTCGCCAGATTCGTCAGCAGCACCGATGCCGACGGCGTGCCGTCGGGAACCGGACGGCCCTCGCGGTCGATCGGCTCCAGGATCGCCCAGTCGCGATTGACATGCAGTCCGCCGCAGCCGCAGTCGAAAGCGATGTTCAGAAACTCCGAAGAGCCGTAGTCATCGATGACCGGGCACCCGAAGGCGCCTGTGATTTCGGCGCGGTCGCGCCGCGAGAGCGTTTCGCCTCCGCTCCAGATGCCCTTGAGTTTCAGCGCAAGACGTCTTTCGCGCTGCTGCTCGGCCAGCGAGACCAGCTCGGACGCATAACTGGTCAGGATCAGCGGATCGAATTCGGTCAACTGGTCGCAGATGCGATCCAACGGCTGCAGGACCGAGATCGCGCGCGTAAATGGCGCCATCCACGGGTTCAGTTGCAGCGTGCGGCGCCACATCGTGATTCCGGAGAAATGCCCCTCCACCGCGGCCGCGTAGGCGAAGCGTCCGCCAGCGGCCATTGAGCGCAACATCGATCGGGCATCGACGTTGTTGCGAACCGCGAAAAGCGCCTCGTATACGGCGAGCGCCTGAGGATCCTGGATGAATATCCCGGGCGTGCCGGTCGTACCGGAACTGGTCCAGACCGTGTACTGGCCAAGAAACGGGCGCCCGATACGCGCCGGATCCTGCGTAAATGGCATGACGGCGTCCAGCGTCACATCGCGCCGCGTGACCCAGTCGTCGAAGTTGGCCATCAGCTCGTGCTTGGTGGTCACGGGCAACTGTTCGATGCTCACGCGGCCGGGCGGCAGACCCTGGTACAGACCGTGGTAGAAGTTCGAATGCCGGCGCGCGTGCGCAACCAGTGTGTTGAGCCGATGCGATGCGCGCCCTTTGATGACGTCGGGCGTTGCGATGCCGGCCAACCACAGATCCGTGCTGTGGTTCAGGAAGCCCCAGGCCTCGGCCGCGACGGCGGCGAACGGCCTCGCTGCGCTGGACGCAGGATGCCCTGCGGACGTGCCGATGTTCGAGTGCGGCATCGAACGATTCTCCCTGGCCTGGTGTCGAACTGCGCTGGCAAAAGGGATGCGCGATGAATCGAGACGTCGCGCGGCGAGGTCGTTTTCGTCCGGATCAGGATAACGCGATTCGACCGTGGGCGTCGCGCAAAACAGAGGGCTGGACACTGATCTGGATCAATTCAGACTAGCTTGAATCAGCGGTGGCATGAGGCATTTCAGGAGGCTTGTGATGAGTGCAAATCGCAGTACGAGATCATTAC
>DATBCI010000469.1:0-3277 GCA_036270555.1 Burkholderiaceae bacterium
GGTCGCCATCTGATGGACGGCGGCGTCGCCAACAACACGCCGATCTCCACCTCGGTCGATCTGGGCGCGAAGCGTGTGATCGTGCTGCCGACTGGCGTGTCGTGCGCGCTGCAAGGGCCGCCTCGTGGCGTCGTGGCCCGCGCGTTGCACGCGCTCAATCTGCTGGTGATGCGCCATCTGGTGAAGGACATCGAGCGCTTTTCCGATCGGGCCGAAGTGGTCGTGCTTCCGCCGCTGTGCCCGCTGGCAGCGAGCGCTTACGACTTCTCGATTACGCGCGAATTGATTCAGCGCGCCGAAGCCACCACGCAGCTGTGGCTCCAGAAAAATGGCCTGAACGCCGGCGGATTGCCGATGGAGCTGGGGCCGCACCGTCACGTGGATTAGCAGGGAGAGCGCAATGTCCCAATACGAACTCGCCCAACTGAATGTCGCGGTGATGAAGGAGCCGTTGCAATCCCCGACCATGGCCGACTTCGTGGCGAACCTCGACCGCATCAATGCGCTGGCCGATGGATCGGCAGGGTTTGTCTGGCGGCTTCAAACCGAGGAGGGCGACGCCACCGCGCTGCGACCGATGGGCGAGAACACGCTCGTCAACATGTCGCTGTGGCGGGACGTCGCATCGCTGAATGACTTCGTCTACCGAACCGCTCACGCCGCCATCATGCGCCGCCGCACCGAGTGGTTCGAGCGGATGCAGGAAGCTTACTTCGTGCTGTGGTGGGTCCCTCGCGGTCACAGGCCGACCATCGGCGAGGCATCGGCCAGGCTGACGCTGCTGCGGCAGAAGGGGCCGACCCCGGAGGCCTTCACGTTCCGCCAGGCCTTCGGCCCGCCCGACGCAGCACAGCCAGGCACCCCGTTCGCGTTTGCCGATGTCTGCCCTGCCACCTGACGCTGCAGCGCGGCAATGGCCGCTCGATCTGGAGCCGGCGCAACGGCAACAGCTCGCCCACCAGGCCTTCGAGCTGATCGAGCACTTGCTTGAGCGCCGCGACGGCGCGCCGATCTTCGCGCCGACGCCGCCGCAGCGGATCGAGGCGATGATGGCCATGCCGCCGGAGCGCGCGATCGGTGCACAAGAGCTGCTCGATCGCCTGCGGTCGGTCGCCGAGTGCGGCTGGAGCAAGGAGCACGGCGGCGACCTTGGCTACATTCCGAACGGAGGCATCTACAGCGGCGTGATTGCGGCCATGCTCGCTGCGGGCCTTCACACGTTCACCGGGTCGGCCTTCGAGCAACCCGGCCTGATCGCACTCGAGGAAAGCGTGCTGCGATGGATGGCCCACGTGCTCGGGATGCCGCTTGCGACCGAAGGGCTGCTGCTGTCGGGCGGTTCTCTGGCCAACCAGACGGCCATCGTGTCGGCGCGCGACCGCGGCGATTTCGCGCCCGATCGCAGCGTGGCCTACCTGTCGGAGCGGGCGCATCACTCGCTGCGCAAGGCGATGCACCTGTGCGGGATTCCGGGCGAGTGCATCCGCTCGATTCGTGCCACCTCGCTCGGACGAATCGATATGGCGGCGCTGCACGAGCAGGTCGAGCGCGACCAGGCGCTCGGCCGCCACCCCTGGTTGCTGGTCGGCGTTGCCGGCAGTACCGACACCGGTTCGATCGACCCTCTGGATGAGCTGGCCGCGCTCGCATCGCGCCACGGCGCCTGGTTTCACGTCGACGCCGCGTACGGCGGCATGTTCGCGTTGACACAACGTGGCGCGGCACGCTTGCGCGGCATCGACGCGGCCGACTCGGTCGTCGTGAACGCGCACAAGGGACTGTTCCTGCCTTACGGCGTGGCCGCCGTGCTGGTGCGCGCTCCGGGCGCGCTGGCGCGCGCGCATCTGGGCGAAGGCGCCTACATGCGCGACGTGCCGCCGGGCATGCCGGGACTGCCACACTACTTCGAACGAGGGCCCGAGCTGACGCGGCCGTTTCGCGGACTGCTGGTGTGGCTGCCGCTGCATCTGCACGGCGTCGCGAGCTTTCGGCAGGCACTGGACCGGTCGCTGGATCTTGCGGAACTGGCTGCAACGCGTCTGCGCGCGGTGCCCGGCATCGA
The DNA here is from genome assembly GCA_036270555.1 of Burkholderiaceae bacterium. Taxonomy (GTDB): domain Bacteria; phylum Pseudomonadota; class Gammaproteobacteria; order Burkholderiales; family Burkholderiaceae_F; genus VBCK01. Next base: position 2,063 of record DATBCI010000469.1, read on the forward strand.
CGTGTTGCACGAACCCGAGCTGTCGATCGTCGCCTTCAAGTCGACCGCAGGCGACGCCGCCACGCAGCGCATCCTGGCGGCCATCAACCAATCAGGCGAGCTGCGGGTCTCCAGCACGACGCTTCAGGGGCGCGTCGCGATACGCCTTGCTTTCCTGCACCCGAGAACCCGCGAGGCGCACATCGACGCCGTCGAGCACCTCGTGCGGCAAGCGCTTGCCTCTACGCTCTGAGCGTGATCCTCCCCTCTCCCGCTTGCGGGAGAGGGGCCGGGGCTGAGGGCTGTGGAACCGCGCGTTAGAAGCTGTAGCGCGCGGTTATGCCAATCAGGCGCGGCATGTTGGTCAAATAGCCCACGCGGGCGCTGCGGCCGCGCTCGTAGTCGAGCGCGAGCCTGGCGGTTTCGTCCCAGATGTTGTTGACGAAGCCTTGCACTTCCCATCGAGCCGTCTTCACGCCGACGTGAAGGTTGCCGAGCGTGTAGCTGGGCAGTTTCGGATTGAACGCGATCGTGTTCGTGGTCAACGGCCCACCGAACACGATCAGCCTTGCCGAACCGGCCGGGCACGAGGCTCCACCACAAATCAGGCCGAAGTTCGGCGCTTCGTTCTCGAACTGGGAGTACGAGGAGCCGACGTACTGCAGCGTGAGCACGCCGAACAGGTCCATCCCGGTCTGCAGCGGTTGCGTGTAACCGATGCTGCCGATCCCCTGCAGCCGCGGCGCCGTGGGCAGCTGATTGCCTTTCTGCAGTCCCCCGACAACAACCGTGTTCCCTGGGGTCGGCGTTGACGTGACCGATGAGGTGAGCTCTGCATTCACCCACGTTGCCGACAAGCCGAAGTCCCAGGTGGAATTGGGCCGAGCGAACAGCTCGGCTTCGAGTCCCTGGCTTTTTGCCGGCACATTGAACACGATCCGCGACGAGCAACTGCCGGCGGTCGTCGTGGCCTGCAGGTTCTCGATCTCCGTATAGAAGGCCGAGGCGTTGAACGTCACTTTGCGATCGAGCCACTGCGTCTTGGCGCCGACCTCGTAGTTCCACGCCGTCTCGTCTTTCCAGTTCGGCTGGTTACCGAAGATCGCCGCGTCGTTGCCCTTGCACAGCGCTATGTTCAGCGGATCGTTGATCCCCGCGAGCCGGAACCCGCGCGAGATCTGCGCGTTGAGCTGCTTGTCCTGGTCCAGCTTGTAAGTCCAGATGGCGCGCGGCGAC
>DATBCI010000470.1:0-4197 GCA_036270555.1 Burkholderiaceae bacterium
TGGTACTACTGCCCCTCGGCCAGGGCGTACTACCCGTACGTGTCTCAATGTCCCGAGCCCTGGGTGCCGGTCACGCCGGGTGCACAGCCATGAAGCGCTGAGCGCGCTGGTTATATCGCCGGCCGCACCGGGTAGCGGCGCTCGGGGGCAGGAATGGTTACGATTCTGCCTTCCCGCCTCTGCCATCTTCCGGTGCAATGAGTTGGTTCAAGGAACTGCTGCGTAACCCGCCCGCGAAATCCGCTGCACAGCCAGCGGTGCGGTCAAATCTTTCCGGCGTCGAGGCCGTGCAGCCGGTCGTCGACCCCGATACCGCGCGCGCCGCGCTCATGGCTGCGACCGACGATGTGCAGCGCCGCCGCTGCGCGGATGAATTGGGGCGGGCGCTGGCCGGTCGGCAGAAGACACCATTGCCGGATGACGCACCCGCGGTTTGGGCGGCAGCAGTCTCCCAGGTGACCGACAAGGCCCTTGCTCTGCGCTGGCTGTCGGGCTTGGACTCCCAGGCGCTGCTGGGCGAGGTCGCTGCGCATGCTCGCTTCGCCGAAGTCCGCCTGGCTGCAGTCCAGCAAGTGGTCGACCCTGAAATCCTGGAGGGCGTCGCCAGGCTGAGCCGGGGCAAGGACAAAGGCGTATTCCGGCACTGCTACGACGTGCTGCGGCAACGACGCCAGGACTCGGAGCGTGCACGGCGCGCCATCCGGCTCAGGGACGCTCTGCACGAATTGCTGGCGCGGGCCCCGCTGTCCGTGACCGGCCTGCTCGATCTGCAGCACGAACTGCAGGCGCTCGAGAACGGATCCGAGCCTTTGGAAGAGTGCCGGACGTTGCTGGAGCAGGCGAGCATGCGTTTGGGTCACGAGGCGGACGCTCGGCGCAGCGTACAGGCGTGGCGCGATGAAGCAGAGGCACTCGCGGCTCACTGTGCTGAAGTTGTGTGGCCCGGCGTCGAGCAACTGGACCAGTGGCGCACTCGTTTCTCGACGCTGGCTCAGGCTCACGCCGGCCTTCCGGACTGGTTGGCGGACAGGGCCGCATCGCAGTCGCTGGCGGCGTCGCTGCGCCTGATCGATGGGCGCTTGACCGCGCGCACGGCAGATCAGGCGCGCATCGACGTCTGCGAGCAGTTTCTGTCGGCTGCTGAGGTCGGGTCAGCCCAAGCCGGCGCGATGGCGTCGTGGGAAGCGCTGCCAAAACCCGATCATCCCGAAATACGGGAACGGCTTTATGCGCGCTGGCATGCCCTGCATAGGTCGCCGGAGATTGTGCCCCCGCCGCCTCCACCCGAGCCTCGGCCTCAACCGCCACCGCCGCAGGTCGACCTGGCTGCGGTGCGCGCTCTGTTGGACCAGGTGGAACGCGCGCTCGACGACGGCCACCTGGCCGAGGCGGACGCCTCGGCCAGGAAGATCAAGGCTGCGCTCGGCGGTACCGCATTGCGCGGCGCGCTGGGCGGACGCCTGCATCACGCGCAGACACGTCTGGGTGAATTGAGCGGCTGGGCCAAATGGAGCGCCGAGCAGCAGCGGGAGCACCTGATCGCCGCCGCAGAGGAGCTTGCCACCGGCAACTCCGGAGTCGAGCACCTCGCCAGCACAGTGCCAGAGCTGCGCGAAGAGTGGAAGCGGCTCAATGCCCAAGCCACCGCCCCGCACCCCGAGTGGGAACGCTTCGACGCAGCGCTGACGAAGGCTTACCAGCCGGTGGCCGCGCAGCGTGCCGAAGAGGCGGCGCACCGGGCGAAGGCGCGATCCGACAAGGAAGCGCTGTGCGCCGAGTGGGAAACCTTCGCCGGTACGCTCGACTGGGACCTGCCGGACTATCCGGCGATCGAGCTGCGGCGCAGCCAGTTCCTGACCCGCTGGCGTGCGGCACCCCTGGCCGGCTTCCGCGATGAGCGCGTCCTGAGAAAGCGCTTCGATGCAATGCTCGCCAGCGTCGACCAGCGGCTTGCAGACGCGCACAGCGCGGAAGTGCAGCGGCGCGAACAATTGATCGCCGCCGCCGGGGCTCTGCGCGAGGCGCCGGACCTGCGCGCCGCGATGACGGAGGCCAAGGCTTTGCAGGAACGCTGGCGCGCGGACGCCCCTTCCTTGCGATTGCCGCGCGGAGAGGAGCAGAAGTTGTGGCGGCGTTTCCGCGCAGCGTGCGACGCGGTATTCGCACGACGCGACGCGCAGCGTGCCGAGCAGGCTGCGCAGCGCGAACAGCACGCCCAAGCGCGCGTTACGCTGGTGGATGCGTTGGCCAAGGCGCTGGAGGCAGTCGACGCAAACCAGATCAAACGGGCGTTGGCGCAGTTTCGCGCCGATTGGGAGGCCGCCAAGGCCGTTGCCGCTGCCCCCAACGACGCACTCGAGGCGCGCTCGCGGCAACTGCAACAACAGGGGCAGCGCCGCATCGACGCCTTGTATCGGGACGCCTACCGGGCACGCCTGGAAGGGTTGGCGCAACAGGCGGCGCCGGTCGACGGAGCCGACCCCGGAGCCTTGGCGCTGGGTCGCAAGCTGCGCGAATCGCTGTTGATCGATCTTGAGATCGCGCTCGACCTGCCGACTCCCGAAGAGTTCGTGCCGGACAGGCGCCAGCGCCAGTTGGAGCGATTGCGCAACCGCTTTCAGGGCGACCCGCAGCAGCGGCTGCAAGCCGAGGAGCTCCTGGCCAAGTGGCATGCCACGGGCGCACTGCCCGATGAGGCGATGGACCGGAGGGTGGCTGCCGTCGTGCGCCGCTTGCTGGAGCAGGCTCAGGCCGCCCGAAAGTGAGTTGGCCGCTCAGGCACAGGACGCCAGCGTCGGATTCGCTGCGGGCTCGCGGCGCCGCTTCAAACGCCCAGGAGCCGGTTCAGCAGCATCAGCAAGCTCGCGTCCTTGGTCTCTTCGTTCAATCCTCCGACCAGGACCGAGTCGTACAGCTCGCGCAACCGATGCAAGCTGCCTCGTACGCCCCCGCTCGGCTTCTGGCCGGCCAGCAGATCGCGCAGCACCAGGACCTCGCGTTGCAATGCCGCGGATAGTCCCGGGTCGCGCTCCGAGAACCGCTCGGCGAGGCGCCTCACCGCTGCCTCGACCTCGCGCACGGCCTCCAAATCCAGATCTTTGTCCGGCGACTCGTCTGGACTGCTGCCCATCTGCTTCATCCCGATCACGGTAGCGCATTGTGGTGGGAAAATACACCCATGACATCAAGGGCGCTTGCTGCGCCGCGTGGAGGGTGCTTGCTGCGCCGCGTGCCGGGTGCCTGGTGCGCTGCGTCTTCGGCGCGCCGCATGGTCCGGGCCGAAGTCCCCGCAAGGCAGGAATCGACCGAGGAGCAAACTTGATCGTCGTGTGCCTCGACCTGGAAGGCGTGCTGGCGCCGGAGATCTGGGTGGAATTCGCCTCGCAGGTGGGAATCGACGAACTGAAGCTCACAACGCGCGACGAGCCTGATTACCACAAACTGATGCGGCAGCGGCTGCGGCTGCTGGAGCGTCATGGACTGCGCCTTGCCGACATACAGCGCGTCATCGAGCGCCTTGGCCCGTTGCCCGGCGCGCGCGAGTTTCTGAGCGAGTTGCGGACGCGCTATCAGGCCGTGATCCTGTCCGACACGTACTACGAATTCGCGCAGCCGATCATGCGCCAGCTCGATTGGCCCACGCTGTTCTGCCATGGGCTCGAGACGGATGCGGCCGGGCGGATTGTCGGTTACCGCCTGCGGATGCACGATCAGAAGCGGGCTGCCGTCGCCGCGTTGCGCGGTTTGAACTTCGGAACGATCGCGGCCGGCGACTCGTATAACGACATCTCAATGTTGCAGGAAGCGCAGGCAGGTATCTTTTTCCGGCCACCCGCGGACATCGCTCGACAATTCCCGCAGTTTCCGGTCGTGTCGAATTACTCCGAGCTTGCCGCCGCGATTGGCGAAGCCGCTGCGCGGCTCTGAAGCCGGGCCCGCAGCTCGCGCAATCCAGTGACCCCGCGTTGACGCCGTGCTGGCGGGTTTGCCCGCCAGAGCGCGTCTTAAGAGTTAGACGGGCGCCTTCCGGTCGCCCCGTCACCCGCTCGTCACCCGAGTCCTCGACAGGAGAAATTCCATGAAGAAGCGCGGTCCGTTTTCCGGGTTCGAAGGCGCCGCCTTGGGCGCGATTTCGATCGTGGCGCTGGTCATTGCCACGGTCATCACGTTCACGGTCGAAAGTGGTGCACCGCAAGA
>DATBCI010000471.1:0-8091 GCA_036270555.1 Burkholderiaceae bacterium
CGGTGATGATGCTCGGCTACAAGAAGCTGATGCGCTGGCTCTCGCTGCTGATGGCAACGGCTTCCAAGGACACCAACACGTTCCCGCTGATGCACGCTTCGATCCGGCGCGGCATGTTCCTGGAGAACATCGGTGCCGAAGGGCACCAGGCCGAGACGCGCGACGAGCTGTTCATCACCGGCGCCTTCTCGCTGCTGGATCGGATCACCGGAGCGCCCTTCGAGCACCTGTTCGAGTTGATTTCACTTTCTGAAACCATCGTCGACGCCATCATCCGCCGCACCGGACCCTATGCTCCGTATCTGACGCTGATCGAGGCCATCGAGCGCAGCGATCCGATCATGATCCGCAAGCAGGCCGATGCCCTTGCGCTTCCGATCGGCGCCTGCAACGAAGCGTTGCTCAAATCGATGGCGTCTGCCGAGCTGCTCGACGCCGAGATCTAGCACCTATCTAAGCACCTGAACGCAACCCGGGCGGCGCGCGCTTTATAATGCGCGGGCAGCTCGGGCTCATGTCCAACCAACCCCACTGTTTTTTCCTCGACGGTCCAGCGGCGCTGACCAAGTCGCGCAGCATGCGGCTGGCGGCGACGCTGCGCTGTGCGGATCCTTCGCTGATCTCGGTCGCCGGGCGCTATCGGCATTTCGTCCAATGCCATCGGGTGCCGGGCGCGTCCGAGGTCGAGCGTCTGGCTCGCCTGCTCGATTACGGCGAACCGTTCAACGCGTCGGACTGGGCCGGTTCGCGCCAGGCGCTGGTGGTGCCTCGGCCCGGAACCGTGTCACCGTGGTCGAGCAAGGCGACCGATATAGCGGCTAACTGCGGGTTCGACTGGGTGGCGCGCATCGAGCGTGGCCTGCTGTTCATGCTGCGCTTGGGCGGTTCGGCGTTCGCCAGTTCGGAGCGGTCGATTCAAGCGCTGGCCCCGCATTTGCACGATCGGATGACCGAGTCGCTCATCGATCCCGAAGGCGCGGCGCAGCGGCTGTTCGAGCCGGCGCAGCGCAGGCCGCTCGGCAGCGTCGCTCTCGGCGACGATGCGGTGGCCGCCTTGCGGCGTGCCAATGCCCACCTTGGGCTGGCTCTGTCGGCCAATGAGATCGATTACCTGGCGCGCGCGTTTGCCGGCGCCGGGCGCGATCCGACCGACGCCGAGCTGATGATGTTCGCCCAGGTCAACTCCGAGCACTGCCGGCACAAGATCTTCAATGCCCGCTGGACGATCGACGGGGCCGCGCAGCCCGATTCCCTGTTCGATCTGATCCGCTCCACGCACGCAATCGCGCCGGAAGGCACGCTGGTCGCCTATCGCGACAACGCGGCCGTCCTGTGCGGGCGACCGACGCGCCGGCTGATTCCCCGCTGGAACCAGGACGGGCGTGTTGCTGCTTACCGATGGGCGGAGCAGACCGAACACATCGTATTCAAAGTCGAGACGCACAATCACCCGACTGCCATCTCGCCGTTTCCAGGTGCGGCGACCGGCTCTGGCGGCGAGATACGCGACGAGGCCGCAACGGGACGCGGGGCGCGCCCGAAGGCCGGGCTGTGCGGATTCAGCGTTTCGAATCTCAGACTGCCCGGGATGAGCGCGCCCTGGGAAAGCGACCGGGACGTCGCGCAACGCGAAGCGGGCGAGGGTGGCGACTACCCTTTTCCAGGCCGTATCGCCGATGCCACCAGGATCATGCTGGAAGGTCCGATCGGCGCCGCTTCGTTCAACAACGAGTTCGGACGACCGAACCTGCTGGGCTACTTCCGCGTCTACCAGCAGAACGTGGGAGGCGAACGGGTCGGTTATCACAAGCCGATCATGATGGCCGGGGGCGTGGGCAGCATCCGCTCCGAGCAAGTCGAGAAGAAATCGCTGGCCGCCGGGGCCCTGCTGATCCAGCTGGGTGGCCCGGGCATGAGGATCGGACTGGGTGGTGGCGCGGCCTCCAGCATCGAAGGCGGCGCCAATACCGAGCAGCTGGACTTCGACTCGGTGCAACGCGGCAATGCTGAGATACAGCGCAGGGCGCAGGAGGTCATCGACTCCTGCGCGGCCCTCGGCGCCGACAATCCGATCCTGGCGATACACGACGTCGGAGCGGGCGGACTTTCCAATGCGTTGCCCGAGATCGTGCATGCGTCGGATCGAGGCGCGCGAATCGACCTGGCCGCGATACCCGTGCAGGACAGCTCGATGAACCCGCTGGAGGTCTGGTGCAACGAGTCGCAGGAGCGATATGTCCTGGCGATCGAGCCGACCCGGCTGGACGAGTTCGCTCGCCTGTGCGATCGCGAGCGCTGCCCATACGCTGTGCTGGGAGTCTCGACCGACGAAGACCGTCTGCTGGTTGCCCGCGACGGCGAGCGCGCTGCCGTCGACCTGCCGATGAGCACGCTGCTGGGCTCGTTGCCGCGCCTGCAGCGCGAGGCGCGGACCGTGCCCGTCGAGCTGCCGGCCCTGCAGACCGCGGTGGATCCTTCGCAGGCGGCCGTCGATGTACTGCGCCATCCGACCGTCGCCAGCAAATCCTTCCTCATCACGATCGGCGATCGCTCGGTCGGAGGCCTGTGCTGTCGCGACCAGATGGTTGGACCGTGGCAGGTTCCAGTGGCTGACTGTGCGGTGACCTTGGCTGACTTCGAGGGCTACGCCGGCGAGGCGATGGCGATGGGAGAGCGCACGCCTCTGGCGATCGAGAACGCCGCGGCGGCGTCGCGTGTTGCGATCAGTGAGGCACTGCTGAACCTGGCGGCGGCCGATGTCGATTTCGGACGCGTCAAGCTGTCGGCCAACTGGATGGCGGCATCGGGTCAGCCGGGACAGGACGCAGCGCTTTACAGCGCGGTGCAAGCGGCGGCGTCTCTGTGCCGCACGCTCGGAATCGGAATCCCGGTCGGCAAGGACTCCTTGTCGATGTCGACCCAGTGGCGCGACGCCGGCGAAGACCGGCGAGTGCGGGCGCCCGTGTCGCTGATTGTCAGCGCCGCCGGGGCGGTCGGCGATGTCAGGCGCAGCCTGACTCCGCAGCTGAAGCTGGACGCCGGGCCGACCGACCTGATCCTGATCGACCTGTCGGCGGGACGTTTGCGGCTGGCGGGCTCGATCCTGGCCCAGATCGTCGGGCAATTTGGCCGCGATGTTCCGGACCTCGACGATCCTTCGCGGTTGCGGGCGCTGCTGTCGGTGCTGCGCCAGCAGGCGCTGGCCGGCCGCATCCTGGCCTATCACGATCGCTCCGACGGAGGCCTGTGGGCTTGCGCTTGCGAAATGGGCTTCGCCGCCGGTTGCGGCGTGACGCTGAACATCGACGTGCTGGCGGTCGATCCGCTGGCTCTGGACGCCGGCGACTATCGGGTGCGTGCCGAGCAGCTCGGGGCGCGTCGCAACGACGCGGTACTGAAGGCTTTGTTCAGCGAGGAGCCGGGATGCGTGATCCAGGTTGCTCGCAGCGAGCGGGGCGCAGTGATGGCCGCGTTGCGCGCGGGCGGATTGGGCTCCTGCAGCCACGTGGTCGGCGCGCCGAACGAGCAGGACGCGATGGAGGTCTGGTACGACGCCAAGCCGATCGTGCGGCATACGCGCCAGAAGCTGTTGCAGGCATGGGGCGAGGTGTCGTGGCGGATGGCACGGGTGCGGGACGATCAGGACTGCGCCGATTCGGAGTACCAGGAGCTGGGCCGACGCGGACCGCTGTCGATGGCACTGAGCTTTGCGCCGGACGAGGACGTGGCAGCGCCTTTCATCGCGCGCGGCGCGCGCCCCCGGATCGCGATACTGCGGGAGCAGGGCGTTAACAGCCAGCACGAGATGGCTGCGGCCTTCGATCGCGCCGGTTTTGACGCAGCCGACGTTCACATGTCCGACCTGCTCGCCGGCCGCGTCTCACTCGCGGAATTCAGAGGATTGGCCGCCTGCGGCGGCTTCTCCTATGGCGACGTGCTCGGCGGTGGAGGCGGGTGGGCCAAGACGATCCTGTTTCATTCCAGACTGTCCGATGAGTTCGCCACCTTCTTCAGCCGTACCGACACCTTCGCGTTGGGGGTTTGCAACGGCTGCCAGATGATGAGCCAGCTGCGACCGATGATTCCCGGTGCGCGCCACTGGCCGCGTTTTCTGCCCAACGCGTCGGAACAATTCGAAGCCCGGTTGGTGATGGTCGAGGTGATGGAATCGCCCTCGATATTCTTCAGTGGTATGGCGGGCAGCCGGATGCCGATCGTCAACGCCCACGGGGAGGGGCGAGCCAGCTTCGAGAGCGACGAGTCGCGCCGGCAGGCGATCGTCACGCTGCGTTACGTCGATTCAACCCGGCAAGCCACCGAGCAGTATCCCGACAACCCGAACGGCTCTCCCGACGGCATCAACGCGCTGACCACGGCCGACGGACGCTTCACGATCGTGATGCCGCACCCTGAGCGCGTGCGCCGCACGGTACAGATGTCGTGGCAGCCGCCGGGACTCGGCGAAGACTCGCCCTGGATGCGCATCTTCCGCAACGCGCGCCGCTGGATGGGATAGCCGCTCTCAGAGCACTTCCTTCTCTTAGTAAGTCTCGCGCGCCACCGCGGCCGCTTCGACTTCTTCGCGCGTGCGCAGCACCGGTCGCAACTGCTTGGCGCCGAACAGCGGCAACTGGTCCGTGATGTGCGGCGAGCCCGGGCGCGACGAATTGCCGTACGTGAGCAGCGCTTGTGCGCGGGCGCCCTGCGGTGTGAACTCGACCAGCTGAACGTAGCCGTCGCCGCCATAGTGCCAGATGCTGTGTCCATCGGGCGCCGGGAAAGGCCACACGGTGCGCACCGCCCCGAACACGTCGTCGGGACCGCTCTCCGGATCATCGGACAGTGGAATCACGCTTTGCAGCGTTGGGTCGTGCGTCACGAGCACCGTTCGGTGGACCGACCCCCACGGCACGTCCAGCGCACCGTACACCGATTGAAACTCGGTGGCAACGCCGATCAGCGCCTGCACGGCAATCGTCGTCTCCTGAAGGCCCTCGGGCGTGCGCAGTGGGTCGGCGGGGTTGTATGGCACCCGGAACGCCGGGTAGGTGAAATACAGCGGCAGTGAGGCGTCTTTTGGCACGGCCGCATTGGTGGAATAGGTGTCGTACCAGGCTTCGAACAACAGCGCACCACGGCTGGCTTCATCGGCGTTGTGATCCCAGGCGGCCAGCACGTTGGCGGCGGCAACCGCGGTCGGATCGCCCGACGCAAGCGCGGCGCGGATCAGGTCCGGCGCCAGGCGATCCGCCAGTGCCATGCGGGTCGACATCTTGCCGGCGAGAAGATCGGCCGCGGTGAACGTGGGTTGTGACAGCAGGAAGTTGGCGCCGTGCTGGGGACGCAGGTCCATCTCGAGCGGCGCGATCCAGGCCGGGAACTCCGAATATCGGATCACCTGGGGAAAGGTCGCCGTCCAAGGCGCGTCGTTGCCGTTCTGCACGAAGCCGCCAGGCGGATCGAGCGCCTTGGGCAACTGCTCCCATTCGAGCGTCCTGCTCCAGAGGGCGCTGGCCTGGTCCCCGGGCAGGATCCCGGCCCAGTCGTAAAAGGTGCCGCCCGAGCGCACCGGCTGCAGGCCCCCGAACAGGTACATGATGTGTCCGCCGCGGTCGGCATAGATCACGTTGAAGAACGGCATCTGCAACGCGGAGTTCGCCTCGATGAACTGCCGCAGATCATGCGCCGTGATCATTCCCCAGTATTGGGAAATGGGCGAAGGCGCGTTGAGCCCCGCCACTCGGAGCGCAAGCACCTTGTTGCCGCGTGGCGGCGTTATGACGGGACCGTGCACCGAACTGACGATGTCGATCGCTTCGGTTGCATAGCTGCCGTCGGACTGCAGGATCTTGATGCTGTCGTTGCGATGATGGAAAGCGCGAGAGCCTCCCTCCCACAGGTAGCTGTCGGGCCCAGTCAGCGTCAGCTCGTACAGATCGGCGTTCTTGATCGTGTCGTTGGTATGCGTCCAGCCGATGTCGTCGCTGTACGCGATGCCGAGAAAAGGTGCACCCGGGAATGACACGCCCTCGGCGTTCAGTCGCGGGTGCTTCGGGTTTCCGACCACCAGGTTCGCCTCGAACCATTGATACAGGCCCAGTCCCTGGATCGGCTGATTGTTGCCCCACGGCAGGTGGGGGTTGCCGACCAGCATGGCGTTTCCATCGGCGGAGCGGCTCGGCGCCAGCGCCCAGCCGTTGGAGCCCGCCTTCGCCCCTTGGGCTACGGCGGGCAGGCCCGCCATAGGTGAGGCGGTGAACGCGAGCTTGTCCGCCGTGGCCCGAAGGGCGGAGGCGGACCCGCTCTGCCAGGCCGACACCAGTTGCGGCACCCCCGATTGCTCGGACTGGAACGTGAAGGTGACCGTCAGCTGGAAATCCGCAAGGATGTCCTCGGGCGCGATCGGCAGCAGTTGGAGGAAGGCGGGGGCGATCGTGTCGCCATGCACCGCCGCGTATTCGTTCATGCCGGCTGCGGCGGCTTCAAGGTAGGACCGCTGCAACTCGCCACCTTCTGCCAGCCATCGCCTCGCGCGGCCGGGAATGCCGAACGTGCGCACCTGGATGTCGCTCTGTACATAGGCGTCACCGGAGCCGGCACCGAAGTACTCGGCGGCGCGCCCGCGCGCGCGGGCCAGGTTGCTCAAGATCGTCTCGGCGTGCGCTTCCATCTGCGCATAACCGTATCCGCGAATGACGCTCGGTATGTCGGTGGCATACACGTGCGGGATGCCGTAGTTGTCCCACAGGATTTCGCCGTGGGACTCCGATCCCAGGGCCGGCGCCGTTGCGGCGCAAGCCCACAGCGCCAGCACCGCGGCGATGCGGCGCAGTGGCGTGCCTGCCTGCATTTCTTTCAGCGCGTCCATTTTCGACTCCCTAAACCTTGCCCTCAGTAGCCGGCTTGTCACCCGCCTTGGCGCGCTGCGCGCCGCGGCGGGCAAGCGAAGGAGGGTGTTCAGCCGCCGATGTAGGACATCTCGATCTTGGCGGCGCCCTCCGCGCCGTTATGCCCGCGCAATTCCGAATAACGATCCGACCGCCCCGCCCAGATGCGGGCGACCGCGGTCGACAATTGCTCGTCGCTCGCGCCGCCACGCAGCAGCGAGCGCAGGTCGTAGCCCTGCGTTGCGAACAGGCACAGGTACAGCCGACCCTCGATCGACAGGCGGGCGCGGGTGCACGTGCGGCAAAACGCCTGCGTCACGCTGGCGACCACACCCAGTTCGCCGCCTCCGTCACGGTAGCGCCAGCGCTGCGCGACCTCGCCGGGATAGTTCGCCTCGATCGGGTCCAGCGGCAGTTCGGCGCCGATGCGCGCTACGACCTCGGCCGCCGGCACGACCTGATCGAGACGCCAGCCGTTGGTGGTGCCGACGTCCATGTACTCGATGATGCGCAGCACGTGCCCCCGCTCCTTGAAGAAGCGGGCCATCGGCAGGATCTGATGGTCGTTGACGCCGCGCTGCAGGACCATGTTGACCTTGACGGGCAGGCCGGCGGCTTTGGCTGCGTCGATGCCGTCGAGGACATCGGCGACCGGAAAATCCACATCATTCATGCGCCGGAACACCTCGTCGTCCAGCGCATCGAGCGACACGGTGACGCGTTTCAGTCCAGCTTGTGCCAGAGCGGCTGCGTGACGACTGAGCAGCGAGGCATTGGTCGTCAGCGCCAGGTCGAGGCTGCGTCCGGCCGGCGTTTGCAACGGTGCCAGCATCTGCACCAGACGCGTCACGTCCTTGCGAAGGAGCGGCTCGCCGCCGGTGAGCCGGATCTTCTCGACGCCATGCGCGACGAACAGCCGTGCCAGGCGGGTGATCTCCTCGAAGCTGAGCAGCTCGGAGTGCGGCAGGAAGTGGTACTGCCGGTTGAACACCTCCTTGGGCATGCAGTACGTGCAACGAAAATTGCAGCGATCGGTGACCGAAATGCGCAGATCGTGCAGCGGCCGCTGCAGGCGATCGGCGAGTCGTCCCACGGGCGCTTGAGTCGGTTCGGACTCGACCAGGGGCACCGGTCGCACGCGGGCGTCGATCAACGGGGCGAAGCGTTCCGACATCGAGCGGCTACGGGTGACCCCGGGTCTCTA
>DATBCI010000472.1:0-12185 GCA_036270555.1 Burkholderiaceae bacterium
GGTCTTTTCCAGCCTGATCATTCCCGCCCTTGCAACCCGTGTGCATCGCGGGCCGAGACGAATGATGATCGGCTACGGCCTTGGGACGGCCGGTTACGCGCTTGGGCTGGCGCTGTCAGCGCTGTTCGACCTGCCTTCGGGCGCCGTGATTGTGTGGACGCTGGCGGTTTGCGGGATATTGGGCGCACTGGCGCTCGGTAGTCCAACCTCCCCCCATACCTGATGCAGGTGTAGGCAACCGCCTCTTCCAGGGTGCTCAACAGGGGGCGAGTAGCCGCCAGAGGCTACGGCGCACGCCAACGCCCCCTGCCGCGATATGCGCTACCGCATCAGCGTCAACTGGGCTAGCAGGAATTCGAAGACTACGGGAAGATCGCTCGGCCGGCGTCGGGCCCTGCCGACTTTCACCCTTGCAGTCAATCGAGGACAATGCCCCCGCCGCCTCCGACGAGCATCCAGAAATCGGGTGCCAGTGGCGTGACTTCAGCTAGTGGCTCTACGTTGAAATCTGAGGATGGTTGCGTTTCCTGGCTTTCGATCACAAGGTTCTCGGCGTTCATGATTCTCCCCTCTGACAAAACGCTGGTGGCACGATGAGTGGTCAGCCAGATGGCGGGCGTGCCGGTCCCGCGCGACGATCGTACATTCAACCTCAGGATTTTCTGAGTGGACGAACGGACGAAGTGCTCGCGGTCCTGAGGGAGGCGGACCCGCGAACACGGGAGGCGGCGCTCCGCACGCTCGCCGGCTTCATCCGCGCCATGCAGGCGAAGTCGGCCGACGCGTCGACCGTTACGCTGGCAGAGCACTACGGACGGATCTTTCGTGACTTCCCTGGCAGCGAGCAGCGTACCCTGCAGATCGAAGGTCTGCTGGACGTCGGCCGCCTTCTTTTTCGGTGCAGCTCGCCGGCACGGGCACTTTATTTTGCAGGGGCGGCGCTCGAACGGGCCAGGACGGTGGCCCGCCCCGACCTGCACTGGAGGGCGGCCAACGCGAGCGGCGCCTATTGCATCAAGCAGCGGGACTTCGCGGGGGCGCTGGCCAAGCTCGAAGAGGCCCATGACGTAGCGTGTGCGCACGGCCTGGAAGCCGGGCGCATGAGAACGCTCGCCAACATGGCCACCTGCCTGCAGGACGCGGGATATTACGCACGCGCGATCGAGCTGAACCGGCGACTGCTCGCCGATCGCAGTCTGCGCGCGGATGATCCCGGGCGGGAGCGCGAAGCCACCGTGCTTGGCAATCTGGTGCATTGCCATCTTGTCTTGGGCGAGTTGCAGCTGGCACTCAGCTGCGGCGAGCAGGCGGCACAGGTGTTCGAAGCGGGCGGACCCAAGCTGAACCCCATGATCCGCTACCAATTCGAAAGCTTTTTCAACGCGACCCTGCTGGAGTCGGGACGAACGGTGGAGGCGCGCCAGCGTTTGCGCCAGTTGCGTGCCGAGAATCTGCCGATGACGCCTCACACCCAGGTCCTGTCTTCGCTGACGCAGGGGTTGTGCGAGGTTTTCTCCGGGTGTGCCGACATCGGAGTCTCGCGGCTGGAGCAGTTGCTGCCCCGCGCGCGGGAGGCAGGCAGTAACGTGGACGACGTCCTGCGAGCGCTGATCCGCGCCCACGAGAAGACCGGAGACCTGCGGCGGGCGCTCGAGTACGTCGACCTTCTTGCGCTCTCGTTCGGCGCCGCGCGGACGCGTGAGCTGCATCAACAGCTCGCTCAGATCCAGCAGGAGGCGCTGGGCGAGCTGGATCCGGATTCGCACGCCGTGGTTCTCCTTGGCGACCAGGCGGCCGACCTGCGTGTCAGGAGCTTCAACCAGCTGGTCGCCGAGCGCGAGCGCACGCTTCTCGAGAACTGGGCCGTGGCGGCCTCACTGATCGACGACGAGACAGGCCGTCACTGCTTCCGCGTGGGCCGCCTTTGCTATTTGATGGCACTTCGGCTCGGGTACGACGAAGCCTGGGCGGAAACGCTGGAAATGGCTGGCCGGCTGCACGACATCGGCAAGATCGGCATCAACCACCAGATCCTGTTGAAGCCTTCGATGCTGACCGAGGCCGAGCGCATCATCATCCGCAAGCATCCGGTCATCGGGGCTGACATGCTGTCCAAATCGCGCCATCCGGGCGCGCGCCTCGCAGCAACGGTCGCCGGCGCCCATCACGAGCGCTGGGACGGCACCGGCTATCCGAAGGGTTTGCGGGGCGATGCGATTCCGATCGAGGCCCGGATCGTCGCGCTGGCCGACGTCTACGACGTGTTGACCACCGGGCGTCCTTACAAGAAGGCCTGGCCGCACCTGATGGCCGTGGACGAGTTGCGCTTCATGGGAGGCCGGCAATTCGACCCGAATCTGGTCAACGTCTTCGTCGAGCTGGTCAACGAGTACATCGCAGCGCACGGCGAAGGCGGTGACGAGGCGTACCGCTCGGCCATCGAAGACTCGGCCATTCTGAAGCGCCACAACAACATCAAGCGCCTGCTGGCGAGCGCCGCCTGATGAAGAGAACGAGGGAACTGGGCTGGCCCCCTCGTTGCTCCCCCCAGCCAATGAAGAGAACGAGGGCGCGTGCTTGGCCGCTCGTGCTCCCCAACTAACGGTCAGTTGGCCAACGGAATCCAGAGCGCGAGTCCGCCTTCGCCGGTGCGCGGGTCGAAGGTCGGGTTGTGCCGCTCCAGCGTCGGTGCATCCGCCACGCGGCGATCGAGCGCCGGCAAAGCCTCGTTCCAGATCGTGCGGTAAGTTTGCGTCAATCTGGACACGTGGCCGCGGTGCTGGAAGACCGCATAGGTGCGCGGCGCAATCTCCAGCTTCAGCAGTTCCCGGGCGCTGCCGTTGAAGCGGGCCACCTGGACGCCGCACAGGTACTGAAACTCGCCCTCGTCGTCCGCGGCGTGGCTGACCCCGACCGGTAGGGAATCGGCCTTGTCGCAGATCGCCTCGTAGTACGGCATGAAGCGTTGCCATTGTGCCGGGATCCCGATGGTGGAGTCGAAAGAGCAGGGCTCCGACAAACCGACCACGCGCACGCAATCCTCATCGACGAAACACGGCGCCTCGAGGCGATGGTCCGCCTGCGTCTTCAGTTCAGGCGGCTGAATGAGCGCCAGGCCGCCGGTGGTGCGGCGATCGCGGACGCTTTCCGGCGTCACGCCGAACTGTTCGCGGAATGCGCGCGTAAAGGCTTCGTGCGACCCGTAGCCGGCATCGAGCGCGATCGCCAGGATGTCCGGCGCACCGCTCGCGAGCTTGCACGCCGCCTCGGTCAAGCGCCGGGCGCGCAGGTACCTGACGACCGGCAACCCAGTGGCCGAGCCGAAGGCATACGCCAGATGGGAGCGTGAGACTCCGCACGCTTCCGCGATCGAGTTCAGGGTCAGCGCACGCTCCGAGTTGCGCTCGATGATCCAAAGGGCCTTGTCCGTTACCGACATGTCGAAACCTCCGGGTGGGTGTGTCGGAGTCAATCTAGCGGCGCCTGGTGCGGGCCGCTTGATCGATCGTCCAACCCCACGGCTTGATCCGAGCAGGTTCATGCGGCCTTTTCGTGGCGCCAGAAACCCATCTTGCTGACGATCAGGTGGATCGGCGCGCGTTTGCGCCACATCGGTGCACCGGAATGAGCCTTTCGCACCGCAGCAATCCAAGTGCGGATATTTTGATCAAGAACGTGGTCCAATGAGCAGGCCTGTAGGACCGGAGTGCGGCAATGGATGCTGGCCAGCAACGAGGCACCGAAAGCAACCTGGCGGGCGCGCCGTTTCGCGTACTGCTGTACCGATACTTCTTCTTCGATTGGCTGTTCCGGGATGCCTCGCGCGGCACTCCGACCGAGCGTGAGAACGCGTTACAGATCAACCGCGAGCTGCGCCATTATCTGCTGGTCTATCTGCGCCGATGGCTCTGGCTGGTCGTGTTCAGTTGCGCCTTGGGTGCATCTTTCGAGAAGGCGCTGTCGCTGGACTACCCCGCCACCGTGTTCTATTGCCTGAGCTCGGTTTCGCTGGTGGCGGCGACCATGATCGCGCGCCTGTGGCTCGGGCTCAAATACGCTTAACCGGGTCACGGGCTCGCTGGAGCAGCGCCCGCCGCCGCCCATGGTGGCAGCGGCGCAGTCAGCCGATCGCCGTCGTAGCCCTTGACCTCACCGAGGTAGTCGGCGCGCTCGTTCCAATCCCTGCTGACGCGCGATAACTCGTCCTTCGTTCGAGCAACAAAGTTCCACCACATCAGCACCGGCTCGTCGAAAGGCTTGCCGCCGAGCAACACGGCGCGCGCCCCGGTGTCGGACCGCAGGGCCAGCGACTGGCGACCGCAGCCCAGGTAAAGCAGGGTTCCCGGCGCCAATGGTTCCCGGTCGAGGGTCAACGATCCCTGCATCACCAGGGCCCCATACTCGAAGGGGGAGTGCAGCGGCAATTGCAACGACGAATGCGGTGCCATCTGCAGATCGAGTCCGACCAGTGGTGAGTAGATGGCCGCAGGCGATCGTTCGCCCAATGCTTCTCCCGCAAGAACCGTCACCGAAGCGCCGTCGCGTGCGACGGCCGGCAGTGTCGGGTAGTGGTCAAATGCCGGCGCCATGTTTCTCGCCGACTCGGGCAGGGCGATCCAGAGCTGCAGCCCGTGAAGGGTCGGCGAGGCGGTCGCCGGCGACTCCTCCGAGTGGGATATGCCTCGCCCGCTGGTCATCAGGTTCAACTCGCCAGGGCGAATCGACTGCAGGCTGCCCAGGCTGTCGCGGTGCAGGACTTCGCCCTGCAGCAGCCAGGAGACCGTTTGCAACCCGATGTGCGGGTGCGGGGCGACGCGCATGCCGGGCGTGCCTGCGATATCGGTCGGTCCGAAGTGATCCAGAAAACACCACGCCCCGATCAAACGGCGCTCGCGCGCGGGCAGAGCCCGCCGGATTTGCATGCCCCCGCCCAGCTCGGTGGCGCGGGCCGTCACGCGCTGGGCGACGGGCGTTGCGCTGGCCGCCTCACAGTCGGCGGACAGGGAAGGTGGGGAAACCGGATCGAGATTGCTCATGGCGGGCATCGTACGCCCGAGCTGCGCCTCGCTGCTCGGCGCCCGCCGTGCTCAGCCGAGTCCGGTGATGCTGCAGCGGGAGTTCAAAGCACCAGGGCCGCTTGGGTTCGCGGCCGCGTGTGGCGCTGAATGCTCTGCACCAGCTCGTTGCGATCGATCGGCTTGACCAGGTGATCGACCATGCCCGCCTCGAAGCACTTGTCCCGCTCCTCGGCAAAGGCGTGCGCGGTCTGCGCCACGATCGGCAGATCGGGCCAGAGCTGCCGGATTCGGCGCGCCGCTTCATAGCCATCCATCTCCGGCATCTGGATGTCCATCAGCACGATGTCGTACGCGTTCCGTCCGTCGTTGTGGATTCGTTCGATGGCCCGGGCGCCATTTTCGGCCACCAGGACTTCGGCCCCCTCCGATGCCAGCAGGTACTCGACCACCTGCTGGTTCACCAGGTTGTCTTCGGCCAGCAGGATCCGAGTGCCGGCCAGGCGCTGCCGGTCGCTGCCGCCAGCCGCCTGCGCGGTCTGCCCGACCGCATGTGAGACCGAGCGGCCAAAATCCACCCGAACCGATTCCAGTTCGAGCTTGCCCGCCTCGATCTCCAGCATGTCGTCGATGATGCCCATCAGCAAGCGTCCGGACGTGAGGATGCGGCAGAAGGCGTCGCGCGCGGTACCGCCTTCATAGCACCGCCGATAGCCGATCGGCGCCACCCCGAGCACGCCGTTCAAGGGTGTGCTGATTCTGCCTTGCCCACACGAATCGTGCGGCAGCGGCGTTGCGCCGGTTCAAGACTGATTGAGGGTTGGTTGCGATTTCTCAAGTGTCCCCAATCAAATCGAACTGGAAAAACCGAAAGGATGCCGTTAGTGTGGCAACTTCGATAAACACAGGCCCTGCGGCGGACGTCGTGCGGCATAGCCTACCGCCGCCTCAGGAAAGCCTGACTCCTTGAAGCCACCGCTCGATCTGCGGAACCGCCTCGTTCGAAACCGGCGGCACCAGACATGAAACCCGCGCATGCGGCCCAAGCGCCGCCGGCCGAGGCTTCGCACGTGCCGGCCGGGCCGGCTCGCCGCAGGTGGTGGCTGATCAGCGCCTTGTTCGCGGTCGCGATCACCTCGCTGCTGCTGCTGGCGGTGTTCTGCATGGATGTGCTGTCGTCCGCACGCGCCTATGTCGGCGGTGAAAGCCTGTGGTCGAAGTCGCAAAAAGACGGCGTGCGCTACCTGTTGCGCTACACCGCATCGCACGAGGAGCGCGACTGGCGAGGTTATGAGGACGCGCTCGCGATCCCGCTGGGGGATCGCGTGGCACGCGAGGAGCTCGAAAAGCCGCAGCCGGATCTGGAGGCCGTGCGCCGCGGCTTCATCGATGGCGGCAACCATCCCGACGACATCCCGGGGATGATTCGACTGTTCCGCTGGTTCCGTCACATCGAGTTCCTGGACCGGGCGATTGCCATCTGGGCCGAAGGCGATCGCCTGGTGGCGGAGATGAAGGACGCCGCTGAAAAGCTTCACGCGTTGGCGATGGACGGTTCCGACGCCGCGCTCTCGGATGCGCTGACGGCGAAGATCGAAGCCATCGACCAGCGCCTGACGCCGCTTGAAGTTCGTTTCTCCAACACGCTGGGCGAAGCGTCGCGCAAGACCCAGCAGCTGCTGGTCATCGCCGTGACGGCGGCCAGCGTGCTGCTGATCGGCCTGGCGGCTGCGTTCGTGAGCCGGGTTGCGCAGCATGCGGCCCGCTACGAGCGGGCCCTGCGCGATGCCAACGAGCGGCTGGAGCAGCGAGTGGCGGATCGCACACACGAACTGACCGAGGCTAATGCGCGCCTGGTCCAACTCGACCGCTTGAAATCCGAGTTTCTCGCGACGATGAGCCACGAATTGCGCACTCCCCTGAACGCGATTCTCGGATTCAGCGACTTGCTGCTGCAGGAAAGGAGCGGCCCGCTGAATGCCGAGCAGAAGCGCCAGCTGGCATTTGTCGAGGTCTCTGGACGGCATCTGTTGGAGATGATCGAAGACGTGCTGGATCTGTCGCGAATCGAGGCGGGGCGCATGGATCTGCAGGCGCAGTCGTTCGACTTCGCCCAGTTGCTGACCCAGCTGGAAGCGAGCCTGCGGCCGACCGCCCAGGCCAAGGGGCTGGCGTTCGTGTGCGAAGCCGAGCCGGCCGAATTGCCGGTGCACGCCGATCGGCGCAAGTGCTCTCGCGTGCTGCGCAGCCTCGCCAACAATGCAGTGAAGTTCACCGAGCGCGGCGAAATCCGCGTCAGCGCGTGCTTCGACGGGGGTGATCTGCTTGTCACGGTTTCGGACACCGGAATCGGAATTGCCGAACAGGAGCTGCCCCTGATATTCCAGGCGTTTCGCCAGGTCGATGGCAGCCTGCGGCGCGCCCACGGCGGTATCGGCGTCGGCCTGTACCTGAGCCGCAAGCTGCTGGACATGATGGGCGGGCAAATCGAGGTGGACAGCAAGCCGGGGGTCGGCTCCCGCTTCAGCGTCAGGTTGCCGCGATGACCAGGCCCCACTAGGTAAGGGCAGGCGCGCCGATCCGGGATGGGTCCGGTGCGGTCACAGGACGGTCACTTCCGCGCCCGAACATGGCGCAAATCAGGGAGGGAGACCGTATGAACAGCGCCGCCACTGCCACTTCGCCTTCCTTTGGCGCACCGTCGGCTCGACCCGATCTAAGCCGCCGCATCGGGCCCGTTTTCAGCATCTTTTTCCTGCTCCTGTTGGGCGTTGGTCTGCTGTTCGCGGGCTACAGCCTGGTCAGCGACACGGCCGACGCCCGTTCGCAAGCGACGACCTGGCTGCCGTTTCTGCTGCTGGGCGTTGCCCTGGTGATCGCGCTGGGCTTCGAATTCGTCAACGGCTTCCACGACACCGCCAACGCGGTGGCCACCGTGATCTACACACACTCGCTGCCGCCGCACTTCGCGGTCGTGTGGTCGGGGCTGTTCAATTTCCTCGGCGTGCTGGTGTCCAGCGGCGCGGTGGCCTTCGGCATCATCTCGCTGCTGCCGGTCGAGCTGATTCTGCAGGTCGGCTCCAGCGCCGGCTTCGCGATGGTGTTCGCGCTGCTGATCGCCGCCATCGTCTGGAATCTGGGCACCTGGGCGCTCGGGTTGCCGGCCTCGTCCTCGCACACGCTGATCGGCTCGATCATCGGGGTGGGTATTGCCAACGCGCTGATGCACGGGCGCGACGGCACCAGCGGCGTCGACTGGGGCCAGGTCACCAAGGTGGGGGAATCGTTGCTGGTGTCGCCTATTGTGGGGTTCATTTTCTCGGGGTTGCTGTTGCTGGTGCTGCGGATGCTGGTCAGGAAGCCGGAGCTGTACAAGGAACCGGCGCACGGCCGTGCGCCCCCCTGGTGGATCCGCGGCATCCTGGTGCTGACCTGCACGGGAGTGTCGTTCGCGCACGGATCGAACGATGGTCAGAAGGGGATGGGGCTGATCATGCTGATCCTGGTCGGCACGGTGCCCATCGCCTACGCGCTGAACCGCGCGATGCCGGCGGACCAGGCCACCGAGTTCGCGGCGATGGCCCACACCACGCAAGCGGCACTGGTGCGGGCTGCGCCACAGGACGCGCCGGCCGATCCGCGCGCCGTGCTGTCCGACTATGTGCGCACGCGCACGGTGACTCCGCAGGTCGTGCCGGCGCTCGCGGCGCTGGCCGGCTCAATCGGCGATCAGGTGCAGCAACACGGTTCGTTGCGCCAGATGCCGTCGGCTGTCGTGGCCAACGTGCGCAACGACATGTACCTGACGTCCGAGGCGATCCGTTTCCTCGAAAAGAGCGCTGGGGTCCAGTTCGACGCGGACACGAAGGGCGACCTTAAGGCGTTCAAGAAACTGACCGACGCCGCTACCAAGTTCATCCCGCTGTGGGTCAAGGTGGCGGTGGCGATCGCGCTCGGGATGGGCACGATGGTCGGCTGGAAGAGGATTGTGGTCACGGTCGGCGAGAAAATCGGCAAGGCGCACCTGACGTACGCGCAAGGCGCGTCGGCCGAGTTGATCGCCATGATCACGATCGGCGCGGCCGACATGTTCGGGCTGCCCGTGTCGACCACCCATGTGCTGTCGTCCGGCGTCGCCGGCACGATGGCGGCCAATCGATCCGGCCTGCAGTGGGGCACGATCCGCAACCTGCTGATGGCTTGGGTGCTGACGCTGCCGGCGGCGATCATGCTGTCGGGCTCGCTCTACTGGTTGTTCACGCGTATCTTCTGAGCTTCGCGCCCCACACCCTCCGAAGCGCGCAGCGCGAAGGAGGGCAGCGCGAAGGCGCGGGGCGCCGGGGAGGGGTTACGTGGCGAACACCAACGCGAGCAGCGCAGGGGCTGCGCCGAGCGCGCGCGCCGGCGCCGGCGGCTCGATGCGGTGGATCCAGCTCGTGCTGGGGCTGGTGTGCATGATGGCGATCTCCAGCCCGCAGTACACCTGGACGTTGTTCACCAAGCCGCTCGGCGCTCAGCTCGCCGCCACACTGCCGCAGCTGCAGCTGACGTTTTCGCTGCTGATCGTGCTGCAGACGTTCCTGTCGCCGCTGCAGGGATTCCTGGTCGATCGCTTTGGTCCGCGCTTCCTGATCTCGGTCGGGACGCTGCTCAGTGGCCTGAGCTGGGTGCTGGCTGCCCGCGCCGGCACGCTGAGCGAGTTGTACCTGACCTATGGGCTGGTGGGAGGAATCGGAACCGGCATCGTCTATATCGGCGTGGTGAGCCAGATGGTGAAATGGTTTCCGGAACGGCGCGGATTTGCGGTCGGCATGGTGGCCGCGGGCTATGGCATGGGCGCCATGCTGACCACCATCCCGATCTCGACCAGCATCGCGAGCGCCGGCTATCAGAGCACCCTGTGGACGTATGGATGGATCTTCGCGGTGGTGGGTCTGATCGCATCGCAGGGGCTGCGGCGCTCTCCTCACGAACAGGCGGCGATCGGAAGCGGGCACCGCGAGCAGTTGCCCGGGGTGCCGCCCGGCCGGATGCTGACGACGCCCGTGTTCTGGCTGCTGTTCGTGATGATGACCATGCTGTCCACGTCCGGGCTGATGGTGATCTCACAGACCGCCGCCTTTGCTCGCGATTTCGGCGTCGCCTCGGTGATCGTATGGGGCACTGCTGCTCTGCCCCTGGCGCTGACTATCGACCGCTTCACCAACGGCCTGACCCGCCCCTTCTTCGGATGGCTGTCGGACCGCATCGGACGCGAGAACACGATGTTCATCGCGTTCCTGCTCGAGGGCGTGGCGATGGCGGCGTGGCTCCAGTTCCGCGCCGATCCGGTGCTGTTCGTACTGCTGTCGGGCGTCGTGTTCTTCGGCTGGGGCGAGATCTTTTCGCTGTTCCCGTCGACCCTCACCGACACCTTCGGCGAGCGCCACGCGACCACCAACTACGGCTTCCTGTACTGCGCGCAGGGAGTCGGCTCCGTGCTGGGCGGCCCGGTCGCGGCGAAGCTGCACGATGTCACCGGCAGCTGGCTGCCGGTCTTCGGCGTCGTGATCACGCTCGACCTGCTGGCCGCCATCCTGGCGATCGCCGTGCTCAAGCCGCTCAGGAGTCGCGTGACGTATTTGTAGCAGGCTGTCGCAGGACTTGCCGTCGACAGCCTGCCGGGCGCCTCATCAGTCCGACGGCAGCGAGTTGAGCAACTGGTGCGCGGCCGCGATCAAGGCCTGCGCCTGCGTCTGGTCGATCGGCTGATCGCCGAAGGCCGCTGCCTCGAGCATCTGGATCATCGAGGCGGCGATCGCATCGCGCTGCGCGGTCAGTGCCTGGATCGACCTGACGTAAGCGCCGTAGCTCGCATCGTCACCGGCGATCGCGTGCGTCGACAGCATCAACGAGGCGCGTCCCAGCGTTCCTCGCGGAGCATTGATCGCCTTGTACGCATCGGCCAGGCGCAGCAACGTCTCGCGATTGGCCACGAGCGATTCGGGCAGGGCGGAGTCCTGCAGGGCCTCGACCAGCACGCGGCCGTCGTGCGAGTAGTCGTCCTTCAAACCCGCCAGCGCCAGCAGCGTGGGCCGGATGTCGGTGTGGTCCGAGAAGGGTTGATCGGACACTCCCAGCGCGCGAACCCCCGGCCCGACGATGCCGAGCCACGTCCTGGTGATCTGCTCCTGGAAGTCGCCGTGGTTCCAGTTGAATCCCGGCTGCTCGTTGGAGCAGAGGGCAAGCGTCGCGCAGGCCACGGCCTTGCTGCTCGCCGTCAGGTAGAAGTCCGGGTCTGCGAACAGTGTGAACGTCGGCGTCCGCGACGGGTCGCTCGTGATCATGTGCAGCAGCGCCATCTCGGCAACGTCAGCCATCGCCGCAGTCAGCTGGACGTGGCCGCTCTTGATCGGATCGAACGCGCTCAGGCCCCCCATCTGGTGTTCCAGCGTGCGCGTGACGCCTGCGGTCGCTGACGGCTGCCCGTTCACATAGACCGTCGGCGCCGAGTCGCTGTGCACCGCGAAGGCGGACGGCGTAACGCCCGGGTACTGCGTCAGCAGCAGCGACCGCAGGTCGGCGTCGACCTCGCCCAGATTGGTCGTCGAGCAGGCTACCGAATCTCCGTCGCACCCGGCCGGAAGGCGGATGTAGGTGCAGGGTGTATTGATTCCATCGCAACCGGCCGGTGCGCCGGGCTGGCCGGCGAAGTGATCGTTCTCGTCGGCCGTGATGATGAACAGCGTGTTGTCCTTGGTGATCCCGTCGCTTTGCAGCCGCGTGAAGAATTTGCCGAACGCGTCGTTGTAGGCCGCCAGTTGCTGCACGTAGCCCGCTTCGCCCGGACCGTAGCTTCCCGAGAACGTGAAGTGATTGTCGTGGGCATCGGCGATGTAGGCATACACGACCGGAATGCCGGCTTCGAGCATCGTGGCGACATATCCGAGCGTCTGTGACGCGGACGGATCGAAGCCGGGGAAGCCGATGTTGCCTTGACCGTCGTTGATCACGTTGCCGTCGAGGTCGGTCACCGGCTGCCCATGATTTATGCGCGGCGCGACGAAGTAATTGCCGAACAGCGCGTTGAACCCGTTGTAGCCGCCCGGCTCATCGGCCAGCGAGTCGGTTTGCCCCTGGCGGCAGATGCGGCTTTCGCGCGCGCAATGCACCGCGATGCCCTCGAAGTCG
>DATBCI010000473.1:0-3629 GCA_036270555.1 Burkholderiaceae bacterium
CAGCGATTCTCGACCCCGGAAGAGATTGCGGCGCGCGCTGGCGAGCCCCATGCGCCGCGCCTGCTGTTGCCGGACGCTGCGCGTGAATTCATCCAGAGGCAGGCGCGCCTGCAGACACTGGCGGCCGGCCATCCGATGCGCGAATACCTGTCGTTCGTCGCGGCGCTGGCCGGCGCCCAACAGCAGGCGATCAAGGACTTGCCGTCGCTGGACCTGCCCGATCCTGCGCAATTGCGCACCAACGCAGATCGGTTCGGTGCGCCCTTGCCGGCCATCGGGTGGCCGCGCGCCCCACTCTGGCGGGCCTGTCTGCGTCGCATGCTGGAGCGGTTAGCGCCGGACCTGAGGCCGGAAACGCGCGATCTGGTCCAGCGGCTCGGCGCCGAGTCCGATGCATTCTATGAATTGCAGGCGGACCGGCTGCTCGGTGGAGTGACTTTGGGTCTGGATCTGGCCGCCGCACCCTTGATCGGCGCGGCGTTGCAGGTGTACTGGGTTCGCCTGGTGGCGCAAGTGGCCGAGCGCTTCGGCCAGTCGATCTTCGATCGCCCCGCGCCGGGGTCGCAGTGTCC
This sequence comes from Burkholderiaceae bacterium, assembly GCA_036270555.1. Lineage (GTDB taxonomy): Bacteria > Pseudomonadota > Gammaproteobacteria > Burkholderiales > Burkholderiaceae_F > VBCK01. The sequence goes on from DATBCI010000473.1 coordinate 573, forward strand.
CTGCTGCGGCTCACGTCCAACCGTCAGCGTCGTCAGGATCGGAGGCCTGGAATCCGGCTACCGCTACCTGCACTGCGCGCTGTGCAGTGCGCAGTGGCATCTGGTGCGGGTCATGTGCAGTCATTGCCAGAGCACCCGAGGCATACACTACCAGGCGCTGGATCCGGTCGAGGCGACCGGGTCAAAAATGGCGCGCGAGCGTGCACCGATCGCTGCCGTGCGGGCAGAGTGTTGCGATCCGTGCGGGCATTACCTGAAGATACTGTCGATGGAAAAGGATCCTGATCTCGATCCTGTGGCCGACGATCTGGCGAGCGTCGCGCTCGATCTGCTCGTTTCGGAGACCGGCAAAACGTCGGCTGGCATCAACCTGATGCTGTTGTACGGCGACCCCGGGGACGGCTGATGGCGGCGCCCGTCGAGTCCATGGTGCATGGCTCGCAGGCGACGTTGAGGCAACTGCCCTCGGTCGATCGCCTGCTGCGCCTGACGGCCGGGCGCGCGCTGATCGAGCAGCACGGTCATACGCTGGTTGCGGATCAGTGCCGCGAGCTGCTGGATGACCTGCGCCGGCACGTCCCGGTCGGCGTGGATGCCGCTCGCTTGGATGAGGCCGCGCTGCTGGAAGCCCTGCAGGCTCGCTGCCAGCAGGCGCTGGCGTCGCCGTTCAGGCGCGTCATCAACCTGACCGGTACGGTGATCCATACGAACCTGGGCCGGGCCCTGCTGGCCGACGAGGCGATCGGACAGGTGGTCGCACTGATGACCAGCCCCAACAATCTCGAATTCGATCTGCAGACGGGCGCGCGCGGCGATCGCGACAGCCTGGTCGAGCCGCTGTTGTGTCGACTGACGGGCGCGCAGGCCGCGACGGTTGTCAACAACAATGCCGCCGCGGTGCTCCTGACCCTGGCCGCGCTGGCAGGCGGAAGACAGGTGATCGTATCGCGCGGCGAGCTGGTCGAAATCGGAGGTGCATTCCGCATGCCCGACATCATGCGAGCCGCGGGTGCGCGGCTGGTCGAGGTCGGGACCACCAACGCCACGCACCTGGCCGACTACCAGCGTGCGATCGGCGAGCGCACCGCGCTGATCATGAAGGTGCACACCAGCAACTACGCGATCGAAGGCTTCACATCGAGCGTCGGCGAACGGGAGCTGGCAGCGGTTGCACGGGCATCGAACATTCCGCTCGCCTGCGATCTGGGCAGCGGATCGTTGGTTGACTTGTCGAAGTACGGCCTTCCGCGTGAGCCGTCGCCGGGCGAGATGATGGATGCGGGTTGCGATGTCGTCACGTTCTCGGGTGACAAGTTGCTCGGTGGGCCACAGGCCGGAGTGATCGTCGGCACCCGCAAGGCGATCGAATCCATCCGCGCCAATCCGCTGAAACGCGCCTTGCGAATTTCGAAGCTCCCGTTGGCGGTGCTCGAGGCGACCCTTCGCCTGTACCTGGAGCCGGAAAAGCTGGCGCAGCGCCTGCCGACGCTGAGACTCCTGTGCCGCACGCAAGCGACGCTTCGCGCGCTGGCCGAGCAGTTGTCCGAGCCGATGCGCCGGGCGCTGGCACCGCGCTATTCGGTCGAGGTCGCCGACATGGCCAGTCAGATCGGCTCGGGTTCGCTTCCGGTCGACCGCCTGCCATCGGCAGGGCTGCGGATCGCGACGCAGCCGCCTCGACGCAAAGGCTCGGGCACCGCACTGAACGAGTTGGCGGCCGCGTTGCGAGCGCTGCCCGAGCCGGTGGTCGGACGCATCGGCGACGACGCGCTGCACCTGGATCTTCGATGCCTGGAAGATCCGGCGCGCCTGCTTTCCCAGTTGCCCGTATTGGCCCATGCACTCGGCACTTGAATGGCTTTGCGTGGGGGTCGTGGCTTCTTTTGAACGCGCGATGACCGTGTCCGGAGCGCATGCGCGATGATTGTCGGCACCGCCGGTCACATCGATCACGGCAAGACGACGCTGGTGCGCGCGCTAACCGGTGTCGACACGGATCGGCTGCCCGAGGAAAAGCGTCGTGGCATTTCGATCGAGCTGGGTTACGCGTTCGTGCCGACCCCTGATGGTCCCCCGATCGGGCTGATCGACGTGCCCGGCCATGAACGGCTGGTGCACACGATGCTGGCGGGTGCGACCGGAATCGACGCGGTTCTGCTGCTGGTGGCGGCCGACGATGGCGTAATGCCGCAGACGCGTGAGCACCTGGCAATCACGTCGCTGCTGGGAATCCCGACCGGGGCAGTCGTCATCACGAAGTGCGACCGCGCAACGCCCGATCGCGTCGCCGAGGTTCGCGCGCAGATCGACGCTCTGGTCCGCGAGACGCCGCTGGCGCAGGCGCCCGTGTTTGCGACCGCGGCCGTCAGCAGCCAGGGCGTCGAGGCCGTGCGCAGCTGGATGATCGGGCTGGCGGCGCGCGTCGGCCCCCCGCAGCAGGCCGGCCAGGCTTTCCGGCTGGCGATCGATCGTGTCTTCACGCTGGCGGGCGTCGGCACGATTGTGACCGGAAGCGTTTTCTCGGGTGCGGTGGCGAACGGCGATCCGGTGCAGATCGTGCCGGGTGATCGGTCGGGCAGGGTGCGCAGCATCCACGCGCAAAACCAGCCGTCTGCGACGGCGCGCGCCGGCCAGCGCTGCGCGCTGAACCTGGCTGGCGTGGGCTGCGATGATATCGAGCGCGGGCAGTGGGTGTGCGATCCGGCCATCGCGCTCGCAACCGACCGCGTGGATGCACAGCTGACCGTGTGGCACGGCGAAACGCAGCCGCTGCGCTCGGGAGCCAGCGTCCATGTACATATCGGCGCGGCGGACGTACCGGCTCGCGTGACTGCGCTGCAATCGGCTCCGCTGATGCCGGGTCAGCGCGGCCTGGTTCAACTGGCGCTGCGGCGCAGGCTCGCGGCGTGGCGCGGCGATCGGATCGTGCTGCGCGACGCGGCAGCTGCGCGAACGATCGCCGGAGGCCTGGTGCTGGATCCGGTGCCGCCAGCGCGCTATCGCAAAACGCCGGAGCGGCTGGCTCAGCTGGCTGCGCTGGAGCTGGCGGATCCTGCG
>DATBCI010000474.1:0-11373 GCA_036270555.1 Burkholderiaceae bacterium
GAAGCGCCAACGGGCTGCCCCGCTCCAGTCGCTGCGGACAATGCGCGCCCCATGGCGCGCATAGCGCGCCACCACGTCCGGGTTCGGATGACCGAAGCGGCTTCGATAGCCGGCTTGAACCGAAACCCAGCTTGGGGCCACTGTGTTGATGAGCCCTTCGCTCGATGACGTCTTGCTGCCGTGGTGGGGTGCCACCATCCATTGAGACCGCAGCTCGGGTCCGAACTCGGCCACCATGCCCGCCTCCTCCCGCGCGGGAACATCCCCGGTCAAAAGCGCTCGGATGGCACCGAGCTGAACCAGGATGACGCAACTCTTTTCGTTGGTCGTCGCGCGTGGCCTTTCATAGAGCGCACCCGGTGGATTCAGCACGCTCAATTGCAATGGGCCCAGGCTGAAACGCTGGCCGGCCTCGCACCGTTGCACGTCCCGCACGCCTTGCAGCATCGGATGGTCGCGGTCGATCGAAGTCAGCACACGGTCTACCGCGATGGTGTCGATCAGGGACTTGGCACCGCCGGAATGATCCGAGTCCAGGTGCGATACCACCAGCATCGCAACGCGGTCGATCCCACGCGCGCGCAGGTACGGCACAACCACGCGCGCCCCGGCGTCGGCATCCTCCGAAACCTTCGGACCGGTATCGAAGACGACGGTGTCATCCGCGGTCTCGAGCACCAGCGCCATCCCCTGCCCCACGTCCAGCGCTGTCACCCATAAGACGTCCGCCGTCGGCCGTTCCGGCGGCATCACAAAAGCAGGCACCAGCCAGGCCGCCCCGACCCAGCGCAACGGCCAGCCGGCCGGGGCGAGCAGCCAGGCGATGCCCACACAGGCCACGGTCACTGACCAGAAAGGGGGCGCCGCGAACCCGATCCAGGCGTAAGGCAACTGTACGAGCCAGTTGAGCAGCCCCGCCAGCATCCCGAACAGGGCGTCCGAGGCCTGCAGCAACGCCTGCGCCACAGGCGCCATCGGTTCGCCCAGGCAGCACACCAGGGATCCAACCAAAGCCAGCGGAGTGACCAGGTAACTGACGAGCGGAATGGCCACCGTGTTGGCGATGGGCGAGATCAGCGAGACCTGCTGGAACAGGATCAGCGTCAACGGCACCAGCCCGATCGTCACGGCGGCCTGGACGCGCGTCGCTTCGTGCAGCGTAGCAGCCCATCCCGCGCGCCGGGCGAGCACCCGTTGAACCCAGCCCTGCTCGCTGCTCGCCCGCTCCGGTGCGTGCGGCTCGGAAACCCTGCCGTAGCAAACCATGAAGATCGAAGCGACCGCTCCGAACGACAGCCAGAAGCCGGTCGCCGTGACCGCCCACGGATCCCACACGCACACCACCGCCGCGGCAGTCGCCAGCACGGCCGCCGCACTCAATTGGAGGCGCAGCAGCAACGCGACGGCAACCGTGGCCAGCATGACGAACGTCCGCTGCGCCGGAACGCCCCACCCCGCCAGCAGGCAGTATCCGAGCGCGCCGCAGGCGCCTGCGATCGCGCGTACGGTCTGCACCGGGCTGAGCGCCAGCAGGCGATGCGACAGGCGCCACAGCGCGCCGGCGGCAAGTGCCACCAGGCCCGCGATCATCGTGATGTGCAGGCCTGAGATGCTGACCAGGTGCGAGATGCCGGTCCGGTTGAACAGCGTCCAGTCAGCCTGGCCGATCAATCCCTGGTCACCCATCACCAGCGCGATGATCACTCCACCATAGCGCCGCCCTTCGAGCAGCCGTTGCAGACGCTCGCGCAGACTGTCGCGGGCCCGATCGATCATCGGGTTGAAGCGCCATACGGTCTGCTGCAGGCATTCCGGCGCAGGCTGGCCCGACCCGTCCCGCACGTAGCCGGTCGCACGAGTGCCTTGCTCGAGCATCCAGAGCTCGGAGTCGAATCCGGCCGGATTGAACGTGCCGTGCGGCCGCCTCAGCTTGACCGTCATCCGCCAGCGCTGGGCCGGCCGCACGCCGTCCGGGTTCTGGTACCACGACAGTCCGATCCAGCGAGGCACATGGACCTGAACCGGTTCAACCGTTTCGACCTCGAACGCAAACCGGATGCCGCGTTCGATCCGCGTCGGCAGGCCGGCCACGATGCCGGTGACCTGGACCTCGCGACCTTCGTCGGCGAAGCTCAACTCATCGGCCAGGCGCTCGTGCGCGATCCAGGCGGCGTAGTCGAATCCGAGCAACGCCGTAACGCCGCACGCCGCGATACGCGCGACCGAACCGCGGATTCGGCGCAGGAGCAGAGCGCCGCCGGCCAGCCCGGCGGCCACTGCCAACAGGCCAGCCATCGCACCCAGCGACGGCATCTCGCTGGTCTGCTGAAAGCCGGCGACGGCAGCGACGAACGAGATCAGCGCGTAGACCATCCTGCAGCCAGGGTGCGCGCAACAGGCCGATGGCCGTCTTCAGCGCATGCGGGCTTTCAAGCGCCCGCAGCAGTCAGGGCGGCCAGGCGGGGGAACGCGTCCAGCACGTTGCGCTGGTTGATGGCGGCAAGCTCATCGGGCGAGACGCTGCGAAGCTGCGCGATGACCGTGGCAATGCGCGGCAGCTGCGCCGGCTCATTGCGGCGCGGACCGCCATCCAGATGCATCCACTGCGGCGCTATGTCGGGTGCGTCGGTCTCCAGCACGATGGACGGATCCGGTACCTCGACCGCAAGACGCCGGATGCGCAGCGAGCCGCTGAAGGTTGCCGCTCCACCAAAACCGAGGCGCAGCCCGCAGGCGGTGATTTCGCGCGCCTGCTGCTCGGAGCCGTTGAAGGCGTGCGCGATGCCGCCAGGCACCTCGATCCGCCGCAAGTACTTGAGCAAGCGGTCCGCCGAGCGCCGGACATGAAGAACCACGGGCAATGACCATTCGCGAGCCAGCCGAAGCTGTGCTTGATAGAAATGCTCCTGACGCTCGGCGTCCGGTGCACCCTCGGCGAAATCCAGCCCGATCTCACCGATGCCCGCGAATCGTGGATCGACCTGCGCGCTTCGTACGGCGTCCGCAAGCCGGTCCAGATCGCCTTCGGCCGCGCGCGACACGTACAACGGGTGAATGCCGAGCGCGTAGCCGAAGCCGTAACGGTGAGCAACCTCGCGCACCCGCTCGAAGGTGGCCACCTCGACCCCCGGGATCAGCATCGCGCGCACGCCGGCGCTTCGCGCGCGCTCGACGACCTCGTCGCGATCGGCGTCGAACTCCGCGGCGTCCAGATGGCAATGACTATCGAACCACACCGTCGAACCACACCGTCGAACCCACAGCGTCGAATCACGCCGGGAAATGTCGAAATCAGAGGTTCCAGGCCGAGTTTAGTTGGGCGCGCCCAGCCCGGCCAAACCGCCGGCGGGAGTGGCTTAGGCCGCTGGCCGTTCAGGCCCCAGCCGGCCGTCGCTCAAGCGCAGCACCCGGTCGCACCGGGCCGACAGTTCCGGGTCGTGGGTGGCAATCAGGATCGCCGCACCGCACCGGCGGGCAGCATCAAGCAGGACTTCAAACACGGTGCGCGCAGTCTCGCGATCCAGGTTGCCGGTCGGCTCATCGGCGAGCAGGCACACCGGCCCGCTGACCAAGGCGCGCGCGATCGCGGTTCGCTGGCGCTCGCCACCGGAGAGCTCGCTGGGGTGGTGCGAGAGCCGCGTGGCGAGCCCGACCGCCGACAATGCCTCGCCGGCCCGCCTCCTCGCCTCCGGCATCGCTACGCGCCGGATCAGCAACGGCATGGATACGTTGTCGAGCGCCGTGAATTCCGGCAGCAGGTGGTGAAACTGGTAGACGAATCCGAGCTGCTGGTTGCGCAACTGTCCTCGCTCTGCTTCGTTCAGCGTCGACAGGGCGCGGCCGCCGATCGCCACCGAGCCGGCATCGATCGAATCGAGCCCTCCCAGGCAATGCAGCAGCGTGCTCTTGCCCGATCCGGAGACCCCGATCACCGCCACGACCTCTCCGCTTTGAACGTCGAGGTCGGCCCCTTTCAACACCTCCACCGCCAGGTTGTCTTCGCGATAGGCCTTGAACACCCCAACCGCGCGCACGGTGTCAGTCATACCGCAGCGCCTCGGCCGGCCGGATGCGGGACGCCCGCCAGCTTGGATACAAGGTAGCCACGAACGAAAGAACCAGCGAAACGGCGCAGATCGGAACGATGTCCGAGGCGCGCGGATCCGATGGCAGCTCGCTGATGAAATAGATCGATGGGTCCAGGAAATGGATGCCGAACGCATGCTCGATCACCGGAACGATCGTCTCGAGGTGCGTGGCCAACAGCAATCCGCCGGAAACTCCAAGACCGACTCCAAGCAAGCCCACCAGCGCGCCCTGGATCATGAAGATCGCCATCACGCTGCCGGGGCTGGCGCCCAGCGTGCGCAGGATCGCGATATCGGCGTGCTTCTCGGTCACCGTCATCACCAGCGTGGATACCAGATTGAACGCGGCGACCGCGACGATCAGCGCCAGTATCAGGAACATCATCCGCTTCTCGATCTGGGTCGCGGCGAACCAGGTGCGATTGACGCTGGACCAGTCCCTCACCAGCACCTCCGGCCCGATCAGCCGCGCCAGGCGCTGCGCCACCTGCGGAGCCTGCTGCATGTCTCGCAGGCGCAAGCGCACCGCCGTCGGCGCGTCCAGCCGAAACAGGCGTTCCGCGTCCGACAGGTTGATCAGTGCCAGCGCGCTGTCGAATTCGTAGTGGCCGGAACTGAATGTCGCCACCACGCGAAACTGTTTCAGGCGCGGCACCATGCCAGCCGGAGTCAGGTTGCCCTGTGGCACGACCACGGTCACCTTGTCGCCCACGTCGACACCCAGCGCACGAGCCAGCTCCCGCCCGAGCACGATGCCGAATTGGCCTGGCGCCAGCGCATCGATCGGAGCGCCCTGCAGATGCTGCACGATGTCTGAAACATGTGGCTCCTGCGCGGGATCGATGCCGGAGATCAGCACGCCACGCACCGCGTCCTCCCGGATCAGCATCGCCTGCGCCTGGACCAGCGGAGCGCTGGCAGTCACCTCGGGGTCGCTCCGGGCCCGCGCTGCAACGTCATTCCAATCGCGCAGCGCCCCATCCATCGCCTCGATTTGCACGTGCGGGATCACGGACAGCATGCGGTCACGCACATCGCGCTGGAAGCCATTCATCACGCTCAGCACCACGATCAGTGCCATCACGCCAAGGGCGATGCCCCCGATCGAGATGGCCGAGATGAAGGAGATGAACGCGTTGCGGCGATGCGCACGCCGGCCGGCTCGCGTGTAGCGCAGGCCGATCCGGATTTCGAACGGAAGGCTCAAGATCGACCGGAAGGATTGGGAAGCAGAGGCAGCGGCGATTCTAGTCCACCGGCGCCGAGCGCCTTTGCGGCTGCCGCTGTTTTTTGGCCTGTTTCTTACAATCCGGGTTCCGTCGCGAGCCTGCTTCGGCTTCAGCCATGTCTGCCGCTCGCCGCCGATAGGAACGCCCGATGACGCAAGTGCTTTTGGTTGGAGGTGCGCTGATCTTCGAGCCGGAGTGGAATCAATTGCCGGCCGGGTTCGTTCCGGACCGCCTGGACCGCCTGATGAGGCGCGCGCCGCGCGCGTGGCACACACTGCGGGAGCCCTGGTCCGATGGGGCGGCTCACCTCGAATGGCTGGCCCGCACCTTCTCAGTGCCTGGGGATCCCCCAGCGTGCGCCGCTTACTCCTGGCGAGCGGTGAGTGGTGAGGGCGGATCGCAAGCCTACGAGAGTGACGTCTGGTTCTGTGACCCGGTTCACCTGAGCCTTGAGCCCGAACGGACGGTGCTGTCAGCGATCGATGCGCCCGCACTGGCCGAAGCGGAAAATCGCGAGTTGTTCAACGAGGCAGCCGATGCGGCGAAGGAGCATGCAGCCGTGCTGCGCGAGGCCGCGGGACGCTGGTACCTGTTTCCTCGCGAACCCTGGGCCCTGCGAACGATGCCGCTGCAGGCCGCCCTGGGCGCGTCGATCGAGGCGCGTCTGCCGCAAGGCGCCCATGCATCGCACTGGCGGCGCCTGCTGAATGAGGTTCAGATGCGCTGGCATGCGAGCCGCGTGAACCGCGAACGCGACTCGCGCGGCCAGCAGGTCGCCAACGGCCTGTGGCTGCACGGCGGCGGCCCATGGCGCAAGCTCGAACCATCGCGCTTCGGCCAGGTGCACAGCGGCGATCCGGTCGTGCTCGGCTGGTGGCAGGCCGCCGATGCTGCGAAGGCAACGACCCGGTCCGATTCGCTGACGGTGTGGCCACACCTGTTCGGACCGTACTGGCGCCGGGACTGGAGCGCCTGGGCGGCAGCCTGGGCACAGCTTGATCTGGCAATCGCCTCATTGCGGAGCGCTTCTGGGGCCGGTCCGAGGCGTTCGCTTGAATTGGTCACCTGCGGCCGGCAGGGTGTGGCCACGTTCACGCTGGGCGCAGGCACGAGCCTGCTACCGTGGCGACGCCGCGCGCTGCGCGAATGTCTGCTGGAATCGGTAACCTCGTGAAGCCTGAGTCGGATTGGCGAGTGCAGCATGACGGAGCGCGCCCCGTTCCGTTGCAGACGATCCTGGTCGAGCGCCCTTACGATCCGGCCGCCGCCAGCCGGCTGACCGCGTCCGGGGTGCCGGCGCCGCTGGCGCGCGCGCTGGCTGCGCGCGGCATCGCCTCTGCCGGTGAGCTGCAACCGGTCGTTGCGGATATGCACGCGCCCGCGCTCCTGTCCCAATGTCAGCGTGCAGCCGCGCTGCTGGCCGACGCGGTGGAGCGGCAGCAAAGGCTGCTGATCGTCGCGGACTACGACTGCGACGGCGCCACCGCGTGTGCCGTGGGGCTGCGCGGCTTGCGGGCGATGGGGGCCATGGTCGACTACCTGGTGCCCAATCGCTTCCAATTCGGATATGGGCTGACGCCCGAGCTGGTCGAGCTGGCCGCACAGCGGCACCCCGACTGGATCATCACGGTCGACAACGGCATTGCCAGCGTCGAGGGGGTCGAGCGCGCCAATTGCCTCGGCATCAGCGTGCTGGTCACGGACCATCACCTCCCGGGGGAGCGCCTGCCGGCCGCTCGCGCGATCGTCAATCCGAATCAGCCGGGCTGTTCGTTTCCATCGAAGAACCTGGCCGGGGTCGGCGTGATGTTCTATGTGCTGACCGCGCTGCGGGCGGAGCTGAGAAATCGCGGCCGATTTGACCAGGCCACGCAGCCGCGCCTGAATTCGCTGCTCGACCTCGTGGCACTGGGTACGGTGGCCGATCTGGTACGGCTGGACCGCAACAACCGCGCTCTGGTCAGTGCAGGCCTGCGCAACATGCGGGGCGGCCGCCTGCAGCCCGGCGTGGCGGCATTGTTTCAGGTCGCGGGGCGCAGCGCCCCGCAGGCGTGCGCGCAGGACCTGGGCTTCTCGATTGCGCCACGCATCAATGCAGCCGGCCGTCTGAGCGACATGACGGTCGGCATCGAATGCCTGGTCACCGATGACCCTGAGCGGGCGTTCGACCTCGCACGGCAACTGGAGCGCCTGAACCAGGAACGCCGGCAGATCGAGGCGCAGATGCAACTGGACGCGCTCGGGGGGATCGATGCGAGCGGCTTCGGGCAACGGCGCTCGATCGTGCTGTTCGACCCGACGTGGCATCAAGGAATCGTCGGCCTGGTGGCCTCGCGCATCAAGGATCGCTATCACCGGCCGACGATCGCGTTCGCTCAAGCCGGCGACGGCCAGCTGCGGGGATCGGGGCGATCGATCGACGGCGTGCACCTGCGCGACACCCTCGATCAGGTCACGAAGACCCATCCGGAGCTGATCGAGCGTTTCGGCGGACATGCGATGGCCGCCGGCCTGACGCTGCGGGAGCCCAACCTGGCGGCGTTCATCGACGCCTTCGAAGCCGCCACCCGGGCCAGCGCCGAGCCCTCGCTGTTCATGCGCTCGCTGGTCACGGACGGCGGTCTGATCGGCAGCGAGATCCGCCCTGACCTGGTGGATGCGATCGAGTCCATCGTGTGGGGCCAGGGGTTTCCAGAGCCCCTGTTCTCCAACGAGTTCGAGGTGCTCGAGCAGCGCCTGCTGCAGGACCGTCACCTGCAGCTGACGCTCGCTCTGGAAAGATCCCGATTTCCCGCCATCTGGTTCGGGCAAACCGAGTCGCTTCCGCCGCGCGTGCGCCTGGCGTACCGCTTGAAATTCGACACCTACCACGGGTTGCGCCGGATCCGGCTGCACATCGCAGGTGCTGAAGCCGCGCGCCCGAGTCAGAACCCGCAATAGGGCTGCCACCAGAAGCTCTTCAGGGATAATAAGCAATCTTGAATGGGACAACACGATGGATGCCGAACAGCTGAACCAGACTGCCGCGACCCTGGCCGACCTTCGCAATCGGCTGTCCGATTTGCGGAGGTATCTTTGACGTCGACGCCAAGCAGCAGCGCCTGACGGAGGTCAGCGCTGCGCTCGAACAGCCCAACATCTGGGGTGATCCGAAGCGAGCCCAGGATCTCGGGCGCGAGAAAAAGACCTTGGAAGATGTGGTCGACCGGATGGGCCGGCTCGACCGCGATCTGGGCGACGCCAACGAGCTGTTTGAGCTGTCGCGAGCCGATCAGGACAATGCGGCGCTGGCGACGATCAACGCCGATGTGACCGGGCTGGCCCAGCAGATCGGCGATCTGGAATTCCAGCGCATGTTCCACAACCCGCTGGACCCGAACAATTGCTTCCTGGATATCCAGGCGGGAGCCGGTGGCACCGAAGCGCAGGATTGGGCGTCGATCCTGGAGCGCATGTACCTGCGCTACGCCGAGCGCAAGCGCTTCAAGGCCGAGTTGCTGGAAGAGTCGGCCGGCGAGGTGGCCGGCATCAAAAGTGCGACCATCAAGATGAGCGGCTCGTACGCCTACGGGATGATGCGCACCGAAACCGGCGTCCACCGGCTGGTGCGCAAATCGCCGTTCGACTCGAACGCGCGCCGTCACACCTCGTTCGCAAGCGTGTTCGTGTACCCCGAGGTCGACGACACGGTGGAAGTCGAGATCAATCCGGCCGACCTGCGGATCGATGTGTACCGCGCCTCCGGGGCCGGCGGCCAGCACGTGAACAAGACCGAGTCGGCCGTGCGGATCACGCATCTTCCGACCGGGATCGTGGTCCAGAGCCAGAACGACCGCTCGCAGCATCGCAACCGGGCCGAATGCATGGCGATGCTCAAATCCCGCCTGTTCGAACTGGAAATGCGCAAGCGCATGGCCGAGCAATCCCGGCTCGAGGAGTCCAAGACCGACGTCGGGTGGGGCCATCAGATCCGCTCCTATGTGCTGGATCAGTCGCGCATCAAGGACCTGCGCACCAACGTCGAGATCGGCAATACGCAAGGCGTGCTGGATGGCGATCTGGACGACTTCATCACCGCAAGCCTGAAACAGGGCGTCTGACCCGACCTCCATGTCCGAATCGAATCCGCGCGACGGCGAAGCCGTCAATCCAATCGTGGCCGAGCGCCGCGCCAAGCTCGAGCGGCTGCGGCAGCTCGGACCCGCCTACCCTAACGATTTCGTCCGCACTGACAGCGCGGCGGATCTTCATGCCCGCTATGCGAGCGCAACGCGCGAAGAACTGGACGCGACGCCGGTGAGCGTTGCGGTGGCCGGGCGCATGATGCTCAAGCGACTGCAGGGCAAGGCGAGTTTCGCCACCCTGCAGGACGGTTCCGGGCGGATCCAGCTGTTCGTCACCAACGAAGACACGGGCAGCGACGCGCACGAGGCCTTCCGCCACTGGGACATCGGCGACATCGTCGGCGTGCAGGGGGTGCTGTTCCGCACCAACCGCGGCGAGCTGACGGTTCGCTGCAGGCAGCTGCGGCTGCTGGCCAAGACGCTGCGTCCGCTGCCCGACAAATTCCACGGCCTGGCCGACCACGAGACGCGCTACCGGCAGCGCTATGTCGACCTGATCATGAACGAGTCGAGCCGCCGCGCCTTTCAGGTGCGGTCGCGGGCGGTGGCCGAATTGCGGCGCCTGATGACCGAGCAGGGCTTCCTCGAAGTCGAGACGCCCATGCTGCAGCCGATTCCCGGGGGAGCGGCGGCGCGCCCGTTTGTCACGCACCATCACGCGCTCGACATCGACATGTACCTGCGGATCGCCCCGGAGCTGTATCTGAAGCGCCTCGTGGTCGGCGGCTTCGAGCGGGTGTTCGAAATCAATCGCAACTTTCGCAACGAAGGTATCAGCCCGCGTCATAACCCGGAATTCACGATGCTCGAGTTCTACGCCGCCTACCAGGACGTGCGATGGATGATGGACTTCACCGAGCAGCTCTTGCGGCAGACCGCACTGGCAGCGACGGGGTCCGCCACCCTGAACTACCAGGGTCAGACGATCGACCTGGCCCCGCCCTTCGAACGGCTGGCGCTGGTCGAAGCGATCCGCCGCCACGGCCCTGGTGGCTCGGCCGCGCAGTTGTCCGATCCGGCATGGCTGCGTGCTGAACTGGCGCGTCTGGGCGTACCCTCCTCCGCGCTACCCGCTACGGAGGGCAAGCCCACCGAGGCGGGTTCACCCTCCGAAGCGCGCAGCGCGAAGGAGGGCGTCGGCAGCCTGCAAATGATGCTGTTCGAGCAGACGGCCGAATCCAAGCTGACTCAACCGACCTTCATCATCGACTATCCGGTCGAGGTGTCGCCGCTGGCGCGAGCGTCCGATACGCGGCCGCACATCGCGGACCGATTCGAGCTGTTCATCGCGGGACGCGAAACGGCCAATGGATTTTCGGAGCTGAACGACCCGGAAGACCAGGCCGAGCGGTTCCGGCGCCAGGCTGAGGCCAAGCAGGCAGGCGACGAAGAAGCGATGTACTACGACGCCGACTATATCCGCGCGCTCGAATACGGCATGCCGCCAGCGGCGGGCTGCGGGATCGGGGTCGACCGCTTCGTGATGCTGCTGGCGGATGTACCGAGCATCCGCGACGTGATTCTGTTTCCGCACCTGCGCCCTGAGGAGGACCTGGCCTGAATGGCCGTGCCAGCGGATCGGCTCGAGCGGCTGTGGCAGGCCTGCCAGAGGCACGCGGACCAGCCGATCCCGGCGCATTGGCTGCCTTTGATGCTGGACGGTCAACGCTGCGGCCGGGTCCACCCCGACACGGCGCGCTGCCTGTTACAGCCACCGACCAGGTTCGAGCTGAGCGGCGAGCAGCTCGGCCTTAGATCCGAGGCGAACGATCCGGCGACCCGCTCGCAAGCGATGCAGCAGGCGGCCCGGCGCCTGCACGAAGCCCGGATCGTGCGCGAGTGGCGCTCCGAACTGCTCGACATCATGGGAAGCGACGGCCGGCCATTGGCCTCGATCGAGCGCGGCGCGTGCCGGCCGCTTGGCATCGAGAC
>DATBCI010000475.1:0-20857 GCA_036270555.1 Burkholderiaceae bacterium
GCGGGCCACGACGCCACGAGGCGGCCCTTGCAGCGCGCACGACACGCCAGTCGGCAGCACGATCACACGCTTCGCGCCCAGATCGACCGAGGTGGAGATCGGCGTGTTGTTGGCGACGCCGCCGTCCATCAGATGGCGACCATCGATCGATACCACCGGCAACACGGCGGGTATCGCGGCGCTGGCCAGCAACGCTCGAACGGCGGGACCGGACGCCAAGGCCACCTCTTCACCGGTCAATACGTCGGTGGCCACCACATAGCACGGTACACGCGCATCCTCCAGGTTCTTGCCCGGAAGTTCCGATTCGATCAGCGCTCGCAGCGGCCCCGGGTCGACCAGATGGTCCCGCCTGCCGAAGGCGGCCAGCACGCCGTGCGCCGCCGAGAAGGGAAAGATGTCGGAGCGGCGCAGTCCGAGCCAGATGCGCTCCAGACGCGCGACGCCCTTCTCATCGGGCTCCATCGCAAAGCAGGCGCCGTTGATCGCCCCCACCGACGCGCCAACAACCAGATCGGGCAGCACGCCTGCTCGCACCAGCGCCTTCAGCATTCCCACTTGAACGGCGCCGAGGCTGCCGCCCCCCGCCAGCACGAACGCCGTACGTGGTTCGCCCGGTCGCGGGGTTGCCGTCATTGGAAGCCGTAGAGTACCCGAGGATTCTTGACCAGGACCTGTTCGCGCAGTGTTGCATCCGGTGCCCACTGGCCCAGAAGGTCGAGCAGGTCCCCAACCTGGATGACCGCTCCCCAATGCGCAACGTGTGGCCAATCCGAACCCCACAGGCAGCGGGTCGGCGCGGCTTCGAGCAGCCGTTGCGCGTATGGGATCGTATCCTCATAGAGCGGCGCGCGTTGTGACAGGCGGTACGCGCCCGACAGCTTGACCCAGGCTCCATCGCGCGCCAGGGCAACCAGTGTCTCGAATGCCGGATCTGCCAGCGGGACCTCGCCCACCGGAAAGTGCCCCATGTGATCGACCACGAACGGCACGGGCAGACGCGAGAGCTGCGGCGCCAACGCCGCCAGCTGACGTGCGCCGACGAGCAGCTGCAGGTGCCAACCCAGCTCGTGCGCCAGGGCCCCGTACTCGGCGAGCGACTCGAGGCCGATGCCGCCCCCGTACAGTACGTTCAGCCTCAGGCCCACGACGCCGGCCTCACGCGCTGCCTTGTACTCGCGCGGCGCCAGACCCAGTGGCATCACCGCGATTCCGCGCAGTCGCACCGCGTGTGCAGCGAGGGTCTGCAGCAGCAACCGGTTGTCGGTGCCGTGCACACTGACCTGCACCAGCACGCCGTAGCGCATGCCGGTCGCATCGAGCATATGCAGGTAGCTGGACGGTGGAGCCGGCGGCGGCGTGTACGAGCGTGAAGCGACGAACGAGTATTCGGGCGGCGCGCCGATCACGTGCGCGTGTGCATCGACCGCACCGTCCGGCACGGTGAAGCCCCTCGGCCGTCGCGGCTCGGGGTCCGGCCCGGGACATTCCGGAGCCGTCTCTTTGGCAGGATCAGGCATCGGCATCGAGCCGGCGGCCGCGCGTCTCGGGCAGCAGCAACGCCGCCACCAGCATGAGGCCGTATGCGATCACCGCGAACAGCGTGATCGCGAGCGACAGCAGCATCGCCTGCGATACGTAGCCCACCAGGGCGGGAAACAGTGCGCCGAATCCGCGACCAAAGTTATAGGCGAAGCCCTGGGCCGAGCCGCGCAGCCGCGTCGGGAACAGCTCGGTCAGAAACGGCCCCATACCCGAGAAATAGCCGCTTGCGAAGAAACCGAGCGGGAATCCCAGCAGCCGCATCGCATCGCTGGAAACACCGAGTTGGGTATAGGCGATGATCAGCAGCAGCGCACCGGCGGAAAATGCGATGAACATGCGGCGCCGCCCGATCCGATCGGCGAGCCATGCGCCCACGAGGTAGCCGGCGAAGCTGCCGAGGATCAGCAGCGCAAGGTAGCCGGTGGAACCGATCACGGACAGGTGGCGCTCCGTTTTCAGGAAGGTCGGCAGCCACGCCGTGATCGCGTAGTAGCCGCCCTGAGCCCCGGTGGCGAGCATCGACGCCAGGACGGTCGTGCGCAGCACGTCGCTGCCGAAGATCTCCCAGATCGCCGGCCGACCGCCGGCGGCGGCTTGGCGCCTGCGAGCCTGAACGGCGATCTGCGGCTCCTGGACGTTGCGGCGCACATAGAACACCAACAGCGCGGGCGCGGCACCCAGCGCAAACATGGCACGCCACGCCGTGTCGGCCGGCAACCGCGTAAACAGCACCGCTTGCGCCAGTACCGCTGCACCCCAGCCGATCGCCCAGCCAGACTGCACGCTGCCGACAGCGCGGCCGCGGTACTGGGCGCGAATCGTCTCGCCCATCAGCACCGCTCCGGCTGCCCATTCGCCGCCGAAGCCGAACCCCAGCAGGCCGCGGGCCAGCATCAACTGGCTGAAGGTCTGCGCGAACGCGCTCAACAGGCTGAAGAACGAAAACCACAGGATCGTGATCTGCAGCGTGCGCACCCGCCCGATGCGGTCCGATAGAAAACCTGCGAACCATCCTCCGAAGGCCGAAGCAAACAGCGTCAGGGTCACCGCGAGGCCGGCCACCGCCTTGTCGACCTGCCAAAGTGCCATCACGCTCGACAGCACCAGCGGATAGATCATGAAGTCCATGCCGTCGAGTGCCCAGCCGCCGAAGCAGGCCCAGAACGTGCGCCGCTCGGGCGCCGTCATGTCGCGGTAGAAAACGGCCAGGCCGGTGTCGGACGCAGCGGCGGCGGATGGTGGACGCATGCCAGGACCTGTCTCGAAACGCCGAGCACATGCTACCGTTCCCCGGTGCAAGCGAGCCAGAGAGACGCCGGACTGATCCGCGCGGTAGGACCGTGGGCGCTGGCCGCGAGCATGATCAGCATGATCGTGGGCGCCGGCATCTTCGCGGTGCCGGCAGCCCTGGCCGCAAGCGTCGGTTCGTACGCGCCGCTCGCTTTCCTGGGTTG
The DNA here is from genome assembly GCA_036270555.1 of Burkholderiaceae bacterium. Taxonomy (GTDB): domain Bacteria; phylum Pseudomonadota; class Gammaproteobacteria; order Burkholderiales; family Burkholderiaceae_F; genus VBCK01. Next base: position 3,000 of record DATBCI010000475.1, read on the forward strand.
CGGCATTGCGGTGGGGGCGTCCGCCCTCTGCTTTGCCGAAGGCGGCAGCCGGGTCCCGACCAGCGGCGGAGTCTATGGCGTTATCGACGCCGCCTTTGGGCCATTCCCGGCCTACGTTGCCGGCACCGGGTTCTGGATCAGCTGCCTGCTCGCCAATGGCGGGGTCGCCGCCGCTCTGGCCGATGCAGTCGCGACGCTGTTCGCTCCGCAGCTGGCGGCGTGGGTGCGCGTGATCGTCATCGTCGGCACGATCGGCGGCATCGCACTGGTCAACATCGGCGGCGTGGCGCGCGCGGCGCGACTGGTCGGCGCGACGACCACGCTCAAACTGGTTCCCTTGGCGATTTTTTTGATCGCCGGCGTGGGAGCCATCCACGGCTCGAACCTCTCACAAACCGTGCGGCTCGACACGCAGGACATCGGCCGTGCGGTGATCCTGGCCGTGTTCGCCGTGACCGGCATGGAGACCTCCCTGGCCGCAAGCGGCGAGGTGCGTCAGCCCAATCGGACGATTCCGCGCGCGCTGATCCTCGCCATGCTGTCGACGACTGTCTTGTATATCGCCATCCAGATGGTTGCCCAGGGCATCCTGGGACCTGCGCTGGCGACTTCGCAGGCGCCGCTGGCCGATGCGATGGCGCAGGTTCATCCGGTGCTGCGCGCGCTGATGCTGGCGGGAACCGCGTTGTCGATGTTCGGCTGGATTGCCAGCGACATCCTCGGCAGTCCACGCCAGCTGTTCGCTTTCGCGCGCGATGGCCTGCTGCCCGGCGTCCTGGGGCGTGTGCACCCCCGCAGTCACACCCCCTTCGCCGCCATTCTGTGCTACTCCACGCTCGCCATTGCGCTGGCGCTGAGGGGAAGCTTTGCCGAGCTGGCCGTGCTGTCGACGCTCGCCATCAGCCCGCTGTACATCGGCGGCTGCGCGGCGGCCTGGGTGCTGGCGCGCCGCGGCGTGGCATTGGCCGGCACACCGCTGAACTTCCGCTTCCTTGGCGCGGCCGCCCTGATCGGCGGCGGCAGCTGGCTGGCTCTGATCGCCTTGGGCTCGCGCGAGGAGATCATGGGCCTGCTGGCCCTCGTTGGCCTGAGCAGCCTGGTCTACCTGGTCCAGACGCGCGCTGCCCTGGCCAGGTCGTAGAGCGCAAACCCAGTGCGCGGGGCGCGCGGCCGATGGCCGCGGTCCGTCGCAGCCGGAGCCTCATGCGCTCACCATGGGCTCAATCCGCCTGCTTGCGCAGGAAGGCCGGGATATCGAGCCGCTCCACCGCCGCCTCGTCGATCGCGGCCGCTCGCAGGGCCGCACCATCGCGCTGGCGCCACACGGCCGGGGCTTCCAGGTGGCTGTAGTCGTGGCGTGCCGCCGAGGCCGGGGGCGAAGTGGATCCGACCACCGCCACGCCGTTGTCGGTCGCAGTCCTCACCATGGTCAACGGAACCTTCTTGGCCGCGGCCTTGCCCAGTCCGGTGGCGACCACCGTGACGCGCAGTCCATCGCCGATCGCATCGTCGCATACGGTTCCAAAGATGACGGTCGCATCCTCGGCCGCGAACTCGCGGATCGTGTTCATCACTTCGCGCGTCTCCCTCATTTTCAGCGACGGGCTGGCCGTGATGTTCACCAGGACCCCGCGCGCTCCCGACAGGTCGACCCCCTCGAGCAACGGACTGGCGACCGCCTGCTCGGCTGCCACCCGCGCCCGGTCGGTGCCGGCAGCCGTGGCGGTGCCCATCATCGCCTTGCCGTGCTCGCCCATCACGGTCTTGACGTCCTCAAAATCGACGTTGACCAGGCCCGGAATGTTGATGATCTCGGCAATGCCGGCGCAGGCGTTGTGCAGAACGTCATCGGCGGCCTGGAAGCAGTCGGCCATTTCAGCCTCCTCGCCCAGCACCTCTTCGAGCTTGTTGTTCAGGATCACGATCAGCGAATGGACGTGGTCCTGCAGGTCGACCAGACCCTGCTCGGCGACCTTGGCCCGCTTCGGCCCCTCGAAATCGAACGGCTTGGACACGACAGCCACCGTCAGGATGCCCAGCTCCTTGGCGATCTCGGCAACGACCGGGGCCGCGCCGGTCCCGGTTCCGCCGCCCATGCCGGCCGTGATGAACACCATGTGCGCACCCCGCAGTGCGTCGGCAATGCGGTCGCGCGCCTCCTCGGCCGCCTGCCGTCCCACATCCGGCCGGCTGCCGGCGCCCAGCCCGGTGCGGCCGAGCTGGATCACGTTCCTGGCGCTGGAACGCGACAGCGCCTGGTGATCGGTGTTGGCACAGATGAACTCCACGCCCTGCACGCTGCGCTTGATCATGTGCTCGACCGCATTGCCACCGGCGCCACCGACGCCGATCACCTTGATCACGGTGCCCTGGGTTTCCGTCTCGAGAATTTCGAATGGCATAGTGCCTCCCATGTGCGTGCTTCCCAGCACGTTTAAAAGTTGCCGACGATCCATTCCTTCATTCGCCTCAAGGTCTGCTTCATGGAACCGGTCTGGGCGACCAGCTTGCGGCCGCGCAGGCGTTGTGCGTGCGCTTCGACGATCAGACCCATCACCGTCGCAAAGCGCGGATTGCGAACCACGTCGGCCAGCGCGCCGCCGTAGCCGGGCCAGCCCACCCGCGCCGGCCGCAGAAAGACGTCCTCGGCCAGCTCGACGATGCCGGGCAGCAGCGAGGTGCCACCGGTGAGCACGATGCCGCTCGCCAGCATTTCCTCGTAGCCGGACTCGCGCAACACCTTCAGAACCAGCGTGAACAACTCCTCCACGCGCGGCTCGATCACGGCCGCCAGCGCCTGGCGCGACAGCAGCCTGGGCGCGCGATCGCCGATACCGGGGATCTCGATGCGGTCGGCGCTCTCGGCCAGCACCTCCTTGGCCACGCCGTGGCGCAACTTGATCTCCTCGGCGTCCGGAATGGGCGTACGCAGCGCCATCGCGATGTCATTGGTGATCTGATCGCCGGCGATCGGGATCACGGCGGTGTGGCGGATCGCCCCGCCCGTGAAGATCGCGATGTCGGTCGTGCCTCCTCCGATGTCGACCAGTGCCGCGCCCAGTTCCCGCTCGTCGGATGTCAGCACCGACAGCGACGAAGCGAGCGGCTGCAGGATCAGATCGCTCACCTCGAGTCCGCAGCGCCGCACGCACTTGACCACGTTTTGCGCCGCGCTGACCGCCCCGGTGACGATATGGACGCGGACTTCGAGACGCACGCCGCTCATGCCGATCGGCTCGCGGATGTCCTCCTGGCCGTCGACGATGAACTCCTGGGTCAGCACGTGCAGCACCTGCTGGTCGGTCGGAATGTTGACCGCGCGCGCGGTCTCGATCACCCGCTCCACGTCGGGCGGCATCACCTCGCGGTCCTTGATCGCGACCATGCCACTCGAGTTGAAGCTCTTGATGTGGCTGCCGGCGATCCCGGTAAACACCTCCGAGATCCGGCAGGCGGCCATCAACTCGGCCTCTTCCAGCGCGCGCCGGATCGACTGGACGGTCGCCTCGATATTCACCACCACGCCCTTGCGCAGTCCTTCCGAACGCGCCTGGCCGACCCCGATCACCTGGTAGCGCGAGTCAGGCAGCAGCTCCGCCACCGTCACCACGACCTTCGACGTGCCCACATCCAGGCCGACTATCAGATCCTTGTTGTCCGTTCTCGTTCTCATGAGATCGTTTTTCATCGAGCTGCCTTCATCGGGCCCTTGCCGCCGCAAATCCGTTCGAATAGCGTGCGTCGATTCGCGTCGCAGGACCTGCCAGGCGGGCCGTCACCACGGGATAGGCCGCGACGATCGCGGCCAGGCGCTGATCCAGGCGGCCGACCGGATCGTCGCGCCCGAGCTCGATTTGCGTGGCGGGGGCCGTGGTCAGGCTCCATGAGGCGCGGTCGGATATCTGCAGGGCCGCGATGCGCAACTGCAGCGGAGCCAGCAGCGCGCTGAATCGGTGAAAGCGGTCCACCGCGTCGGCGGCGTAGCCGGGTGGGCCTGCGAAGCTCACCAGGGCCCCATCGGCCTCCGCCTCGGCCGGATTGGCGACGAACAGCACGCCCGCGTCCGACACCAGCCGGCCGTCGTTCCATTCGCCCAGCGCGCGATGCTCGGTCAGCGTCACGCGCAGACGATCCGGCCAGATCCGCCGCACGGAAACCTGCGCCACCCACGGCAGGGTCTCGAACGCATGCCGCACCTGATCCAGGCCGATCGTGAAGTAGTTGCCGGTCAGACGCCCACTGATCGCCGCCCGCACCGCCGCGCGACTCACGTGACGCACCTCGCCCACGACCTCGATCCGGTGCAATGCGAACCCTGGGCCGCGCGCCACCTTCACCGCCAGCGCGCCTGCCAGCAGCAGCGCGCTCGCCGCCAGCAGCGCCGTGGTGGCCCAGCGCATCGCCCGCATGCGGTTCACTCCTGCACCTCCAGCCTGGCGTCGGACAGGATGCGCACCACCAGGTCCGCGAACTCCATGCCGCGCTGGCGCGCCGCCATCGGCACCAGCGAATGGCCGGTCATGCCGGGCACCGTGTTCAATTCGAGCAGCAACGGCCGCTCTGCCTGCGGCCCGGACGTCAGCATCACGTCCACGCGCCCCCAGCCGCGCGCACCGACCGCGGCATAGGCCCGCAAGCACACCCGCTGGATCGTCTGCGCCAGCGCTGCATCGATCGGTGCCGGGCACAGGTACTGGGTGTCGTCGGTGAAATACTTGTTTTGATAGTCGTAGTTGGCGCCCGGCGCGCGAATCTCGATCAGCGGCAGGGCCTCGGCTTGCGGCCCCGAGCCCAGGATCGTGCAGGTCAGCTCGCGTCCCGCGACCAGCTCTTCCGCGAAAACACAGGCGTCGTGGCGCCGAGCCTGTGCGTAGGCCTGTGCCACCTCGCCGCGCGCGTTCGACATGACCTTCGTGATGCCGATGGTGGAACCCTCGGCACGCGGCTTCACGACCACCGGCCCGCCCAGATCCCGCGCGATCGCGTCGAAATCGCTGTCGGCCTGGAGCTCGAACCATCGGGGCGTCGGGATGCCGGCCCAGACCCACACGCGCTTGGTCATCAGCTTGTCGATGGCGATCGCCGAGGCCTGCACCCCGCTGCCGGTGTACGGAATCCGCAGCGTCTCCAGCACACCCTGGATCGTCCCGTCCTCGCCGAAGCGGCCATGCAGCGCAATGAATGCGCGCTCGAAGCCGGCGCGCTCCAGTTCCGTCACCGACTGCAGGTAAGGATCGAAGGGCAGTGCCTCGATGCCGCGGCTGCGCAGCGCCTCCAGTACGGCGCGGCCCGACATCAGTGAAATATCGCGTTCGGAGGAACGCCCGCCCAACAGAACCCCAACCCGCCCGAATTGCTTCATCAGACAGCTCCTCGTTCCGCCTGGGCCAGCCGGCCGGCGACCGTTCCGATCGAGCCGGCCCCCATCGTGATCACCACATCCCCGGGCCGCACCGTGTCCAGGATCGCCTGTGCAACCTGCTCGACCGACTCGGCGAACACCGGCTCGATGCGGCCCGCCACCCGCAATGCGCGCGCCAGCGCACGGCCGTCGGCGGCAACGATCGGGGCTTCGCCGGCCGCGTAGACCTCGGTGAGCACCAGCACGTCGGCATCGGACAGCACCCGCACGAGGTCCTCGAAACAGTCGCGCGTGCGCGTAAAACGATGCGGCTGAAAAGCAAGCACGATGCGGCGCCCCGGGAACGCGCCGCGCGCGGCGGCCAGCGTGGCGGCGATTTCGGCCGGATGATGTCCATAGTCGTCGATCAGCGTGAAGCCTCCGCCGGCGATCGCGACGTCGCCGTGGCGCGCGAAACGGCGGCCGACGCCGGTGAACGAGCTGAGCGCCTCCCGCATCGCGCCGTCGGCGACGCCCAACTCGCCGGCCACCGCGATGGCCGCCAACGCGTTCTGAACGTTGTGCCGGCCGGGCAGGTTCAGATCGATCGCCAGCGAAGGGCCCGCCTCACGCTCGACCCTGAACTGCATGCGCGCGCCCGCCGGCTTCGCCGCCACCGCCCTGATCTGGGCTGCCTCCGAGAAACCATAGGTGACAACCGGCTTGGAAATGAACGGAACGATCTCGCGCACGCGCTCGTCATCGATGCACAGCACGGCCCGGCCATAGAACGGCAGGCGCGCCAGGAAGTCGACGAACGCCTGGCGCAAGCGCGCGAAGTCGTGTCCGTACGCCTCCATGTGATCGTTGTCGATGTTGGTCACAACCGCCACCACCGGCGTCAGGTTCAGGAAGCTCGCATCCGATTCGTCGGCCTCCACCACGATGTACTGGCCGCCACCGAGACGTGCGTTGACCCCGGCCGAATTCAGGCGACCTCCGATGACGAAGGTCGGATCGAGGCCGCCGGCCGCCAGCACGCTGGCCACCAGGCTGGTGGTGGTCGTCTTGCCATGCGTGCCGGCGATCGCGATGCCCTGCTTCAGCCGCATCAGCTCGGCCAGCATCACGGCGCGCGGCACGACCGGGATGCGGCGCGCGCGTGCCGCGAGCACTTCCGGGTTGTCGGGACCCACGGCCGACGACACGACCACCACGTCGGCGCCCTGCACCTGCGCCGCGTCGTGCCCGACGCAGACGCGCGCGCCCAGCCGCGCCAGATGTTGAGTGACCGGCGATTCGGACACATCGGAACCGCTGATCACGTAGCCGAGGTTCAGCAGCACCTCGGCGATGCCGCTCATGCCAGAGCCTCCGACCCCGACGAAGTGGATGCGGCGGATCGCATGCCTCATGATCTTCTCGACACCCCGGTGCGACCGTGCACCAGCGCCTCGAGGGCAGCGGCCACCGCCGCCGTCGCGTCGGGATGGCCCAGCGAGCGGGCGCGCTCCGCCATCGCCAGGATCTGTTCGCGCCTCAGGCCTCCGAGCAGCTGCGCCAGCGCCCTTGCGTCGAGCCTTTCCTGCGGCACGTGCAGCGCAGCCCCGCGGGCCGCAAGGAACTCGGCGTTGAAGCGCTGGTGGTCGGTGGTCGATACCACCAGCGGAACCAGGATGGCCGCCACGCCTGCCGCGCACAACTCCGACACGGTGATCGCCCCGGCCCGGCACACCACCAGGTCCGTGTCCCGATAGCACTGCGCGATGTCCTCGATGAAGCCGCGCACATCGCCGGGTACGCCGGCCCGGGCGTACGCAGCGCGGGTCGCCTCGACATGGGCGCCGCCGCACTGGTGCAGCACGTACGGACGCTGATCGGCCGCCATCAGGCCCAGCGCGGCAGGCACGGTCTCGTTCAACACGCGCGCGCCAAGGCTGCCGCCGAGGACCAGCAGGCGCAGGCGGCCGCTGGCGTCGGCCAGGCGTTCGCGCGGAGCGGGCAGCGCAGCGATGCGTCCGCGCACCGGCGCCCCGGTCACGATGGCCTTGCGCCCGGCCAGGCGGCTCGCGCTGCCGTCGAAGCCGCACAGCACGGCGCTGGTGATCGGGCGCAACAGCCGCATCGAAAGCTGGGGCGAGGCGTCGGCATTGAGCAGCGCGAACGGCACACGACGCGTTGCCGCCGCCGCGCCGGCTGGCACCGCGACGTATCCCCCGGTCGAGAACACCACGTCCGGCGCGCGCCGGAGCATCGCGTGGCGGCTGGCGGCGAAGGCGCGCAGCAGGTTGATGCTGCCGGCAGCGGCCCCGACCAGGCCCTTGCCACGCAAACCGGAAAACGGCACCGCATCGAACTCGATCGCCAGCGGCTCCACCAGGCCGCGTTCGATACCGGCGCGCGTACCGAGCCAGCTGACACGCCAGCCGCGTGCCCGCAGCAGTTCGGCCACCGCCAGGCCGGGCATCACATGCCCACCGGTACCGGCCGCGACCACCATCAGGTGGCGGGACGCCGCAGTGCGAGCCTCGGTGACGGTGGCGCCGGCCGCAGTCATCGAGGAACGCCTCCGCGCATCAGGATGCGATTTTCGAAATCGACCCGCGCCAGCAGCGCCAGCGCCACCATCGTCGCCAGCAGCGCCGAGCCGCCGTAGCTCATCAGCGGCAAGGTCAATCCTTTCGTGGGGAGCAGGCCGCTGGCCACGCCGATATTGATGAACGCCTGGACGCCGATCCACAGGCCTACGCCCTGCGCCACCAGCCCGCCGAAGGTGCGATCCAACGCAACCGCCTGGCGACCAATCTCGAAGGCGCGCCGCGTCAGCCAGTAGAAGGCGAACACGACCACCAGGACTCCGACCAGCCCCAGCTCCTCGCCGATCACCGCGACGATGAAGTCGGTGTGCGCCTCCGGCAGGTAATGCAGCTTCTCCACGCTGGCGCCCAGACCCACTCCGAACCATTCGCCGCGGCCGAACGCGATCAGCGAGTGCGACAGCTGGTAGCCGCGGGTGAGCGCGTTGTCGGCCGACCACGGATCCAGGTAAGCGAAGATGCGCTCGCGGCGCCACGGACTGGTCCAGATCACCGTCATGAACGCGGCACACAGGGCCACCGAGATCGATGCGAACAGGCGCCCGTTGACGCCGCCGAGGAACAGGATCCCCATGCTGATCGCCACGATCACTCCGAAGGCGCCCAGGTCGGGCTGCAACAGCAGCAGCGCGCCGACCACGGCCATCACTCCGGCCATCGGCAGAAAGCCCTTGCCGAATTCGTGCATGTAATCCTGCTTGCGCACCGTGAAGTCCGCGGCGTACAGCACGCAGGCGAGCTTCATCAGCTCGGATGGCTGAAGGTTCAGCGGGCCCAAGGGGATCCAACGGTGCGCGCCGAGCGCGCCCTTGCCGATGCCCGGCACCAGGACAGCCACCAGCAGCAGTACGGCCGCCAGAAAGGCCCAGCGCGCCACGCGCTGCCACTGCTCGAGTGGGATGCTGAAGGCGCCGATCGCCGCGACCGTTCCGATCAGCATCGAGATGGCATGCCGGATCAGGAAGTGCGCCGAGCTGACGTTGTAGCGTGGCGAGTCGGCGAGCGCGATCGACGCCGAGTACACCATGACCGCGCCGAACATCAGCAGGGCCGCGATCACCGCGAGCAGCCAGGCATCGATCCGATCGAAGTGCGCCGCGCGCCGCGTCGACCCCACACCGCCCAGCCCGGCCAGCGCGAGGGTCGCCGCCCCGGGAGTGAATCGGTCGTCGTCGCGCCGCTTGCGCCGACGCAGCCAGGTCGATGGTCGGCTCATCCACACAGCGCCCTGGCCGCAAACGGCCCGCCACGTTCACCCGAGCCGTCTTCGCTTCCGGCGCCGCCCGCTGCGCGGGCCCCGCCCCGGACGCGCTCCAGTTCCCGGACGGATTGCACGAACACCTGCGCGCGATGCGCGTAATCGCGGAACATGTCGAAGCTGGCGCAGGCGGGTGACAGCAGCACGGCGTCTCCAGGCAGCGCGAGCTCACTGGCGCGCTCCACGGCGTCGGGCAATGTGTCCGCCGTGACGACCGGCAGGTCGGACGCAACGCTCACCGCCCGCAGCGCCTGACCGATGCGCGGGCCGTCGCGACCGATCAGCACCACCGCGCGCGCGTGAGCAGCCACCGCGTCGGCCAGTGGCTCGAAGCGCTGTTGCTTGCCTTCGCCGCCGAGGATGACGACCAGCTTGCGGCCGCCGCCGGCCAGGCCCTGCATCGCCGCCAGCGTGGCACCGACGTTGGTCCCCTTGCTGTCGTCGTAGTACTCGACCCCTTCGACCAGGGCCACGCGCTCGGTGCGATGCGGCTCTCCGCGATATCCGCTCAGCGCCTGCAAGCAGGGGCCGAACGGACAGCCGATCGCGCGCACCAGCGCCAGCGCCGCCAGCGCATTCATCGCGTTGTGCCGCCCGTGGATCTTCAGCGCGTCGGACGGCATCAGTCGGCGCACGTACACGGGGCCGGTAGCGCGCGCCGCGCGCCGGCGCGCGAACGCCGAAGGCGGGTCCGGATCTTCGGCGAGCGCGAGCCAGTCGATGCCGCGGTCGTGCACCAGGCCGGCGTCGCCGCAATGGACCGGCGCGTCCGGCCCGAAGGTGGCGACCGCTGCGCCGGCCGGGGCCAGAGACATCACACCCGCATCGATCCGGTTCAGCACCGCCACCGTACCGCGCGCCAGGATGCGCGACTTGGCCCGCGCGTACTGCTCCATCGAGTCGTGCCAGTCCAGGTGATCCTCGGTGAGGTTCAGGATCGCCGCCGCGTCGCAAGCGAGCGTCCTGGTCGTTTCGAGCTGAAAACTGGAGAGCTCCAGCACCCAGACGTCAGGCAGCCGATCGGTCTTCAGCCTCTCGGCCAGCACGTCGAGCGCGCAGGGAGCGATGTTTCCTGCGACGGCCACATCGCGGCCGCACGCCTGGACCATCTTTGCGGCCAGCGCCGTGGTGGTCGTCTTGCCGTTCGTTCCGGTGACTCCGATCATCCGCGGCTGATAATTGCGCTCCTTGCGCAGTCGCGCCAGCGCCCGCGCGAACAGCTCGATCTCGCCGACCACGGGCACGCGCGACTTGCGGGCAGCCTCGACCAGCGCGGCCGCGGGCGCGCGGTGCGGCGGCAACCCGGGGCTGATCGCGAGCAGCTCGATGCCCTTCACCAGGCCCGGGTCGAGCCCGCCGCTGTGAAGCTCGGCTTGCGACAACTCCTGCTGCAGCTCGGAGCGCATCGGCGGATCCTGGCGGCTGTCAGCCACCCTCACCTGCCAACCCTCGCCCGCCAGCCAGCGGGCCATCGCCAGCCCACTTTGACCCAAGCCGAGAACCAGTGCGCTCGCCATCGCCTCACCGGATCTTCAGGGTCGAGAGGCCGATCAGCACCAGGATCACCGTGATGATCCAGAAACGCACCACGACCTGCGTCTCCTTCCAGCCCGACAGCTCGAAGTGGTGGTGCAGCGGCGCCATCCGGAAAATGCGGCGCCCGCCGGTCCAGCGGAAGTACAGCACCTGCATCGCCACCGAGACCGTCTCGGCGACGAACACGCCGCCCATGATGAACAGCACGATCTCCTGGCGCGCGATCACCGCAATCGTGCCGAGCGCAGCGCCCAGCGCGAGCGCGCCGACGTCGCCCATGAAGACCTCGGCCGGATACGCGTTGAACCACAGGAACGCCAATCCGGCGCCGCAGATCGCGCCGCACACGACAGCCAGTTCGGCAGCGCCGGGGATGTACGGAAACAGCAGGTAGCGCGACCAGTCGGCGCGCCCCACCACGTCGGAGAAGATTCCGAGCGCGAAGGCGATCATCACCGTCGGCATGATCGCCAGGCCGTCCAGGCCGTCCGTCAGGTTGACGGCGTTGCTGCTGCCGACGATCACCAGGTACGTCAGCCCCGCGAACCCGAACAGGCCCAGCGGGTAGGCAACGTTCTTGAAGAACGGCACGATCAGGTCGGCGCGCGGCGGCATCTTCACCGAGAAGCCGTTGGCCATCCACTCCAGCAGCAGCGGCCACATGCGCGGGGTCGAGGGCGCCGTGATGGCGAACGCCAGGTAGATGGCCGCAACCAGACCGATCACCGTCTGCCACAGGAATTTCTCGCGGGCCGCCATTCCCTTGGAGTCGCGCTTCACGACCTTGCGATAGTCGTCGACCCACCCGATCCAGCCGAATCCCAGCGTCACCAGCAGTACGACCCAGATGAAACGGTTGGACAGATCGGCCCACAACAGCGTCGTCACCAGGATCGACAGCAGGATCAGCGCGCCGCCCATCGTGGGCGTTCCGGACTTTTCCAGATGGGTCTGCGGACCGTCCAGCCGGACCGCCTGCCCGATCTTCATTTCGGTCAGCCGGCGGATCACGACGGGCCCGGCCAGCAGCCCGATCAGCAGCGCGGTGGCGGCCGCGAGCAAGGCGCGCAGCGTCAGGTATCCGAACACGTTGAAGGCGTGCACGTCGCGCGACAACCATTGGAACAGCTCAAACAGCATGGTCAGTGTCCATCGGCGGTCCCACCCGCAATCGCCTGCACGACGCGCTCCATCCGCATGAAGCGCGAGCCTTTCACCAGCACCGTGCCGCAGGTAGCGAGCGGCGTCACGGCGGCAATCAGGTCTTCGACCTCTTCGAAGTGCCGCGCGCCGGCGCCGAATGCAAGCACCGCCTCGCGCGACAGGGCCCCGGCGGCCAGCAGCGATTCGATGCCACGCTCCCTGGCGTACGACCCGACCTCGCGGTGGAAGGCCGGCCCCTGCTGGCCGACCTCACCCATGTCACCCAGCACCAGCAGTCGCGGCGGCGCTTCGTCCGCGAGCAGGTCGATGGCCGCGCGCACCGAGTCCGGGTTGGCGTTGTAGCTGTCATCGATCACCGTGCCGCCCCGCGCCGTGGCCAGGCGCGTGCCGCGCCCCGCGACGGCGCGGAAAGCAGCCAGGCCCTCGCCGATCAGCTCCGGCGGCAAGCCCAGCCCCAGGCCGCACGCCGTTGCGGCCAGCGCGTTGTGCACGTTGTGTACACCGGCCAGCGCCAGCTTCGTCTCGATCGGGCCGGCCGGGGTCGAGATCCGGATCTGGCTGCCGCCGTCCGCCGGCCGGTAGCGCGCGGTGACGGCGGCCGCTGCACTCAGCGCGAAGTCGATCACCCGTCGCGGGCCCGAAAGATCACGCCAGATCGGCGCGCAGGGGTCGTCGGCCGGGAACACGGCAATGCCGTCCGGCGGCAGCGACGCCAGCACGGCGCCGTTTTCGCGCGCCGTGGCTTGGGGCGAGTCCAGGAATTCCTGGTGTTCGCGCTGCGCGTTGTTGACGACCGCCACGGTCGGCCGCGCCATCTGTGCCAGTTCGGCGATCTCGCCCAGGTGGTTCATGCCGAGTTCGAACACCGCGGCCCGGTGAGCCGAGGTCAGATCGAACAGCATCAACGGCAGTCCGATGTCGTTGTTCAGGTTGCCGCGCGTGGCCAGCCAGTGCTTGCGGCCGTCGCGCTCGCCGTAGGCCCGCGCCAGGATCGAGCCGACCATCTGGGTCAGCGTCGTCTTGCCGTTGCTGCCGGTGACGGCCGCCACCGGCAGCGAGAATCGGGACCGCCAATAGGCCGCGGCCAGACCCAGCGCGCGCCGCGAGTCAGGCACGCACAGCGCCGGCAGATCCACCGTCAGCGGGCGCTCCACCATCAACGCGACCGCTCCGCGCTGGCGCGCCTGCTGCGCGTGGTCGTGTCCGTCAAAGCGCGGGCCGCGCAGCGCGACGAACAGCGCGCCGGCGCTCAGCGTGCGCGAATCGGTACTGACCGAGTCGATGCGCGTCGCCGGGCTGTCGGTGCTCGCGCCCTCGATCGCGCGCGCCAGTTCGCCAAGCGTCATCATCGCGATGCTCCTGCCCGAGCGCCCTCGGCGCGGCGCTGCAGCGCCTGGCGGGCGCACTGCAGATCCGAGAACGCCAGGCGGCGCCCCGCCATTTCCTGGTACTGCTCGTGCCCCTTGCCGGCGATCAGGACCACGTCGGCCGCATCGGCCTGCGCCACCGCGTGGCCGATTGCGAGTGTGCGGTCTTCGACATGGCTCAAGCGGGTACCGGCGTCGCCGGCGCCTGCCAGGATCTGGCTGATGATGCGGCCCGGCACCTCGCTGCGCGGGTTGTCGCTGGTAACGACCACCTGGTCGGCACCGTGCACCGCAGCCGCCCCCATTTGGGGCCGCTTGCCCGGGTCGCGGTCGCCGCCGGCGCCGAACACGATCCACAAGCGGCCGCTGCGTGCCTGCGCCACCGGCCGCAACGCAGCGAGCGCCTGCTCGATCGCGTCGGGCGTGTGCGCATAGTCGATCAGCACCAGGGGCAGGTCCGCCGTGGCGGCGCCTGGTGAGCCCGCTTCGATTTCCACTCGTTGCAGCCGCCCAGGTGGTGGGCGCAAGCCCTGCATCGCACGGGCCGCGTCGCCGGCGTCGATGCCTGCCGCCAGCGCGATGCCCAGGACTCCGAGCACGTTGGAGACGTTGAAGCGCCCCAGCACCGGCGCCTGCACCGGCACGGTGTGCTCGGAAGCGCCCGCCCGCCGCAGCCGCGCGTCCAAGCGGATGTCCCCGGCGCCCAATGCAAGCGAGGCGCCGATCAGGCTGACATCAACCGGGGTGTCATCGGTACCGGGTTGCGTCCCGGGTTGCACTCGATAGCCGGTGGTGCGCAGCGCCCGCGCCCGGCACCGTTGCGCCAGCTGCCGGCCGAACGCGTCGTCCAGGTTCAGGACCGCGTGGGCCAGCGAGGGCACCTCGAACAGGCGCGCCTTGGCGCGCTCGTATTCGGCCATCGAGCCGTGATAGTCGAGGTGGTCGCGCGTCAGATTCGTGAAGAGGGCCAAGTCGAACTCGATCGCATCGGCGCGACCCTGATCGAGGCCGATCGAGGAGACCTCCATCGCCAGAGCCTGGGCGCCGGCATCGGCCAACGCGCGCGCCTGGCGCTGCAGCCCAATCGCGTCCGGCGTGGTCAGGCTGGCGTCGGCGAGCAAGGCGTCGGTGAAGCCGGAGCCGACCGTTCCTATCACGGCGCAGCGCCGGCCGCAAGCCGACAGCACCTGCGCGATCCAGTGGCTGCACGAGGTCTTGCCGTTGGTACCGGTGACCCCGATCATCAACAGCTGCGCGGTGGGCTCGCGATAAAAGATCGCTCCGATCTCGCCCAGCATGGGCACCAGGTTCTCGACCGGCAGCATCGGGACGCCGCACGGCGGTGGGTCGCTGCCCTGATGCTCGGCGACCACCGCCGCGGCTCCGCGCGCGACCGCATCGGCCACGTATCGGCGGCCGTCGTCGCGTCGCCCCGGCAGTGCCAGGAACACATCGCCGGGCACGGTCTCGCGACTGTCGATGCGCAGATGGCCGGCGCCCGATGCGTGCGAGCGGATCCAGGCGACGACCCGTCCTGCCTGCCGGTGCGTCTCAGCGCGGGTCACTGTGCTGCTCCTGGGTTCAACGCGCACTATGGGCCGAATCGCCGGCGGCCAGCGCAAGGGCCTGCGCTTGCGGAGCAACCTGCAGCTCGCGCAGCGCTCCGGCCGCGACCTGGGAGAAAACCGGAGCCGCCACATCGGCGCCGTAATAGCGTCCCGCACGCGGGTCATCGATCATCACGGCGATCACGACGCGCGCGTTCGAGGCGGGGGCGAAGCCGACGAACGAGGCGACGTAGGCGTCCGTATAGCGGCCGTCGCGCAGCTTGCGCGCGGTGCCGGTCTTGCCGGCCACCTGATAGCCGGGCACATGAGCGCTGGCTGCGGTGCCTTCTTCGCTGACCGCCAGCTCCAGCATTCGACGCACGGCCCGCGCCGTCTGCGGCTGCAGCACCCGCACCGCGGGCACCGGCGCTTCGGCTTCCATCACGCTGACCGGCACGATGTCGCCATCGCGCGCGAACACCAGATAGGCCCGGGCCAGTTGCAGCAACGAGACCGAGACGCCATAGCCGTAGGCGATCGTGGCCTGCTCGATCGGGCGCCAGCTGTCCGGTGGCCGCAGGCGACCGGTCACGGCGCCGGTGAGTCCGGCGTGCGGCGCCTGTCCGAAGCCGACGGCCGTCAGCGTGTCCCACAGCGTCTGCGCCGGCAACTGCAGCGCGATCTTGGCGGTGCCGACGTTGCTGGACTTGGCGACGACCTGCTCGACCGTCAACACGCCATGCGAGCTGGTGTCGGTGATCGTGCGGCCGCCGATGCGCGTCCATCCGGGTGAGGTGTCGACGGTCGATTGGGGCGTGACCACGCCCGCTTCCAGCGCGGTGGCGATCGAAAACGGCTTGATCGTCGAACCGGGCTCGAAGGTGTCGGTCACCGCGCGATTGCGCAGATGGTCCGGCTCCATGCGGTCGCGGCGGGCCGGGTCGAAGCTGGGCCAACTGGTGAGCGCCAGGATCCCGCCGCTTGCCACATCGAGCACCACGATCGAGCCGCCCTGGGCCTGGTTCGCTTCCACGGCGGCGCGCAACGCCGAGTACGCGAGGTACTGGATCCGGTGGTCGATCGACAGCCGGACGTCGCGCCCCTCGATGGGCTCGCGCACCCAGTCATCCTCGACCGCACGTCCGAGGCGGTCCTTGATCAAGCGCCGCAGGCCGGGCCGGCCGCCCAGCGTGCGCTCGAACGACAGCTCGATGCCGTCCTGCCCCCGATCCTCGACATCGGTAAAGCCCAGCAGCTGCGCGGTGATGGCCCCCTCGGGATACAGCCGCCGGAACTCGCGGGTGCTGTGAATCCCGCTCAGATTGAACGATTCGATCTGCTTTGCGATTTCCGGCGCCACCTGCCGTTTCAGGTACACGAAGCTGCGGTCGTCAGCGCTCAGCCGCCGCCGCAGTTCGCTCGCGGGAACATCGAGCAGCTGAGCGAGCTGGGCCAGATCGCGCTTGCCGGCATCGACGTCGTCGGGAATCGCCCAGATGGCGCGCGCCGGCACGGAGGAAGCCAGCACCACGCCATTGCGGTCGGTGATCGCGCCGCGCGTGGGCGCCACGTCGACCGTGCGCGCGTAGCGCGCCTCGCCCTGTCGCTGCAGGAACTGGGTCGAAACGCCTCCCTGCAGATAGAAAGCCCGCCCGGCCAAGGCCACGAAACCGCAGAACAGGCCGAACAGCAACATGCGCGAGCGCCACGCCGGCAGCTTGACCGCCAGCAAGGGATTGGCCGCGCTCCCTGCCGAATCGGTTTTGGAGCGCCGGCGACGCGCACGCTGGGCGCCCTGGGCGGGGCGAGGCCTGCTGGAGGTGCCGGGTTGACTCACGGCTGCCCCACGCGTGCTGCGGGTGGCAGCAGCGCCGTATGTTCAGGATCGATCGGCCGCATCCCGAGCTGGCGCGCGGCCGCTTCGACGGCGGCCGGTTGGCCCACGCGCCCCAGCTCGACCCGCAGCCGATTGCGCTCGGCTTCGCTCTGTCGCCCCGTCTGCTGGGCCGCCTCAAGATCGGCGAACAGCTCGCGCGCGCGATGCTGCGACGTGACCAGCGACAACGCGCTCACCATCAGGGCGGTGGCCAGCGCTGCAACGGTCATCCGCATGGGCATATGCAATGGGCCTCAGCTCACGAAGTCGCCGCCGCCGTGCGTTCCGCCACGCGCATCAGCGCCGATCGCGCCCGCGGGTTGGCTGCGACCTCTTCGGCCTCGGGCCGCACGCGCGCGAGCGGGCGCAACAGCGCGGGCGGCAGCTGAGCGGCCCGCAACGGCAGGCGCGGCATCGCCCGGTCCGGGTGAGCCTGCAGATCGATGAAGCGCTTCACGATCCGGTCCTCCAGCGAATGAAAGCTGATCACGACCAGGCGTGCGCCGGGCGCCATCCGCCGGACCAAGGCCTGCAGTGTCATCGCCAACTCCTCAAGCTCTTGATTGATGAAAATCCGAAGAGCTTGAAAAGTACGCGTCGCCGGATGCTGGTTCGGATCCTTACGATCTTTGACGGGGATCGCGCGCGCCACGATCTCGGCAAGCTCGAAGGTGCGCTCAACAGGCCGGCCTGCAGATTGGCGAGCCACAATCGCCTTTGCAATCGATGAAGCAAACCGCTCATCGCCGTACTCGCGCAGCACCCGTCGAACCTCGGGCACATCGGCTTGAGCCAGCCACTGCGCCGCCGACTGGCCGCCGTGCGGATCCATCCGCATGTCCAGCGGACCGTCCAGCCTCAGCGAAAAGCCGCGCGCCGCATCGTCGAGCTGCGGGGAGGACACGCCCAGATCCATCAGCAAGCCGCCGATCGCCCCGATCGAGCGCTGGTCGAGCACCTCGCCGAGCCTGGAGAACCGCGTGCGAACGAATTCGAAGCGCGCGTCGGCGATCGTCGCCGCATCGCTCGCGGCGTCCGGATCCCGATCCAGCGCAATCAATCGTCCTCCCGCCGCCAGCCGATCCAGGATCAGGCGCGCATGCCCGCCGCGCCCGTAAGTCGCATCGACGTAGATTGCCTGAGGATCGGTCACCAGCATCGCGACGGCGGTC
>DATBCI010000476.1:0-2506 GCA_036270555.1 Burkholderiaceae bacterium
GCGTCGAAGTCCCATTCGTCGCCCGGCGTCGCCTGGTAGTACCAGGCCATCCGGCCCGTGTCGGCGTTCAGCGCGATGATCGAGGCCGCGAACAGGTTGTCCTGGTGCGTGCGTCCGCGCTGGCGGCTGTCATAAGGCGCCGCGTTGCCGGTGCCGATGTACAGCAGGTTCAGGTCCGGGTCGTAGGCCATTGCGTCCCACACGGTGGCCCCGCCGTGGTATGCGGGATTGCGCTGCGGGTCCCAGGTGCGTGCAGCCGCCTCCATCTCCGGATGCTCGAATGGAGCGCCCGGTGCGCCCGGCACTGTGAAAAACCGCCACAGCAATTGCCCCGACTTCAGGTCATAGGCTGAGACATAGCCGCGCACACCGCCCAGGCCCATGTCGCCGCCGCTGTTGCCGATCACGACGGCGTGGCCCGCAATCTGAGGCGCGCCGGTGCTCGAGTACTGCAGCCGGTGGTCGACGATCGTATCGACCTCCCACTGCTTCGCCCCGCTCGCCGCATCGAGCGCAAACAGGCGCCCGTCGACCGCTGCGACGTAAACCCGGCCGTCCCACACCGCCACGCCGCGGTTCAGCAGATCGCAGCACGGGTAGCGGCCGGCTTGTCCATGCGCCTTTGGATCGAATTTCCACAATTCGTGGCCGGTGGCGGCATTCAGCGCATACACGTAGCCCCAGGTGCCCGAGGTGTACATCACGCCGTCGACCACGATGGGACTGGCTTCCTGTCCGCGGTAGGTGGCCAGGTCGTACTCCCACGCAAAACCCAGTCGCCCGACGTTGTGCTCGTTGATATCGGTCAACGGCGAGTAGTAGGCCTGGCTGCGATCGCGGCCGAGCGTGAGCCAGTTTTGCGGCTCCCGATCCGATGCCCGCAGCCGCGCCTCATCCACCTGCCCGCTGCCGCGCGGCGCGTCGGCCCAGGCGAGGGCGCCGCAAGCCAGCGCTGCCAGAGCGCAGGCGAGGGCGCACACAATCGCTCTCATTCGGCGGTCAACATCGGATACATCATGATCGACAGAAAACGGATCGGGCACTTCACCAGCTTTTCCGGGCCGTGCGGCACCTCGCCGTTGAACGTGAGCGCGTCGCCGGGGACGAGGTCGTAAACATTTTTCCCGTGCCGGTAGTGGATGTGTCCCTCCAGCATATAGATGAACTCGACGCCGGCGTGTTCGAAGATCGGAAACGTCTCCGAGGCCTGTTCGATGGTGATCAGAAATGGCTCGAACAGGCGGGTTGGTCCCCGGTCGTAAGCGAGCAGCTGGTAGGTGTGGCCGCTGCGCGTTCCGCGCCGCGGCACCTCCATGCCCTTGCCCTTCTTGATCAGCTGCACACCACCGTCGGCCACGTCATAGTTGCGAAACAGTGCCGACAGGGAGACGCCCAGGCCGCGCGCCAGGCGAGACAGCGTGTCCAGGCTGGTGGCGGTCTGCCCGGTCTCGATCCGTGAAATCATCCCCCGACTGATCCCCGTGCGGTCCGAGATGTTGGCGATCGTCAGTCCATGCTTGCGGCGCAGTTCGCGGATCGTGCTGCCCAGGTAGCGCTCGAGCGGGCTTGCACCGCTCGGCTTGGCCGGTGCCGGTGTGCGGGTCGTGCCGCCCCGCGGCGCTTTGGGGGCCATGGTTTGCGCTCTCAAGCGCGCTTGGCGGCGATCAGACATGGTGGCTGGACCGATTTTACTGGCACGAAAATAAGTTGACTACAGTAAAAATAAAAGTGCAGAATATGCAAAATTAGTTTCAGTCAGGAATCTCCGATCGGAAACCTGCTTCGGCGCGCGCGGTCGGCGGGTCGAGGTCACGAGTCCGACTGCGCGAATCCGAACCTACCCAGTTCGAGCCTGATCGCCCGGGAGTCGACCCGCCATGCCATGGCGCCTGCTGCGTTTTGCGCTGTCGCGCAAGTATCCGGAGCCACGGATGTTTGCGGCACCGCGCGAATTGAAGCGCCACTACGACGTGGTGATCATCGGGGCAGGAGGGCACGGCGTCGCTGCCGCCTACTATCTGGCGCGCGACCACGGGATCACCAACGTGGCGGTCCTGGAAAAGGGCTATCTGGGTGGCGGCAATACCGGTCGCAACACGACGATCATCCGGTCCAACTACCTGACGCCGGAGGGCGTGCAGTTCTACGACGCCAGCGTCCGGATCTGGCAGCAGCTGTCCGAGGAGCTGCGGCTGAACCTGTTCTATGCCACGAGGGGGCACTTCACGCTGGCGCACACCGACGCGGCGATGCGCACGATGCGGTGGCGCGCCGAAGTCAACAAGCACTACAAGATCGACTCTGAAGTGGTCGATGCGGCCGAGGTCAAGCGGGCCTGTCCGCAGATCGACCTGTCGTGCGGCGGCCATGCGCCGATCCTGGGGGCGCTGTACCACGCGCCGGGAGCGATCGCGCGCCACGACGCGGTGGCCTGGGGCTACGCGCGAGGCGCAAGCGAAGCGGGCGTTGAGATCCACCAGCAGACGCAAGTCACCGGAATCGACGT
>DATBCI010000477.1:0-4265 GCA_036270555.1 Burkholderiaceae bacterium
CAGTCCGGGCCTGCTCGATGGCGACACGCAAAGAACTCGACGAATTCCTGGCCAGCGCCGAACGGCGGGCCTACAAGCAGGCCCTGTTTGCACTTCGGGACGAGGATAACGCCTTGGATGTCGTCCAGGACGCGATGCTTAAGCTGGCCGAACATTACAGCGACCGACCGGTACCGGAGTTGCCACCGCTGTTTACCAGAATTCTGCAAAACTCCATTCACGACTTCTTCCGCCGTCAGAAGGTCCGCTCGACCTGGGTCACGCTGTTTTCGGCGCTCGGCGGCAACCACGACGGCGACGAAGATCCGCTCGAGACGCTGGAGGCTGCCGCGGGCACCGAGGCGGCCGAAAGCGCCGCCGACCGGGCCGAAAGGGGCCAGGTGATTGCGACCATCGAGGAGGAAATCGCCAAGCTGCCAACCCGTCAACGACAGGCGTTCCTGTTGCGTTACTGGGAAGACATGGATGTTGCCGAGACGGCGGCTGTGATGGGCTGCTCGGAAGGCAGCGTCAAGACTCACTGCTCCCGGGCCACGCACGCGCTGGCACAGGCGTTGCTAGCACGAGGAATTACGCTATGAATCAGGTCGAATTCGCGTATCGGGTCCGCCAGGCCCTAAACGAGGGCGCGGAGCGGGTGCCCTATCGCGTTGCGATGCGCCTGGAGCAGGCGCGCCGCACCGCCTTGGCGCGTCGGAAAGCGGGCGCGGACAAGCCCTTGTGGGCGCCTGCGGCGCGCTTTGGTTCCGAACGGGGCGCCGCGGCCGTCCTGGACACGCCCGGCTCAGGCTGGGTTTGGCTGCGCCGCCTGGGGCTCGTGGTCCCGATGATGGCTGCACTGGCGGTCGGCTTTGTCAGCATTTACAACTGGCGGCAGGAGCAACTCATCGCCGAGCACGCCAACATCGATCTGGCCGTGTTGCTGGACGACACGCCGATCGATACCTATGCGGACAAGGGTTTCGGCGTCATGATCCGCGACGAACAGGGGATCTGATTCGAACGCCAACGGCAACATCGGTCGACGAACCCCTGACACAGGACATTCGCGCTCGATGCCGCCCCGGATCCTGAATTGCCTTCTGGCTTGCCTGGTGGCCGGCCCGGTGTTCGCGCAGCCAACGCCGCCCCCTGCAGGCCGCTCCGCGGCCGCCGTGCAGAACGCCTCGAGTGCGCACCCGCTGTGGCGTGAACTGAGCAATGACCAGCGCGAGGCGCTGGGGCCACTGGCCGCTGATTGGGACAAGTTCGACGCGGACCGCAAGAAGAAATGGATCACGATCGCGGCCAAGTATCCGAACATGTCGCCCGAGGGCAAGCAGCGTTTTCACGAGCGGATGCCACAGCTGGCGAAGCTGACGCCCGAGCAGCGCGAAACAGCGCGGGAAAATTTCCAGCACGCCTACTCGCTGCCCCCGGATCAGCGTCACGCCGTCACCCAGAAGTACCAGGGCCTGCCGCCCGAGCGTAAGAAGCAGTTGGCCGCGCAGGCGCACGGGAAAAAGCCCCCCACTCAGACGGCCCGGCCGCCGTCAGGTCCGCTGCATGAGGCGAACTCCATAAAGCCTGCGAATCCGCCGGCGCAGTAGTCCGCTTCTTAAAAGATAAATTAAAACAATGGTTTACATCCGCTCAAGGGAGGATCTGAAACACCTGGCGTAAGTAGGCGATGTAAGCCGCGTCGTCGCACATGTTCTTCTCGGGACTATCCGACAGCTTGGCGACCGGCTGGCCGTTGCAGCGGACCATCTTGATCACGATTTGCAGCGGCGAGTGGCCCAGGTCGTTCGTTAGGTGGGTGCCGACGCCGAACCGAACCCGGGTTCGCTGCTCGAACCTGCGATACAGCTCGATGACCCGGTCGAAGGTGAGCGCGTCGGAAAACACCAGCGTCTTGGTGCGCGCATCAACCCGGTTGTGCTCGTAGTGCGCGATCAGCCGTTCGCCCCACAGGACCGGGTCGCCCGAGTCGTGGCGAGCCCCGTCGAACAGTTTGCAGAAGTACAGATCGAAGTCGCGCAGGAACGCATCCATCCCATACACATCCGACAGCGCGATGCCGAGGTCGCCACGGTACTCACGGGCCCAGGTCTCGAAGGCGAAGGTCTGCGAATCGCGCAACCGCGGCCCCAGCGCCTGGCAGGCCTGCAGGTACTCGTGCGCCATCGTTCCGAGCGGGATCAGGCCGTGCGTGCGGGCGAACATCACGTTGCTGGTGCCGGTGAGGTTCTCTCCGAAGTCCGACTTCAGCGTCCTGAGGACTTCGTCCTGCCAGAGGCGCGAGAACCGGCGGCGCGTTCCGTAGTCGGCGATGCGTACCTCGGACAAGGTCGGATCGTTCCGGATCGAGCCGATCTTGCGCTTGAGGCGGCGACGGCCTTCGGCCAGGTCCGGGGCCGCGACCGTTCTGCCAAAGTACAGCTCGTTGATGATCGCCAGGACCGGAACCTCGAACAGGATCGTGTGCAGCCAGGGTCCGCGGATCTGCACTTCGATTTCGCCTGGTCGATCCGGTGCCGGGTCAATCCGGATGTATTTGGTGTTCAGCTGGAACAGGCCCAGAAAGTCGATGAAGTCGCTCTTGATGAAGCGCAGCTCTCGCAGGTAGTCGAGTTCGTGCTCGCTGAAGCGCAGCGCGCACAGCGCGTCG
This sequence comes from Burkholderiaceae bacterium, assembly GCA_036270555.1. GTDB lineage: Bacteria > Pseudomonadota > Gammaproteobacteria > Burkholderiales > Burkholderiaceae_F > VBCK01. The sequence goes on from DATBCI010000477.1 coordinate 2,651, forward strand.
ACCTCATCGCGGATCCGATCGACCTCCGGCGTCAAATCGATCCCGGCGTTGCGGCACCTGAAGCGGTACTCGACCTGGGCGCCGGGAAACTGGTGCAGCACGACCTGCATCATCGTGAACTTGTACAGATCGGTGTCCAGCAGGGATTCGATGATCACGATAAGATTGGCGCTGCGGCTCGATTGCCGCACACGGGCGTAAACCGATGACCCATGTAGTAACCGAATCCTGCATCCGCTGCAAGTACACCGACTGCGTCGACGTGTGCCCGGTGGACTGCTTCCGGGAAGGACCGAATTTCCTGGCGATCGATCCCGATGAATGCATCGATTGCGCCGTTTGCATACCCGAGTGCCCGGTCAATGCAATCTACCCCGAGGAGGACGTCCCGGCCGAACAGCGCCAGTTCATTGCGCTGAATGCGGAGCTATCCAAGGGGTGGCCATCGATCACACGGATGAAGCCGCATCCGGAAGACGCCGACCAGTGGAAGGACGTCAAGGATAAATTGCAGCAGCTGAAGCGTTGACGCTGCGGTTGGCGATCCAGGTGATCGCAAGTGCCCGGTGAATCGGCTACTGGCGGTCGATTCAGGCACGGTGGCCGGAGAATACAATCAGCGGTAGATAGCGATCGGACAACGCGCATTGGCGCAGTCGGGGGAAGTCCGGCGTGCTGTATCAACTTCACGAATGGCAGCGCAGGCTGTTGAACCCGATGTCGCACTGGGCTCAGGCGACCTCGGAGTTGTTCTCCAATCCATACAGCCCGCTGTCGTACACGCCCTACTCGCGCCGGCTGGCGGCCAGTTACGACCTGCTTTACCGCCTCGGCAAGCACTACGAAAAACCGGCTTTCGGCATCACGTCGGTGCTGGTCGACGGCACCGAAGTACCGGTGAACGAAGCCGTCGCTCTCGAAAAGCCTTTCTGCCGCCTGCTGCACTTCGAACGCGATCCGGCCGCTCTTCCGCCGGGCCACGCCGCAGATCCGAGGATTCTCATCGTGGCGCCTCTGTCGGGGCACCACGCCACGCTGCTGCGCGACACGGTGCGCACCTTGCTGCCTGGGCACGACCTGTACATCACCGATTGGACGAACGCGCGGACGGTGCCGCTGTCGCAGGGACCGTTCCATCTGGACGACTACGTTGATTACGTGGTCGAATTCCTCGACCTGGTAGGGCCTGGATCGCACGTCATCTCGGTCTGCCAGCCGACGGTGCCCGTGCTGGCCGCTGTCTCGCTGATGGCGGCGCGCGGCGATCCGGCGCTGCCGAAGTCGATGACGATGATGGGCGGACCGATCGACACGCGCCGCAACCCGACCCAGGTCAACGCGCTGGCCAAGCGCAAGCCGCTCGACTGGTTCCGCAACAACGTGATCTTCAAAGTACCCTCGACCCACCCGGGTTACCTGCGCGAGGTCTACCCAGGGTTTCTGCAGCACGCCGGCTTCGTGGCCATGAATCCGGACCGGCACGTGAACTCGCATTGGGAGTACTACCAGGATCTGATCAAGGGCGATCTGGACGATGTGGACGTGCACCGGCGCTTCTACGACGAGTACAACGCCGTGCTCGACCTGCCGGCCGAGTACTACCTGGACACGATCC
>DATBCI010000478.1:0-4433 GCA_036270555.1 Burkholderiaceae bacterium
AGGCCAGGTGGCAGTCGGCCGCGTCCGTCAGCAAACGCTCTTCGACCAGGCTGGGCAGCGCCTGGCGCAGCCGCGCCTCCGACATCCGGGGCGCCTCCAGGTTCGTCGCAAACAGGTCCGAGACATCGAACACGAGCTCAACCGACGCCGCCTTGGGCAGTTGCGACAGCGGCGCATCACCGGCACTGCAGGGTTGCTGCGAGGCATCGACGCCGGCGTAGCCGACCAGGGTCGTGCTGGCCGGCGAGCCTCGTCGGTCGCCTTCCAGCAGCGAGCCGCGCGGAGGCAGGAACGCCAGCAGGCGTTGCGCAGCGCCCCGGGTCACAGCTCGCGCTCCCATAGGGGGAAGGGGGCCGGGCCCGGTGTTCCCGGCAGGGCACGCTTGACCAGCGCCTCCATGCGCGTGTCAGCGCGCTGCAGCTTGATTTCTCCACGGACGAAGAAATAAGCCGAGGTGGTTGACACATCGTTCGTGGGCAGGGAGAAGCGCCCCCATTTACTCAAGCGGTTGCTGACGTCACCGGTGTTCAGGAACGGAATCCGGTCCCGATCGGCCACCATGCCGCGCGCATTGGAAAGCGACAATCCGTCGACGACCGCAGCGATCACCTCGGCCGAGGCGGTGTTGAAGTTCACCGGCGTACGCCCGTCGAGTATCACCACGTAAGGTGCCAGCCGCGGCGCGACGGCGGGATCCATCCCGGGAATCCTGGCCACATCTTCCGGAAACACCAGAGGCAGCGGCTGGGTCGGGGGTGCCGCCGCGGGCGGGCCGCCCGGTACTATGTACGGCAGCACGGTCTGCCTGACATAGTCCGAGATCAGGTTGGCAGTCGGCTCCGGCAGCGACAGCTCGGAGGCCAGGCGCTTCAGCACGTCGTGCTCGCTAACATTGGGCGATCCGTCACTGTTCGCCAGGTTGTGCAGATTGAAGCGCGACTGCGCGTCCTCGATAGAACCGGACATCGTCGCCTGCGAAGCGAGCGCCGAGCTTTCGCCCAGCTGGTCCAGGCGCGTGTCCGCCAGCGGCTGCGCCCACGACCCGGTGAACGCCGTATACGGGCTTTGAACCGCGTCCTCGCGCAGGATCGAGCTGGCCCAGTCGAGCGCACCGCGCAGCAGCAGGCGGCTTTGCGACATCAGCTGCTGGTTTTCGATCGTGCGCACCAGTACGAACTGGCGCCAGAAAAGACCGCTGACGATCACCATGGCGATCGCCGCGACCACCAGCGCCATCAACAGGGCCGCCCCGCGAACCTTCATGGCCGGCCCCCGATTCACGCCGAACCTGTGAACGGAGGCGATCAGACCTGCCTCTCTCACGCCAGTGGGAGCGGGGCCGGGGGTGAGGTTTGCACGCATCGGATTCATCCCACCAGCAGCACACGCCTCAGGCTCGTTCCGTCGCTGCGTTTGATCACCACTTCGACGCCGGGCGGAGGCGTTGCGTCATTCGGCGCCGGCACGATCCAGCCCTCGTTGACGCGCCACACTCGCACCTGCATCGAAGCGATACCCGCGATCAGGCGCACTGTCGACGGGTTCGCGCCGGCCGCGGCCAGCACGCTGCGCACGGGCGCCGAGCACTGGCGCAGCAGCGCGCCATCCACCACCGCATAGGTCACCTGCTGAACTGCGCTGCCGCCATCGGCCAATGGCTCGGAAAATCGCAGGATCTGCAAAGCCGGTGAGCCATCGACGGTCTGTACGCTGACCGGCGAGGCTCCCGCAAGCACCAGTGCCGGGGTGACCGCGTGCGCCAGATCGCGTTCGATCTGGCCGAACGCGGTCAGCAAGGCGCGCACGTCGTCGGCCTCCGGGCCGAGGCGGTCGCGCGTGGCGACCAGTGCCGACAGCCCGCGCCACGCGATGATCGCCACGATCGACATGATGCTGATCGCCACCAGCAGCTCGACCAGCGTGAACCCGCTCCTGCCATCGCGGATGGCCGGTGGGGTCGTTGCGACCTGTCGGGAGCCTCGTACGCGAGACATCGCTGGGGCCCGGTTTAACTGCTCGGCAGCACGGCCATCAGCAGCGCGTATTCGCGCTCGACCCCGGAGTCCGAATTGACCACCCGCACCTGGACCCGCTTGAAGAAGGGGTTCGGCGTCGACTGGATCGACTGCTCGCACAGGAAATGTAGGCCCCCTTGCTCGCACTCCTGGCTGCTGTCGCCGACCACCATCAGCTTGGGGCCGGCCAGGCGCAGCTCCTGGATCCGATTCTCGGCCGCCAGAACCGCGAGCAGCTTGGCGCGAGCGTCGCGCGCGCTGTTGGTGAGCGACGTGGCCCCGCGCACCGCGGACAGCAGAACGACCCCGATCACGACCATCGCCACCAGCACCTCGAGCAAGGTGAAACCGGCGCCCGCTGGTTCAGGGATTCGCGACCCGGCCAATTCCGTTCTCGTCGATGTCGACTGTCACGTCCGCGCTGCCATCGGCGAGCTGGATCTTCCAGCGTGGCTGCACCCATTCGCGGGCGATCGGCAGGCGCAGCGCCGGCGCATCGCGGCTCAACAACGCCTGCGGTATCTGACCCTCGCGCGAAATCGCCAGCAGCGTCAGCGGCCGCTGCCACGTTCGCTCGTGCAACAAGTCGTCGTCGCTCAGCAATCGGCGCTCGCCGCCGGCCTCGCTGACGAATCGATAGCCGTTCAGATCGCCCTCCCAGGAAATCGGCTGCTGGCGAATTCGAGCCTCATCGCTCGCCAGCGACAGCACCAGGCCGAGCCGCTCCGCCTGCTCGATCAGCGACCGGCGCGGATCGGGCGTGGCGCTGATCGAGATCACCGAACTGACAACCGCGATCAGTACCAGAACGACTAACAACTCGAGCAGGGTGAATCCATGCTGCCCGATTGCTTTCGAAAGTGACACATCACGCACGAGGAGGCGCAATCACGTCTACTGGGTCCAGCTCCCGATGTCAGCGTCTGGGCCCTCGCCGCCCGGTTGCCCGTCACGACCAAAACTCATCACGTCGACCTCGCCGTGCAAGCCGGGGTTCAGGTACTGATAGTCATTGGCCCATGGATCCTTGCGCACGGTGGGCGAGTCAAGGTATCCGCCCGACTTCCAGTTGCTCGGGATCGGATCCACCGTTGGCTTTTCGACCAGCGCCCGCAGGCCTTGTTCCGTCGACGGGTATCGACCGTTGTCGAGCCGGTAAAGTTTCAGCGCGTTCATCAGCGTGGCGATGTCCTGCCGCGCAGCGGCGATCCGGGCATCGTCCGTACGGCCGACCACGCGGGGCACGATCAAGGCAGCCATGATGGCCATGATCGTGATCACCACGATGATTTCGATCAGCGTGAAGCCGCGCATCCTGCGAAGCCGCCCAATCACCGCATTTTTCGTGAGACTCATCAATGGGGGCTCATGTTCCAGTTCAACTGCCGGATTCGAACGGAAATTGTTGAAACGCCAGGGCTTTTTGCGGTGTCCGGCCCGAGCGCCGCATAATACCGTGACGGCGCGCCCTAAGTGGGCGTCCTGCCGCGGAAACGATGCTGTCCAACCTGGGTCAACTGCTGGTTCATTTCGTCGGAGGCGCACTGGCCTGCGCCCAGCTCGCGTACTGGGCGATCCGGCTGGTGACGCCTCCACCGGCCCCCGCGCCAGCGCCGGCGCAGGCCGTGGCCGTACATGACCCGGATCCCGTGCTGATCGCGCGGGCCTTTGGCCAGGTGGAGCTGGCTGCTCCGGGCGCATTCGCCAATATTCAGCTGGCGGGTGTTTATGCGGCAGGCCGCGATTCAGCGGCCGTGTTCATGGTCGGTGACCGGCCGGCCAAAGCGGTCCGGATCGGTGAAGAGGTTGCGCCGGGTTCGAAGCTGGTCGAGGTCGACCCGCAGAGCGTGACCCTGGAATCGGGCGGCATACGTCGCCAGTTGCGGGTGCCCAATGCGCCGGCGGTTGCGTCCAACGGCCCGCCGGGCTCGCAGGCTGCCGGCTTCTAGCAGCACGGCAACGTGTTGACGGCGCCGATGGTCGACACGCCCCCGACCACGCGTCCCGTGGCCGGCCGCTCGCCGGCGGGCATGCCGTTGCCGCCCCATCTGGCAACACGCGCCGAGCCGGCGCCGGGCATGCCCGGGCACCACGACCTGCCCGGCATGCCGACCGTGCAATAGAGATCAGCTCGAAGCGGCGGGTGCGGCGAGCTGGCGATCGCCTGACTGCACCACGTCCGACGCGTACGCCGGCAGAGGCAGCAGCTGCTCGTAGATCGGCGTGAAATCCTGCGCCGTCTCCTGGAACAGTTGCCCGAAGCCGTCGATCACGAAGTAGGTTTTCTGAAAATCGTCGATCTCGTAGCGCGTTCGAAGAACGCGGCGCAGGTCGAAGCCGATCCTGAGCGGGCTCGGGTCGACCAGAGCCCGCGTCAGCTCTCCAGGCGAAGACAGGATGCCGGCGCCGTACACGCGC
>DATBCI010000479.1:0-2834 GCA_036270555.1 Burkholderiaceae bacterium
ATGCGCGGCGCGACGAAGTAATTGCCGAACAGCGCGTTGAACCCGTTGTAGCCGCCCGGCTCATCGGCCAGCGAGTCGGTTTGCCCCTGGCGGCAGATGCGGCTTTCGCGCGCGCAATGCACCGCGATGCCCTCGAAGTCGGCAACCGCCTTGGAAAAGTTCGACGCCGCTTCCTGAGCCTCCCACGACGTGGACCCGAACACGTTGTTGATGTCCGACGACACGTTCTCGAATTCGATGTTCGCCGTGGAGAACGCGCCGACGTCGCAGCCGGCGCGGGTGAACGGCACCCAGGGCGCCGGATGGGTCTTGCCGCGCTGATCGATCATCTGCGGCTTGCCGTCGGGCGCCGGATCGGTCCAGTACGCAAAGGAGCCGGAGAAGCCGACCGAGCCGTCCGCTCGAAAATACCCATACGAGTTGCCCACCGGCTGGCCGTGCTTCTCGCCGTACACGCCGGTGAGCGTCGTGATGATGTCATCGGACGTGTGCGAGATCAGCGGAGTGTGGTGGTTGGTCAGCAAAGTCCCGTTTTGCTCGAGGAAGTTGAGCAGGTTCGGCATCTGCTCCAGGTCCGATGGAACATTCGGGTTGTCGCGCCGGAAGTGAACATTGTCGAACTGGATATGGACGATATGGCGTATGGCACTGTTCGCCGAGTTCAAGTGACAGGTCTCGGATTCCTGGGCTGCCGACGTTGCGCAGTTGACGGACGCGGCCAGCGCGAAGGCCGCGGTGAGCGATGGTGCGAGCAAGTTGCGACGAGCGAACGACCATTCGAGCGTAGCCATTGCAATTCCTTCCTGCCTTCAGGCTTTTTCTAGGGGAAGAAACAGAGAAAACCGAGGGGTGCCCCTCGGTCGCCGGAAAACCGGCCAAAGCTACGCTCGGAACTTGACCGTTTAATTAACGAGAGCCTGACTCGCCTCGTGACTCGGCTCTTGACTCGGTGCTGCGGCCGATGCTGTGGCGAATGCGCCGTGCCAGCCGCCCCCGAGGGCTTTGACGAGCAGCACGGCGGCGTTCATGCGGCGCAATTGGATATCAGCGGCCGACAGGCGCGCGGCCAGCGCGGCGTTTTCAGTCGAAACGACCTCGAGATAGGTGGCGGCGCCACCCTTGTACCGGTACTCGGCCTGCTGCAGCGCGCCCTGGGTGGCGACCACCGCCGCCTGTTCGCTCGCGCTCTCGCGAGCCAGGTAGAGCAACGATGCCAGAGCATCTTCCACTTCCTGATACGCGGTCAACACGCTGCCCCGGTACTGCGCGACCTGCTGATCGTAGGCGGCTCGCGCGGCATCGCTTTGCGCGCTGCGCAGTCCACCGTCGAACACCGTCTGCAGCAGCGTGGGTCCGATGGCCCAGGTGCGGCTGGGCGCTTCGATCCAGCTGCCTGAAGCGACGCTTTCGAAGCCGGCCAGGGCCGACAGCGTGAAGACCGGAAAGTAAGCGGCCCGCGCGACGCCGATCTGCGCGTTGGCTGCTGCCACGCGCCGCTCCGCGGCCGCCACATCGGGACGTCTTTCAAGCAGTGCCGAGGGCAAGCCCGGGTCGATCGGCGGCGGCTGCACGTCCAGCGCGAGCGGGTGCGCCTCGATATGAAAGCCGGTCGCCGTGCGCCCCACCAGCGCCGCGATCGCGTGTTCGCTCTGGGCGCGCCGCAGCCGCGTGTCCTCGGCCTGTGTGCGGGCCGTCTCGAGTTGCGCCTCGGCCTGCCGCACATCGGCCACCACGCCGGCGCCGCCCTGATACAGGTTGCGGGTCAGCTTGAGCGCGTCCGCGTAATCGGCCACGGTCCGATCCAGCAGATCCTGCTGCAGGTCCAGACTGCGCAGCGCGAAGTAGTCCATCGCCAGCTCGGAGCGAATGCTCAAATCGAGCGCCGCCAGATCACCGACGCTCGCCTGCTCGGACGCGCGGGCTGAGGCGACCGTATTGCGAAGGCGGCCCCACAGGTCCACTTCGTAGGAGACATCGGCATCGAGCGCGAAGTCGTTGGCCGGATTGGGCCGGCCGGCCACGTAGCGAGGCGAGTTCAGCGACGTGCGCGTCCGTGTGACGTCGGGCCCCGCGGTCACCAGGGGAAAGTAGGCCGATCGCGCGACGCGCGTCAGGTCGCGCGCCTGCTCCAGCCGGGCCAGCGCTGCCTTCAAGTCCTGGTTGGCGTCGGCGACCTGCCCCTGCAGCGCGTCGAGCTGCTCATCGTGAAAGATGGTCCACCAATCTCCGCGCGCGGTCGCGTCGGCCGGTGCTGCGGTCTTCCAATCCGGCGACTCGTTGTAGGAGGCGGCCGCAGAGGGGGCTTGCGGCACTCGATAGACAGGCGCCATCGAGCAGCCGGCGAGCAGGCTGCCAAGGGCAATCGCCGAAGCGAGCCTCGAGCGCATGCTCACGAGCCCGCGTCGCGCCGCTGTCCTGGCGGCGCCGACGGCGGCACCGACGCCATCTCCTGCTCCGGTTCCCCGGCGATGCGCACTCGTGCGCCCTCGGCGATCGAATCGGGCGGATTCAGTACCACCTCATCGGTCGGTTCGATGCCGGACAGGACCTCGATCGATTTGCCGAAATCACGCCCCGAGGAGATGTTCTTCAGGTGCAGGATATGGTCGGTGCCGACCACCGCAACCTGCTGTCCGGCAGCTCGAAACAGCAGCGCATTGATCGGCAGCCGCAGCGAGTCGACATTGCCTGGTAGTTTGAAGTGCACTTCGGCGTAGGAGCCGGGAAACAGCTCGCTCTTCGAATTGTCGACCTGAAGCTCGACCTGCAGCGTGCGCGAAGCCGGATCCAGCGCCTGAGCGGTTCGAACCACCTGCGTCGGATAGGACTTGCCC
>DATBCI010000480.1:0-4730 GCA_036270555.1 Burkholderiaceae bacterium
TCCTGAGCCGAACCGCAGTCCGGCATCAGCAGCGCGAATTCGTCGCCCCCGATGCGCGCCACCGTGTCCTGCGGCCGCACGACGTTCTGCAGTCGCTTGGCGATCTCGCGCAGCACCATGTCGCCGGCCGGGTGGCCGTAGCGGTCGTTGATCGGCTTGAAGCCGTCCAGATCGAACACCAGGATCGCGCAGCCCGAATTGCGCAGGGCGGTGGTCGCCAGCGCCGCGCGCACTCGCTCCGACAGCAGCCGCCGGTTCGGCAATCCGGTGAGCTCGTCGTGGCGCGCGTCGTGGTGTGCGTCGGCCTCGCGGCGCCGGATCTGGTCGATGTTGGCCAGTGCCACGACGTATTCGCCATCGGCAACCGCGCGCAGCGTGAGCTGGCACCACACGAACTGCTCCGGCTCGCCGATGAGCGCGGAGCGCCGCACCCGGATCTCGCGCGAGATGGCGGCGTCCTCGGTCGATGCGCGCCCGGCCGAGCCGGACGCCTCGTTCCAGTGGCTGCGCTCGGCGAACAGGTCTGCCACCGGCGTGGTGGCCAGTTCGTCCGGGCGCATCTGCAAAAGATGCAGGAAGGCGTCGTTGCAGCGCGCCACCAGGCCGCCTTTGACGACGGCGATCGCCTGCCCCGCCGAGTCCAGCACGGTGCGCTCGACGCGCAGCGCCTCGGCCAGGCGCGCTTCACGCTGTTTCGACGTCGTGACGTCCACGTTGATGCCGATCGCGCCGCCAAACGTGCCGTCCGGCATCCGCAGCGCCCCGGCGCTCACCGCCACCGTGATGTGGCGGCCCTCTTTGGTCCGGTGCGCCATCTGGAGGTCGCGCAGCGCCCTGCCGTTGCGCAGACCCACGAGTGCCTTGCGCGTGCTGCTCTGGTCGGCACCGGGATCCAGCAGCACGCTCATCGGCTGGCCCAGCAGCTCTTCGACCGCTCGGCCGTACATGTCGCGGGATGCGCGCCGGCTGACGAACGTGAAGCGGAACGAAGAATCGCAGGCCCAGATCAGGTTGGGCGAAGCCTCGACCAGCTCCTTGTATTGCGCCTTGCTCAGGCGCAGGCGGTCGTTTTCGAGCAGCTCGCGCGCCGAGGCGATGGTGTCCATCACCAGCACCGCCCGCGGGTCTGCGCCCTCGCCCGGGAGCTGGAAGGGAACGAAGTGCGACCGCAGCGCCATCTTCCCGCCCGCGCGGCCGCTGCGGTAGTTCAGCAGATCGAAGGTTGGCTTGCCTTCCAGCGCGCGCTCGACCGCACGCCGGAAACCCTCCAGCGAGTTGGGCTGCAGCGCCAGCGCATCGCCCCAGTTCGGCCGCAGGCGCGGCTCCACGCGCAGTCCCCAGCGCTGCACGTCGCTCGCGTGCGCGTGGACCACGTGTCCGGCCGCGTCGATCAGCCAGATCAGCACCGGCAACTCCGAAGGCACCACCCACGGCAAGAAGCGGGGCGCGCGTGTGGCTCCGCTATGGGTGGTTTCGCTATGTCCGGCTTCGTTCTGGCAGACGACTCCGATCGCCGCGCCCCGTTGTCCACCATGACCCGGCCGGGTGAGGCACGTGACACGCACCGACCGGTTCACCCCGGCCGCATCGGTCAGCGTCAGCACCTCATCGAACGCACGGCCGTCAGCCAGCCGTTCGCGGTACAACGTATTGACGTGGGTGCGGTCCGCCGGTGGCACCCAGGGCGCCAGCGGAAAAGCGTCGGATCCGGTCTGTGGCCCGCTCGCCTTGCCGCTGCTGAACGGCCCGGGCACGTACAGATGCCCGCTCTCGTCCCGGTACCAGGCCTGGCTGACATCAGCGCCGAGCCATTCGGCCAGCCGCCGCGCATCGAAGCTCGGTTCCTGCTCGTGGGGGTGTTCGGTCGACGCGGTGAGCGCGACGACGGCAATGCCCACGTGGCCCCCCGAGCGTCCCATCCGGATGCGCGCCTTCACCGGCAGCATCGCCCGCTGCGTGGTTCCGGTCGGCGCGGGCGTCACCAGCGCGTGGCGCTCGACCGCCGGAAACGCCGCATCCAGGGCCGACGCTGGGTCCATCCGCAACAATTCATTAACCGGGCGGCCAATACACTCGTCCGTGGTTCTTGCCAGGAAAGCCTCGGCGCTCCGGTTCAAATCGAAGATGCGTCCGTCGTACACGCCGATCATCGGCCCGCTGCTGGCGTGGATCGCCAGCTGCAGTCCGCGGCGAGTCGATCCGCCGGCAATCGGCACCGCCGCGATCGTCGTGCGGCGTACCCTCGTCTGCGGCGAAGTCGGTGGCCGGGATCTGGCCGGAGCCAACCCGGCCCAGGCGGCGATCGGAAGCAGCACCATCAGCACGATCGAGGTCACATGGGCCGAATCCCACAGGCCGATCGCAGTACCGATGGCGGCGGCACCCCAGCCCGCCATGGCCGCCAGCCAGCCTGGGCGCCAGCCGCGCATGCAGGCGGCCGAAAGCAGCATCGCAAAGATCAGCGAAGTGGCGGTCTGCATCGACGAGTGCGCCGTCGAGCCGATCGCTCCCAGCAGCAGCACCCAAAGGGCGGCCTGCGCCAGGTGGGTCGAGATGAAAAGCGTTGCCAGCATCGAATCGATGCTGGACGGCTGGCGCGGCGTGAGGCCGTGGATGGCGATCAAGACGCGCAACAGCGCCACCACGGCCGCCGCGCCGATCCACGACCAGCCCGTGGTGCCGGCAAATTCCGCCCCGAGTCCTCCGATCAGGAAAATCAGCAGCCAGACCGGAAAGGCCGGCGGCTCGCGCAGGAAGACGAGTCTCTGCTCCGGCGACAACGTCGGTGCGAGCAGCCGAGTCGTCTGAACCGTGGTTACGTCAACGGCAGCGCGCGGTCGGTTGGAAGTTTCCGTTTCCATTGCACCGGGAGGAGGCGCCATCCGGAGTGCCCTTGCGCGTGGGGTCAGACACGCCCGGGTTGCCGTTCTGATTCATGAACATACCATTCATGCGGGAGCCTTGAACATACTCTTCCCTTGACATGGGGAATACTACCCACGTCGGGAGTCAACGCGCCCGCGTGACCCGTTTTCTGTGTATTTGGATGCCTCCGCCCACCTTGAAAGTTACCAGTCCTCCGGGCTTGCAACATGGTTTTAGGGGATTAAGTTGAACCCCCATGTAGGTGATATGCGGGACGCCGGCTACCGCGGACGGTTTGCGCCCTCACCCACCGGCCCGCTTCACCTGGGTTCGCTGGTTGCTGCGCTGGCCAGCTGGCTGGACGCACGTGCGCACGGCGGCCGCTGGCTGGTGCGGATCGAGGACATCGACCCACCGCGCGAGCAAGCGGGTGCTGCGCGTGCGCAGCTCGAGGCGCTGACGGCGCTGGGACTGACCCCCGATCAGCCGCCGACCTACCAGAGTGCCCACTCCAAGCGGTTCGAGCAGGCCGTCGCCGCGCTGCAGACCGCCGGCCAGCTGTACCGCTGCACCTGCTCGCGCTCGGCCGTCGAGCAGGCCGCGCTGCTGCTGGCAGGGCGGCCGGACGTCTATCCCGGCACCTGTCGCGACCTGCAGCGCACCGCCCTGCGCGCGGCGTTGCGCGTGCGGGTGCCGGCCGACCGGGTAGGCTTTGTCGACCGTGCCTGCGGCGAATTCTGGCAGGCGCTCAAATCCGAGGTGGGCGACTTCGTGGTGCTGCGCGCCGATGGACTGTGGGCCTACCAGCTCGCCGTGGTGGTTGACGATGGCGCACAGCAGATCACCGATGTGGTGCGCGGCGCCGACTTGCTGGACAACACGCCGCGCCAGATTCACCTGCAGCGGCTGCTGGGGCTGCCGACACCGCGCTATCTGCACGTGCCGATGGTGCTGAACGAGGCTGGCGAAAAGCTCTCGAAGCAGACTGGCGCGGCCCCCTTGGAACTCGCCGATCCGGTCGGCCAGCTGGAGCAGGCCTGGCGCTGGCTCGGATTTGCCGCCACCGGCGCCGCGACCGTGTCCGAGTTCCTGACACACGCGCTGCGCGCCTGGCAGGAGCGTTGGGTCGCCTCGCCGGACCGCGTCGATACAATGCGCCCCGAGTCGCCGAGCACCCTGCAACCCGGCGTGCTGATAGGCAGCAATGAGCGGCAGCAATGAGTAAGCGCGATGAGCGATGACACCGACGTGCCGACGCTGCGGCGGCTGTTGCAGCAAAGCCGCCGGATCGCGGTGGTGGGCGTTTCGAACGACTGGAACCGGCCCAGCCACTTCGTGGCCAAATACCTGGTCGAGCACGGCTACACGATGATCCCGGTCAATCCCAAGTACCCGAAGGTGCTGGAGCGGCCGTGCTATCCGGACCTGGCGTCGGCGCACCGCGCGCAGGGGCCGATCGACCTGGTCGACTGCTTCCGACGTTCCGCCGACATCGAGCCGATCGCGCGCGACGCGATCGCGATCGGCGCGCACTGCCTGTGGATGCAGCTGGGCGTGATCAACGAGGCGGCCGCCGGGTTGGCGCGCGCCGCGGGGCTGGAGGTGGTGATGGACCGCTGCGTGAAGATCGAGCACGCGCGCCTTTTCGGCGGGTTAGGATGGGCCGGGGTCAACACCGGCATTGTTTCGGCCAAGCGTCCACGCCAGCTCCCCTACTGAGGGGTCCCTATGCCCGACCGCACTTATGGCATCGAGACGTTGTGCCTGCATGCGGGGCAGCTGCCTGACCCGGTCACGGGCAGCCGCGCCGTGCCGATCTACCAGACCACCTCGTACGTGTTCGATTCGGCCGACCACGCGGCGAG
>DATBCI010000481.1:0-17591 GCA_036270555.1 Burkholderiaceae bacterium
GCCTTCTGGGACAACGGCTTCAAGATCTTCAGCGCCAACAAGCCGATCGACCACCCGGGCGACCTGAAAGGGATGAAGCTGCGCATTCAGAGCTCGAAGGTGCTCGAGGCGCAGATGCGGGCGCTCGACGCGATTCCGCAGGTGATGGCGTTCAGCGACGTCTACCAGGCACTGCAAACCGGTGTGGTCGACGGCACCGAGAACCCCTGGTCGAACATGTATACACAGAAGATGCACGAGGTCCAGAAGTACGCGGTGGATACCTATCACGGTTACCTGGGCTACGCGGTGATCGTCAACACGAAATTCTGGTCCGGCCTGCCGCCCGACATCAGGGCCGCGCTTGAAAGCGCGATGAAGGACGCGACCGTGTTCGAGCACGACATCGCCCGCAAGGACAATGAGGATGCGATGGCGGCGATCGATAAATCGGGGCGCACGAAGATCATCCACCTCAGCTCCGAGCAGCGTGCGGAGTGGGTCAAGGCGCTCATGCCGGTGCGCTCCGAGGTCGCGGGGCGGGTCGGCACGGAGGTGATCGATGAGCTGATCAAGGAGCAGGCGGCTGCAGGACTGCACTAGGGGCTTCCGAGTGCTCAGCCACGACTCGCAGGTGGCGGGTTACCCCTCCGTCCCGGCACGCTAGCGCCGCCATGCTCGCGCTCAGACTGCTCGATCGTCTCGAGGAAACGCTGATCGGCACTTTGATGGCCGTGGCCACCGTCGTGATCTTCGCTTCCGTGGTGCTGCGTTTCTTCTCCACGGTTCCGGTGGTTCAGGATGTGGCGATCCGCCTGAACATGACCTGGGCGCAGGAGCTGTGCATCTTCCTGTTCGTCTGGATGGCCAAGTTCGGCGCTGCCTATGGCGTGAGGGCCGGCGTGCACGTCGGCGTCGACGTGCTGACCAACCGCCTGGCGCCGCGACCCCGCAAGGTCCTGGTCACGATTGGCCTGCTGGGCGGCGTGCTGTTCACCGGCGTGGTCGGCACCTTGGGCGCGATCCTGGTGTGGGAGATCGCACAGACCGACCAGACGTCCGAGGACATGGAAGTGCCGATGTGGATCGTTTACTTGTGCGTGCCGCTCGGCTCGTACCTGATGTGCTTCCGCTTCGTGCAGGTGGTCGTGAGCTTCGTGCGCACCGGCCGGGTCCCGCACCGCCACTCGGCGGGCTTGCCCTCCGAAGCTCCAGGCGCGCCAGCGCCTGGAGCGAAGGAGGGCGCTTCGGCCGATGAGAGGCCCGCATGAACGCGGTGCTGATCTTCGGGCTGCTGATCGCGCTGATGCTGACCGGCATGCCGGTGTCGATCTCGCTGGGCCTGACGGTCCTGACGTACCTGTTCACGATGACCCAGGTGCCGATCGAGTCGGTCGCGCTGAAGCTTTTCACTGGCATCGAAAACTTCAGCATCATGGCGATCCCGTTCTTCATCCTGGCCGGCACGCTGCTGACGCAGGGCGGCGTGGCGCGGCGCATGATCCATTTCGCCACCACGATGGTCGGCCACCTTTATGGGGGCCTGGCGCTGGCCGGCATCATCGCGTGCGCATTGTTCGCCGCGATCTCCGGGTCATCGGTGGCAACGGTGGCTGCGATCGGCTCGATCATCCTGCCGGAGATGGTCCAGCGCGGCTTCCCCAAGCGGTTTGCGGCGGGCGTGATCACCACCAGCGGCGCGCTTGGCATCCTGGTGCCGCCGTCGATCGTGATGGTGCTGTTCGCGGTGTCGACCAACACCTCGGTCGGCAAGCTGTTCGCGGCGGGCATCCTGCCAGGGCTGGTGCTCGCGTTGGCGTTGGGTCTCACGACCTGGCTGATCGCGCGCCGGCGGTCGCTGCCCAGGCTGCCGCGCGCCAGCTGGCGTGAGCGCTGGCAGGCGCTGCGCGAAGCCTCGTGGGGGCTGGCGCTGATCGTGGTGGTGATCGGCGGCATCTATTCGGGTGTCTTCACGCCGACCGAGGCCGCTGCCTGCGCCGCCGTTTATTCGTTCATCGTGGTCGTGTTCGTCTACGGTGACCTGAAACTGAGCCAGGTACCGCGCGCGCTGCTCGATGCGGCCGCCATGAGCGCGATGCTGCTGTACATCATCACGAACGCGGTGCTGTTCAGCTTCCTGATGACGAGCGAGAACATTCCGCAGGGCATGGCCGACTGGCTGACCGCACAAGGCCTGGGGCCGGTTGCCTTCCTGCTGGTGGTCAACGTGCTGCTGCTGGTCGCAGGCAACGTGATGGAACCGAGCTCGATCGTGTTGATCATGGCACCGATCCTGCTGCCGGTTGCAGTCCGGCTGCACATCGATCCGGTTCACTTCGGCGTGTTGATGATGGTCAACATGGAAGTCGGCTTGTGCCATCCGCCCGTGGGCCTGAATCTGTACGTGGCCTCGGGCATCACGAACATGGGCATCACCGAATTGACGGTGGCCGTGCTGCCCTGGCTGCTGACGATGTTGGCGTTCCTGCTCCTGGTTACCTATTGGCCAACGCTGTCATTGCTCACCCCTCAGCTGTTGCACCTGTAGTGCGTCAACGCTAATGTATCGGCCGGGGTGTCGGCCGATGACACGCAAAGAAGACCGCGATCTGGCTGCGAAGTTGAAGGCGAAGGTTGCGCTGGCGGCCCTTCGCGGCGACCAGACGTTGAACGAGTTGGCCGCTCAATTCAACCTCGATCCGGACCAGATCAACGAGTGGAAGAACCAGCTGGAGCGAAACGCCGAGATCGCCTTCAAATCCGACCTGCCGAATAGCGAAGCACCCACGATCCCGAGCGCACCATCCGCCGAGACGTCGCCGTCCCGCACGCTGCCGGCATTTGTAGAGCGGCCGACGCTTCCGCGCGCGCCGGTCGTCTCGAAGTTCCCGACTCTGCCCTCGCCGCCAACCACCAGGGAGCAGGCGACGATGTCGCCGCGCTCGCAGCGGCCAACCCAGCCGAGGCTGCGCACACACGGCGCGCCGCAGACAGCGACGATTTCAGGCGGCACCCTCGACGACCGCTACTGGGATGGCAGGACGCTGCCACCCCCGACGGCCAAGGAGGAACAGGACGCCCCTGCCGCCGAGGCGACCGTGGTGCCGCGCGCCGCCGAGCAGGCGTCCACCTGGACGCGCCGGCTGCTCGGGCCGCTGTTCGTTGGATGGCGGGAAAAGCACCACGCGGCGAAAACCAGCCGGGAATTGCTCAAGATGTACCAGGCGATCGTCATGGCGCGACCCGGCCTGAAGAGGGAGGAGGTGTACCGCCGGGTCGTGATGAAC
Organism: Burkholderiaceae bacterium; assembly: GCA_036270555.1. Lineage (GTDB taxonomy): Bacteria > Pseudomonadota > Gammaproteobacteria > Burkholderiales > Burkholderiaceae_F > VBCK01. The sequence continues at coordinate 3,267 of DATBCI010000481.1, forward strand.
CGCCTGGGCGTCACGCTGGCGGCAGCCGACGCGGTTCTGGATCGAGCAAGCGAGAGCTTTGCAACCTGGCCGGTAGAGCGTCCGTTGACGTTCCGCGATGTCGTCCACTACCTGGCCGTCTCGGAATACCTGGCATCCAAGGACTACGTCGCCGCATGGACCCGTGAGGACCTCGGGCGGGTCGTGGCCTCGCTGGTCGCTGAGGACCTCTAGCACCCGCAGCCTGCCGATCTCCCGGCCGCGGGAGATGGAGCCGGACACCGGCCTGCCCGTGTGCGGCGAGCGCTCAGGGCTTGGTCTGCTGCGATTGCTTGAACGGGTAGGGAGCCGCCTGATCGCTCGGGACGCCGGGCCCCGAGAGCGGTTTTTTCGGCGCCATCGACGGACCCGCAGGCGACAGCATCTTGGACCACCTGCTGAACTCCTCGTCCAGTTCCTGTTGCGCCTCGGCCTCCGGCAGCGCGATCATCGGCGCCCCTTTGACCAGCGTGCGCGCCGCATGCACCAGGTGCAGGTCAGTGTCGACCACGTACACCGTCTGGCCCTGGGTGGGGCGACCGGTGAACATGAAGTAGCCCGAGCCATCGTTCAACGGCGCGAATCCGTGCTTGGTGCCGTCCTCATCCTGCCAGGTGGCCTCCTTGACGTCGGGCGCCAATTGCGCCGGCTTGAGCTGGAGAATCGAGATGACGTCCCGCGGCAACACGGCGCGGCTCCCATGCTTGCCGACCACCTTGACCAGCCGCCCCAGCTCCTCGGGCGTCAGTCCGTGCGCCAACGCCCACGCCGGCCCGCACAGCAGCGCTCCCGCCAGCAACCGCCCGAGCGCGGCGCGCCAACCCGTCCGCGATTCAATGCCTGTCAGCATCACCCACTCCTTCCCGTACGGCCTGCCCACCACCGGCTGGGCTTCGACCGGCGTCATTTTGCCCAATTCCGGGTCAGGCGCCGGGCGGGAAAGCACCCGATAGACGGTCGAACTCGTCAGCGTCGCGACTGCGGCCCCGCGCTGGCCGGCCGGCGCAACGGCCACCAGGCCGGCGGTCAGCGAGGCCGAGTCGGCCATCACGCACACGAAATAGGCCGTCAGCAGTCCGAGCGAGAACCACCACGGCCGCCCCCGCGGCCAGCCCGGTCAACCAGCTCAGCAGACCCGCGCAGACCATCACGCCGCCGATCCAGCGCGTCCGGCCGACGCGGCCGGCAAGCTCGTTGCCAACTACGCTGGCGGGCATGCAGTCGGGCGGGCCGCGTCGCGCGCGTCAGCGCGGTATCAGCGTGGACAGAGCGTAAAGACCAAAGGCAACGATGCTGCCGCCCGACAGCCGGTTGATGAACTGCATCCACCGCGGGCTGACCCGGTGCCGCATCATCGCCACGCTGGTGCTGAGAAACAGCCACCACAGCGCGGATCCAACAAAAACGCCGGAAACCAGCGTTGCGGCGGCCCCATAGCTAGGTGACGCGACCAACCCGAAGCCGGCGAACACCGCGACGAACGACAGGATCGTGGTCGGATTGGCGAGCGTCAGCAGCAGCGTCGACCAATACGCGGATCGCAGGCCGCCCGCCCCGTTTGCCTCGCGCAGGGCCGGCGCGGTCAGGAAGGTGCGCGCGCCCAGCAAGCACAGGGCGGCACCCCCGCCCAGCCGCAGCGCGAACACATGCGCCAGCAGGAAACTGGAGACGGCGGTCAGGCCGAATCCGGCGATGCAGCCGTACGCGGCATCCGCCGTGGCTGCCCCCAGGCCGCTGGCGAATCCAGCGATCCTACCCTGCTCCAGGCTGCGACGTATGCAGAGCAGGCCGATCGGGCCCACCGGAGCGGCGATCGATATGCCGATCATGAGCCCTTTGATCAATAGATTGGCGGCCATGGATGTCGCAGTGCGGAAAGGCGCGCTACTCGAAACGGCGCGTCGCGTTTCCGGGTCCGAAGACATCATAGGGCAAGGTTGTATATGATGATCCGCAGGGGGACGTGATCCGGAATCGGGCGAGCGAGGAGACCACCCACGCGAGGTATCCAGGGCGCGGGGCGGGCGCCGAAGCACAAAGTTGGCCATGACCCGCAGCAATCCGTACGACGTTGGTCTGGATCGCAACCAAGCCAATTTCGTTGCCTTGTCGCCGCTGAGCTTCATCGAGCGGGCGGCCGCCGTCTTCCCGGACCACCTGGCATTGGTTTACGGACCGCTGCGCCAGACCTGGTCGCAGACCTACCAACGCTGCCGTCGCCTGGCGAGCGCGCTCGCGGCGCGCGGCATTGGCCGCGGCGATACGGTGGCCGCGATGCTGCCCAACGTGCCGGCCATCTTCGAAGCGCATTTCGGCGTCCCGATGAGCGGCGCGGTGCTCAATACGTTGAACACGCGCCTCGATGCCGAGGCAATCGCTTTCATGCTCCAGCACGGCGGTGCGCGCGCCCTGCTGACCGACCGCGAGTTTGCGCCCGTCGTCGAGAAGGCGCTGGCACTGAACCAGGGTGAGCGCCCGCTGGTGATCGAGGTGCGCGACGAGCGGGCCCCCGCCGGCCAGGAGCTTGGCGAGATCGACTACGAGGCCATGCTGGCCGGCGGCGATCCGCAGTTCGCGTGGCAGCTGCCGCTCGACGAGTGGGACGCGATCACGCTGAACTACACCTCCGGCACCACCGGCAATCCGAAGGGGGTCGTCTATCACCATCGCGGGGCGTATCTGAACGCCGCCAGCAACGTGATTTCGTGGGGTATGCCGGAACACTCGGTGTACCTGTGGACGTTGCCGATGTTCCATTGCAACGGCTGGTGCTTTCCGTGGACGATGGCGTTGAACGCCGGCACCAGCGTGTGCCTGCGGCGGGTCGACCCGGCCCAGGTGTTCGAGCTGATCCGCGAGCACCGGGTCACGCACCTGTGCGGGGCGCCGATTGTCTACAGCATGTTGATCAACGCGCCCGATGAGCAGCGCGCGGGGATCCGCCACAGCGTCGAGGGTTTGATCGCGGGGGCGGCCCCGCCGGCGACCGTCATCGAAGGGTGCGAGCGCATCGGCATCGACATCACCCACGTGTACGGCCTGACCGAGTCCTATGGTCCGGCGGCCGTGTGCGCCAAGCAGGAATCGTGGGACGCGCTGCCGCTCGAGGAGCGCGCCCGCCTGAATGGACGCCAGGGTGTTGCCTATCACCTTCAGCAGGCCATCGCGGTGCTCGATCCGTCCACGATGACGCCGGTGCCCGCGGACGGCGAAACCATGGGTGAGATCTTCTTCCGCGGCAACATCCTGATGAAGGGTTACCTGAGCAATCCCGGCGCTACCGCGGATGCGTTCGCGGGCGGCTGGTTCCACACAGGGGACCTGGCGGTGGTGCACCCGGATGGCTACGTCAAGATCAAGGATCGCAGCAAGGACATCATCATCTCGGGGGGCGAGAACATCTCGTCCCTGGAGGTGGAAGACGCGCTGCATCGGCATCCGGCCGTGCTGGTGGCGGCGGTGGTTGCGCAGCCCGATCCCAAGTGGGGCGAGGTTCCGTGCGGGTTCGTCGAGTTGAAGCCGGGTGCCAGCGTCGAGGCGGAGGAGCTGATCGAGCACTGCCGCAAGCTTCTGGCGCGTTTCAAGGTGCCCAAGCGCCTCGTGTTCGGACCTCTGCCCAAGACGTCGACCGGCAAGATCCAGAAGTTTGTGCTGCGCCAGCAGATCAAATCGGCGAGCGCCATCGAGTAGCCGTCCATCGTGGCCGCCAGCGAGGTCATACTGGAAGCGCAGGGGCTCTCCAAGGAGTTCCTGGGCTTCTGCGCCGTCGATGCGGTGGACCTGTCGATCCGGCGTGGCAGCCTGCACGCACTGATCGGACCGAATGGCGCCGGCAAGACGACCGTGTTCAACCTGCTCACGGGATTCGTCCAGCCCACCGCCGGGCGCATCCGCTTCAACGGGACGGACATCACCGGCGAGTCGCCGGTGCAGATTGCGCGGCGGGGCATGGTGCGCTCTTTCCAGATCTCCGCCACCTTTCCGCACCTGACCCTGCTGGAGAATGTCCGGGTCGCGCTCCAGCGCAAAATGGGCAACTCGCTGCACTTCTGGGAGCACGAGTCGCGTCTGAACTGCCTGAACGAGCAGGCGATGCGATTGCTCGAGGAGGTCGATCTGCACGGCCTGGCGGATCGGATTACGGTGGAGCTTCCCTACGGTCGCAAGCGCGCCCTGGAGATCGCCACCACGCTGGCTCTGGACCCGGAGCTGATGCTGCTGGATGAGCCGACCCAGGGCATGGGCCACGAGGATGTGAGCCGGGTGGTCGAGCTGATCCGCAAGGTGGGGCGCGACCGCACGATCCTGATGGTCGAGCACAACCTGTCGGTGGTCGAGACCTTGAGCGATGTGATCACCGTGTTGCAGCGGGGCAGTGTGCTGGCTCAAGGTCCGTACGCGACCGTGTCGAAGGACCCGCGGGTGCTGGAAGCCTACGTCGGAGTCGAGGTGTGAGCGGGGCATCGGCTCCCGGCGGGCAGATGCTTCGCCTGGAGAACGTGCACGCGTTCTATGGCGAATCGCACATCCTGCACGGCATCGAACTGCAGGTGAACCGGGGTGAGCTGGTCACTCTGCTCGGGCGCAATGGCGCCGGTCGCACCACCACCCTGAAGGCCATTCTGGGCCTGGTGGGGCGGCGCAGCGGCTCGATCAGCTTCAACGGCCGGCAGATGGTGTCGATGGCCCCGCACCGGATCGCGCGGCTGGGCATCGGGTACTGCCCGGAAGAACGCGGGATCTTCGCCGGGCTGAGCGCCGAGGAGAATCTGCTGTTGCCGCCCAGGCTGAACGGCGGGGGTCTGACGATCGATGAGATCTACCGCATGTTCCCGAATCTGCTTGAGCGGCGTCGCACCCCCGGCACCCGCCTTTCGGGCGGAGAGCAGCAGATGCTGTCGATGGCGCGCATCCTGCACACGGGCGCGCACCTGCTGCTGCTGGACGAGATCACCGAGGGGTTGGCGCCCGTCATCGTCAGGAAACTCGGGGAGGTGCTGAAAACCCTGAAGGCGCGCGGCTTCACGATCGTGCTGGTGGAGCAGAATTTCCGCTTCGCGGCTCCGCTGGCGGACCGCCACTACGTGCTGGAACATGGGCGGGTCGTGCAGATTGTCACGCGCGAGGAGCTTCCTTCATGTACCGAGAAGCTGCACGCGCTGCTCGGTGTTTAACGAACCCTTCCACAGGGTGACATCCAACGAGGAGATCCGATGAGAGCGAAATTGCTGATCCAGGCTGCGGGCCTGGCCCTGATGCTGGCGGGCGCGGCGCATGCCCAGATCTCCGACGGCGTCGTGAAGATCGGCGTGCTGACCGACCTGTCCGGCGCCTACTCGGACATCTCCGGCCAGGGCGCGGTGGTGGCCACTCAGATGGCGATCGACGACTTCGTGGCCCAGGACAAGCCGGCCTTCAAAGTCGAAATGGTCTATGCCGATCACCAGAACAAGGGCGATATCGCCGCCAACAAGGCGCGCGAGTGGTTCGAGCGCGACGGCGTCGACGTCGTCACCGACCTGGTCACCACCTCCACCGCGCTGGCGGTGCAGAAGATCGGCAAGGAGAAGAACAAGCTGGTGTTCGTGTCCGGCGCCGCCTCGACGCGGATCACCAACGAGGACTGCAACGACGTCACCATTCACTGGACCTACGACACCTACGCGCTGGCGGACGGCACGGCCAAATACGTGGTGAAGAATGGCGGCAAGACCTGGTTCTTCCTGACCGCCGACTACGCGTTCGGCCAGTCGCTGGAAAAGGATGCGAGCGATGTGATCGTTGCCAACGGTGGCAAGGTGCTGGGCGCCGTGCGTCACCCGTTCCCCGGGACCGATTTCTCCTCGTTCCTGCTGAAGGCACAGGCCTCGGGCGCGCAGGTGATCGGGCTGGCCAACGCCGGCACCGACACAACCAACTCGATCAAGCAGGCGGCCGAGTTCGGCATCACGCCCAAGCAGTCATTGGCCGGCCTGCTGGTGTTCATCAGCGACGTTCATTCGCTGGGGCTGAAGACCGCGCAGGGTATGTACCTGACCTCGGGCTTCTACTGGGACATGAACGAGCAGACGCGCGCCTGGTCGAAGCGCTTCTTCGAGAAATTCAAGCGGATGCCGACCATGGCACAGGCCGGCGACTACTCGGCGGCGATGCACTACCTGAAGGCCGTCAAAGCCGTCAATAGCGACGACACGCAGAAGGTCATGGCGCAGATGAAAAAGACGCCGGTGAACGACTTCTTCGCCAAGGACGGACGTATTCGCGATGATGGCCGGATGGTGCACGACATGTACCTGTTCCAGGTGAAGAAGCCGTCGGAATCGACCGCGCCCTGGGACTACTACAAGCTGATCGCGACGATCCCGGCGGACGAGGCCTTCCAGCCACTGTCGCTGTCCCGCTGCCCGCTGATCAAGAAATAGACTTTCCGTCCGAGAGGGGCGCTTTGCAACTCCCCTCTGCCGCTGCGCGGCGGAGGGGTCTGGGGTGAGGGTGATGAAACCGAAGTTCGCAATCAGCGTCGCGGGTGTGGTGGTGTTGATGCTGGCCGGCACGGCGCAGGCCGAGATTCCGGACGGCGTTGTGAAGGTCGGCGTTCTGACCGATCTGTCGGGGATCTATGCGGATCTGTCGGGCCGGGGTGCCATCGTGGCGACGCAGATGGCGATCGACGATTTCGTGGCTCAGGAGAATCCGCCGTTCAAGGTCGAGCTGGTCAGCGCCGACCATCAGAACAACGAAGAAATCGCTGCCAACACGGCGCGCGACTGGTTCGACCGGGACCATGTCTCCGTGGTGTCGGACCTCGTCACCACCACGACCGCGCTCGCCGTCATGAAGGTCGGCAAGGAAAAGAACCGCGTGATTCTCGTGTCGGGCGCCGGCTCGACCCGGATCACCAATGAGGATTGCAACGATGTTACGGTCCACTGGACCTACGACACGTACGCGCTGTCTCACGGTACGGCCAGGACGCTGGTGCAGCGTGGTGGCAAGAGCTGGTTCTTCCTGACCGCCGACTACGCCTTCGGCGTTTCGCTCCAGAAGGACGCCTCGGACGTGGTGTTGGCCGAGGGCGGTGCGGTGGTAGGCTCGGTGCGCCATCCTTTCCCGGGAAGGGATTTCTCCTCCTTCCTGCTGAAGGCTCAGGCATCGGGGGCGCAGGTGATCGGACTGGCCAACGCGGGCGCCGACACCGTCAACTCGATCCGGCAGGCGGTCGAGTTCGGCATCACACCCAAGCAGACGCTGGCCGGACTGCTGATGTCGATCACGGACATTCACGCTCTCGGCTTGAAGACGGCGCAGGGCATGTACCTGACCGAGGGTTTCTACTGGGACATGAACGACGAGACGCGCGCCTGGTCCCGGCGCTTCTTCGAGAAACACCAGCGCATGCCGACCATGTCGCAGGCGGGCGACTATTCCTCGGTGATGCACTACCTGAAGGCGGTCAGGGCGGTCGACAGCGTCGATGCGCAGAAGGTGATGGCGCAGATGAAGAAGACCCCGGTGAACGACTTCTTCGCCAAGGACGGGCGCATCCGGGAGGATGGCCGCATGGTGCACGACATGTATCTGTTCCAGGTGAAGAAACCTTCCGATTCATTCGGTCCCTGGGACTACTACAAGGTGGTGGCGACCATCCCCGCAGGCGAGGCCTTTCAGCCGTTGTCCGCCTCGCGCTGCCCGCTGATCGTGAAGTGACAATGATCTTCGGCGTTGCACCCCAGATGCTGTTCGGCCAGCTGCTGCTGGGGCTGATCAACGGTTCGTTCTACGCCGTGCTCAGCCTGGGGCTGGCTGTCATCTTCGGCATGCTGAACATCATCAACTTCGCACACGGCGCCCAGTACATGATCGGCGCGTTCGTCGCGTGGATCGGACTGACGGTGTTCGGCGTGAGCTACTGGGCCGCGCTGGTGCTCGCGCCCCTGGTCGTGGCGCTGTTGAGCGTGCTGATCGAGCGCCTGATGCTGCGCCGGCTGTACAAGCTCGATCACCTGTACGGCCTGCTACTGACGTTCGGCCTGGCGCTGATTGCCGAGGGGGTGTTTCGCAACTACTACGGCGTGTCGGGCGAGTCGTACGACGTCCCGGAACTGCTGCAGGGCGGCGTGAATCTCGGCTTCATGTTCCTGCCGCTGTATCGCGCATGGGTTGTGCTGGCGGCTTTGAGCGTCTGCTTCGCAGTCTGGTTCGCGATCGAGCGCACCCGCCTGGGCGCCACTCTGCGGGCCTCGACCCAGCGTCCGGACCTGGTACAGGCGCTGGGCATCAATGTGCCGCTGTTGATGACGGTCACCTACGCGGCGGGCGCCGCCCTGGCGGCTTTCGCGGGCGTGCTGGCAGCGCCGGTAGTCCAGGTCAATCCGCTGATGGGATCTCACCTGATCATCGTGGTGTTCGCGGTGGTGGTGATCGGTGGCATGGGCTCGATCCTGGGGTCGATCGTCACCGGGCTCGGCCTCGGGCTGATCGAGGCGCTGACCAAGGTCTATTACCCGGAAGCATCGGGCGTGGTGATCTTCCTGATCATGGTGATCGTATTGATGGTGCGCCCCGCCGGATTGTTCGGCCGGCAGGCGTGACGGGGTCCGGATGACGCTCAATCGGCTGTCCGGCACGCGCGCTTCGAGCGCCCCGATGTTCGCCGTGCTGATCGTGGTCGGGATGGTGGCACCGTTCGTGATGTACCCGACCTTTTTGATGAAGGTTCTGTGCTTCGCGCTGTTCGCGTCGGCGTTCAACCTGCTGCTGGGTTATGTCGGATTGCTGTCGTTCGGCCACGCGGCGTTTTTCGGTTTCAGCGCTTACGTGTGTGGGTATGCCTGCCGCAGCCTGGGCGCGCCGCCTGAAGTGGGCATCCTGGCCGGGACCATCTCGGCCGGTGTGCTGGGGGCGATATTCGGGTCGCTGGCGATCCGTCGCTCGGGCATCTACTTCGCGATGATCACGCTCGCGCTCGCGCAGCTCGTCTATTTCATCGAAGTGGAGGCTCCATTCACCGGCGGTGAGGATGGGCTGCAGGGGATTCCGAGAGGTCATCTGTTCGGCGTCATCGATCTGTCGAACAATCTGGCCATGTACTACCTGGTGCTCGCGATTTACCTGGCGGGATTCTGGCTCATTCATCGCACGATCCACTCGCCGTTCGGCCAGATCCTGAAGGCGATTCGCGAGAACGAGGCGCGTGCCATCTCGCTCGGTTACGCGGTGGACCGCTATAAGCTGTTGGCCTTTGTCCTGTCGGCGACCCTGGCAGGACTGGCCGGCGCCACCAAGGCGATCGTGTTCCAGCTGGCCTCGCTGACGGACGCGCACTGGCACACCTCGGGCGAAGTCGTGCTGATGACGCTGTTGGGTGGACTCGGAACCGTATTGGGCCCGTCGGTCGGCGCCCTGACCATCGTCAGCCTGGAGAATTGGCTGGCCGACCGGGTTGGATCGTGGGTGACGGTCATCATGGGCGGCATCTTCGTCGTTTGCGTGCTCGTGTTCCGTCGCGGCATCGTCGGCGAGCTGCGTGCGTTGCGCTTTGCCCGGCGAACCGAGGCCTGACCCGGCGAGCCACCGGCTCGCGGGGTGCTGCCGTTGCTGCCTGCTGGTTGCCGCGCTGCTGGCCGGATCGCCCATCGCAGCGGACCAGCTGCTGCGCGTGGGCTCCAAGCGATTCACCGAATCGACCATCCTGGGTGAAGTCCTGACCCAGACCGCTCGGCGCACCACGCCAGCCGAACACATTCCGGGCTTTGGCAACACCGCGATCGTGTTCGAAGCGCTGCGCAGCGGCGCAATCGATCTGTATCCCGAATACCTCGGCACGATCGAGCTGGAGATCCTGCATCACGATCGAGCCGACGCGACGCTGGCGCAGGTCGACCAGGAGCTCGCGCCGCGCGGCCTCGGCGTGGATATTGCGCTGGGATTCGAGAACTCGTACGCGATGGGGGTCCGGGGCGAGACGGCGCGTGCGCTGCACCTGGCGCGGATCAGCGATCTGGCCGCGCACCCCGAACTCCGGATCGGACTGTCGCACGAGTTTCTCGGCCGCGTCGATGGCTGGCCCGGGCTTGCGCAGCACTATGGGCTGACCGCCAGGCCGAGCGGGCTGGACCACGGGTTGGCGTATGAGGCGCTGGCGGCGCACCAGATCGACGCGATCGATCTGTACACCACGGACGCCAAGATCAGCCGCTATGGCATCCAGGTGCTGCAGGACGATCGCCATTACTTCCCGCGCTACGACGCGGTCGTGCTGTATCGGCGCTCGGTCCCGGAGCGTTTTCCGCGAGCGTGGGAGGCGCTGAAGGCGCTCACGGGCCGCATCGACCAGCGCCAGATGATCGAATTGAACGCCGCGGCCGAGTTGGATCATCGTGCGGCAAGCGATATCGCGCGCTCGTTCCTGGAACGGTCCACGTCAGGTCCCGCGCAGCCAAGCTTCCGCGACCGATTGTTCGGAGAAGACTTCGGCCGGCTGGCCCGCCAGCACGTGCTGCTCGTATTGCTGTCGGTGGCAGCGGCGTGCCTGCTCGGCATTCCGCTCGGTGTGGTCGCGGCGCGCTGGCGGCGGGCCGGGGGCGTGATCCTGGCGATCGTCGGCGCCCTTCAAACCATTCCGGCCCTTGCCCTGCTGGCCGCGCTGATTCCGGTGCTCGGTGCCATCGGCACGCGCCCGGCGCTGGTCGCCCTGTTCATCTTTGCTCTGCTGCCGATCGTCCGCAACACGGCGGTGGGACTTGCTCAAGTGCCGGCCGTGCTGAGCCAGGCTGCCACCGCCCTGGGAGCCAGGAGCCTGATGCGGCTGTGGACGGTCGAGCTGCCGCTGGCGTCACCGGTGATCGTGGCCGGCATCCGCACGGCGGCGGTGATCAGCGTCGGCACGGCGACCATCGCCGCTTTTGTAGGCGCAGGCGGATTCGGTGAGCGCATTTCGATCGGGCTGGCGCTGAACGACTACCGGATGCTGCTGGCGGGAGCGCTGCCGTCCGCAGCGCTCGCGCTCATGTTCGAGGCGCTGTTCGGTGCCTTGGAATGGCTATCGCGCCGGCCGAGCGAGCGCGTCATCCGATAGGCTGCTCGCGAGGTAATCGCTGAGCCGGTTTTGCGCGGCGTCGGTGATTCACCGGCGATCCTCTCAATACTTCACCGCAATCCTGTCGCGTCGCGTCCATATAAAGTTCTCTGCAAGTGCTCAACTGCCCACAGGTGCCGACCATGCCGCCGCTGATGCGTGTTTGCACGACCAGGGGAGTGGACCGGACGCTCCGAAATCGGCCTCTGCTTTCAGGTTGGATCGCTCCCTTTTGGCTGGGCCTGGCCGCTCTGATTGGCCCGGCTCCGGCCGCCCGCAGCCAGGCGCTCAATGCCTCTTTCAACACCCTGGCCATCGAGGAACTCGGGCACCACCAGTTTGTCCTCGAGTTGATCGACCTGCCCGCAGCGTTCACGCCCGGGCAGATCGGCAAAGTCCGGATCAAGGTCTCCGACGCGGACGGTCACAAGTTGCTGACGGGCCTGGCGGACGGGCGCGATCTGTGGATCGAACTCAGACTGCTCGACGCCAAGGGCCGCGAGCTGTACCACCGCGCTGCGATCAAGGCAACCCGGGCCATCGCGCAGCTTGGCTTCGTGGTGCCCGCCGACGCGGTCGGTCCTGTCACCGTGCGAGCCGACCTGAACGATGGGCCCATCCCGCAGCCGCCGGCCGACTCAGCCTCTGCTCCGCGCACGCCGCAGGATCGAATCACGCGCCTGGCGAGCTGCGCCGATCAAGTGCCGCTGTCGCAGTTACAGCCGACGGCGGCGGAGCAGGTGCAGCGACTGCTGTTGCTGCTGGCCCTGGGACGTTCTCGTTAGCGCGTCATCGCGCGGCGCGCAAAATAGCTGGTCGTATCGACCGCCAGCACCAGCCCGAGCATCGCCAGCAGGACCGTAGCGGTACGTCCCATCTGGAACAGGCCCAGGTGGTAAGACAGCAGCTGACCCAGTCCGCCGGCGCCAACCACGCCCAGGATCGAGGCGGCGCGGATGTTGTTTTCCCAGCGATACAACGTATACGAGAGCAACTGCGGCGCAACCTGCGGCAAGGTCGCGTACAGCAGCACCTGCGCCGGGTGCGCTCCCTGCGCGCGCAGCGCGAATGCCGGGCCGGACGGGGCGTTCTCGATCGCTTCCGCAAACAGGCGGCCCAGGACGCCAGTCGTGTGCAACGCCAGCGCCAGCGTGCCGGCCATCGGACCCAGGCCCGCCGCGATCAGCAGCAAGGAGGCCCACACCAGCTCGGGCACCGCGCGCAGCGCATTCAGCAGCAGCCGGGTCGGAACGCGCCACAGCGCGCCCGCGTGCGTGCGCGCCGCCGGCAGCGCGAGCAGCAACCCGAACAGAGCCGCCAACAGGGTTCCGACCGCCGACATCGCGAAAGTCTCAGCGGTCGCCTGGATCACCTTTTGAACAAACGCAGGCGACATATCGGAGGGAAAGAACTCGCCGGCGAAGCGGGCCATCGCCGCCATCGACTCATGCGACCAGAACGCGCTCCACTGCAGATCCAGGCTCCAGAAGCTCGCCACCACCAGCGCGAGCGTGATCAGCAGCGCCCAGCCACCCCACGCGCGCAGGGCGAGCAGCCGCGAAGGCAGGCGCTCGAGCGCGTGTGGGCTCACATTCATCGCAGCAGTCCGCGCAGCCACGCGCTGGCGGCGTCGGCCAGCGAAACCAGACCGATGAAAACCAGCAGCATGGTCGCGACCTCGCCGCCGGCCAGCATGTTCAACGAGCTCGATATCTGCTGGCCCAGCCCACCAGCTCCGACGAAGCCCAGCACGACCGAGGAACGGATCGCACATTCCCACCGGTAGATCGTGTACGAAGTCAGCTCCGGGGCGGCCTGCGGCAGCAGGCCGTAGAGGAAGGCCTGCAGGCGTCCGCCGCCGTTGGCCAGCAGCGTGCGGGTCGGATGCGCGTCGCTGCTTTCCATGATTTCCGCGAACACCTTGCCCAGCATGCCGCCGTACGTGAGGCCGATCGCGAGCACGCCCGAGGTCGGCCCCAGGCCAACCACCCGCACGAACACCAGCGCCCACACCAGCTCCGGCACCGTGCGCAGCGCCACCATGACGCCGCGCGCGGCCTGTCGCACCACGAACGGCAGGATGGCCATCCGTCCGGACAGACTCGAAATCGACAGCGCGGCCGTCGCGATCAGCGCCAACGGCGCCGCCAGCACCAGTGCCAGGCTCACACCGGCGGTGGCGATGGCGATCGTGCGCCACGTTTCATGCGCGACCACTTGCAGAAACTCGGCATCCACGGCCGGCGGCACGAAGGCAGCCAGGAAGTGCGCCGTCGCCTGAAGACTGCGCGGATCCAGCATGCGCCAGGGGCGAAACTCGGTCAGCACCAGCAGCGGCCACAGCAGCGCGGCCGAAGCCAGCAGCCAGGTGAGACGGCCGCGCCAGGCCGGATCGCGCCCGTGCGGCGAAGGCACCGAGGTCACGAGCATTCCGGGATTCGTTCCATGCCCGGCGATTCAGCGCCACACCATCGGTACCGCCGTCGCGATGTCGGCGGCCTCTTCCGGCATCTCGTCGTTCGACGGCCGCGTCACGCCTTCGTGCTCGTACAACGACCTCAACTGCTCGGGCGAGACCTGCGAGGGCGGGCTGTCGAAGCGCACAGTGCCGGCGCGCACGCCGATGAGCCGCGGAAAATGCGCCAGCGCCATTTCGACCTGATGCATCGATACGACCAGGGTAATACCCCGCTGCGAAGCGCGCTGGCGCATGATCTGCAGCGCGCGGGCGGCGCGCACCGGATCCAGCGCCGACAGAGGCTCGTCCAGCAGCCACAGGCGCGCCGGAGAGAGCAGCGCGCGCGCCAGGCTCACCCGCTGGCGCTCTCCCCCCGAGAGACGATCGACGCGATCGAACAGGCGACTTGCCAGATCAAAGGGCTCGAGTGCCTCGTAGGCAGCGCCGATGTCGACCGGATACAGCAACGAGCGCAGGCTGCCCGCCAGGCTCATCGCGGGCAGGCGGCCGGCCAGCACCGCCGTCACCACGCGCTGGCGCGGCGGCAACGGCGGGACCTGGGGAGCGAGGAAGAGGCGCTGGCGCAACTGCCGGCGCCTGCGTGAGCCCAGCGCCCAGGGTTCCTCGCCATCGAGCAGGACGCGTCCGCCAGAGGCACGCAGCGCCGCCGCCGCCACGTGCAGCAATGTCGTCTTGCCGGCCCCGGACGGGCCGACCACCGCGACGTGCTCGCCGTCCTCGATCTGCAGGTCGACGCCCTCCAGTGCCGCGC
>DATBCI010000482.1:0-3216 GCA_036270555.1 Burkholderiaceae bacterium
CCCGTGGCGGGCGCAGCCGCGGCGCGCGCAGCACGCAAGATCAAGGACAAGGCCCGCAAGATCGCCGCTCACCTGCTGGAGGTCGGCGAGGGCGACCTGGAATGGGAGGTGGATCGCTTCAAGGTCAAGGGCAACCCGAGCGAAGTCAAGACCATGAAAGAAATCTGCATGGCCTCGCACACGAGCAACATTCCGGCCGGCATGGAGCAGGGGCTCAACTCCGTGGAATACTACGATCCACCCAACCTCACGTTTCCTTTCGGCGCGTATGTGTGCGTGGTCGATGTCGATCGCTTCACGGGCGAAATCAAGGTGCGGCGTTTCTACGCACTGGACGATTGCGGCACGCGCATCAACCCGATGATCATCGAGGGCCAGATCCACGGCGGTCTGACCGAAGCGTTTGCCGTGGCGATGGGCCAGGCGGTGCCGTTCGACGAGAACGGCAATCATCTGGGTAACAGCCTGATGGACTACTTCCTGCCCACCGCCGTGGAGACCCCAAGATGGGAAACCGATTTCACGGTGACGCCGTCGCCGCATCATCCGATCGGCGCCAAAGGCGTGGCCGAATCTCCCCACGTGGGCGGCATCCCCTGCTTCAGCAATGCGGTGGTGGACGCCTTCGCGCATTTGGGGGTCACGCACATGGATATGCCCCATACGTCGTTCCGCGTATGGCAGCAGTGCAAGGCGCTGGGCATCAACGAGCGATAGCCTTGGCCGGAGGCGGTTGAATCCGTGAAGGTGCAGCTCGAAAAAACGTTTCCGATGCCGGCCAGCGCCGACGTGGCGTGGGCGTTGCTGCAGGACCTCGAGGCGGTGGCCCAGTGCATGCCGGGAGCGGCCATCACCGAGCGGATCGACGCGCGGCATTTCAAGGGGACGGTGACGGTGCGCATCGGCCCAGCGAGCATGTCATTCCGGGGGGACGTCGAGGTGAAGGAGATCGACGCGGCCGCCCGCACCCTTCGGCTGCTGGGAAAAGGGACCGACAGCACCGGAACCTCCGGCGCCTCGATGGACTTGAGCGCGCGCATCGAGGCCGCCGGGGACGGCAGCAACCTGGTAGGCGCGAGCGAAGTGTCCATGAGCGGCAAGGCGGCCGCCTTCGGCGGCCGGGCAATGAGCACGGTCGCCGACCAGGTGCTGAAGCAGTTCGCCGGGAACTTCGCAGCCCGGATGGCGTCCCTTGCTCGCCGACCGTCGTCGGGCGCGTCCCCGGACGACGGTGTCGAGGCGCCCGCCGCCGCGGCGGCCGCAGCACCGCCGCCGCCATCCGTGTCGCGCAGGGCTCACGAGTTGAACGGCCTGGCGCTGATTTGGGCCGTGTTCAGAAACTGGCTGCGCGCACTCTTCGGCAAGAGCTCGGTATGAGGGTATTCGCCGACCCGGACGACCTGGTGCGCAGGCTCGAGCAGGCCGGCTACATCGCCGACAAGAGCCTCGCGGTCAGCGTGATGTTGATGTCGCAACTGAACCGCCCCTTGCTGGTCGAGGGCGATGCCGGCGTCGGCAAGACCGAAATCGCCAAGGCGCTGGCGCAGGTTCGTGGCTGCGAGTTGATACGCCTGCAGTGCTACGAGGGGCTGGACGTCAACGCGGCCGTCTACGAATGGAACTACCAGCGTCAATTGCTGGCCATCAAGATGCAGGAAACCGACAACAGCTCGGTGGCGGACAAGGAGCGGCATGTCTTCAGCGATGCCTACCTGCTGAAGCGGCCGCTGCTGCAGGCCATCAGCAGGCCGCAATCGCCCGTGCTGTTGATCGACGAGGTGGACCGCGCCGACGAGGAGTTCGAGGCCTACCTGCTGGAGGTGCTCTCCGACTATCAAATCAGCATCCCGGAACTGGCAACCATCAAGGCGACCAGCATTCCCCAGGTCGTGTTGACCTCCAACGGAACGCGCGAGATGAGCGATGCATTGCGCCGTCGCTGCCTTTATTACCACTTGGAGTATCCGAGTTACGACAAGGAACTGCGCATCGTCCTGACGCGCGTGCCGGCGATCGAGGCACGGCTGGCTGGCCAGATCGTCGCCTTCGTTCAGAGCCTGCGCGGGCAGGATCTGCGAAAGCGGCCCGGCACCGCCGAGACGCTCGATTGGGCCGCAGCCCTTGTCAAGTTGCACATACCTTCGCTCGATACGAACCCGGATTTCATCGCCGACACCCTGGTGTGCCTGCTGAAGACCCGTGAAGACCAGGCCGCACTGCCACCGACCGAGATAGCGCGGCTTCTCGCCCAATCCATCTGATGCCCGCATGACAAATACCACCGGCCTTCGTCCAGACCCCGCCGAACGCGGCGGGATCGCCCCGGTGCTTTCGGGGCGGATTGTCGAGTTCGTCCGACTGGTACGGGCGAATCATTTCCGCGCGGGGATCCAGGAAGCGGCAGATGCCCTCGCCGTTGCCGAGTGCGTCAACATCGCCGACCAGGACCAGTTGCGTTGGGGCCTGCGTACATTGCTCTGCTCGAACGCAGCCGACTGGTCGCGCTTTGACGGGCTCTTCGATCGCTACTGGCAACGCCCGAATCGGCGCGGAGTCGAGATCAGCGCCTGTGGCCACCTTGGCGGATTCGATGCCGACAGTGGCGTGGACCCTGCTTGCCGCCCTGCGCGACCCGACCTGGCGCGGCAGCGTTCACTAGACGGCACCCGGGGTGTCGGTGCCAGTGCCGATGATGCGACCACGCGCAGTGATTTCCGCCTCGCTCAACTGAATCAGGACACCTTCCCGCTGGAGCAATGGATCGAGGACCTGGCGCACCGCATGCGCAAGCGCCTGCTGCGACGCCATCACATCCGTGCGACAGGTCATCGGATCCATCTGCGCCGTACCGTCAGGCGCAGCCTTCGTTATGGTGGCTTGCCCCTGGACCTCATCTTCCAGCGGCGCCGGCGCGAATTGCCGCGGCTGGTGCTGATCACGGACGTCAGCCGCTCGATGAACGTATACAGCTACTTTTTCCTGCGGTTCGCGCGCGGCATCATCGATGCGTTCAAGGACACCGACGCGTTCGTGTTTCACACGCGGCTGATTCACGTCACCGATACGCTTCGGGAGCGGGACAGCCATCGACTGAAGGAAAAGCTGGCCTGGATTGCGGCCGGCTGGGGCGGCGGCACCCGTATCGGCGAAAGCTTGCGGGTCTTCAATCGCGAATACGCTCGACGCCTGGTGGACTCGCGCACCTTCGTTTTCATC
>DATBCI010000483.1:0-7338 GCA_036270555.1 Burkholderiaceae bacterium
GCTTCAGGCCCGCCGTCTTGGCCGCCATCTGGTGATCGAGCGTCTGCATCTGGGTGCCGACCCAGACCGTCATCGCGTCAGCCTTCAAGTCGACCGTCGCGTTGAGCGGCTCCATCGGAGCGTGCGCGAGGTAGGGGAATACGTATTCCACCTCAAGATGCCGCGGCGCGTTCTCCAGCGCCTTGGCGTCCCCGTCGGCGCGCGCCAACGTTCCCGGCTGTGACGCGAGCGCGCGGTACTGCTCGACCTGCGTGGCAGTGGTCGGGCCGGGTGGCAGGTCCCACTGAACGTTCAGGGCATCGCGCCCCTGGTGGGCCGGCCAGTAACCGTTGGCGACCACGGCAACGCCCGTGCCCCCACGATCGACCGGAACCTGCAAAACGGCTTCGACGCCAGCAATCGCCCGGGCCTTGGCGTCATCGACCTTCACGACCTTGCCACCGAACACGGGCGGCCTGGCCAGCACCGCCACACGCTGCTTGGGCAGCCGCACATCCATCCCGAACTGCGCGCTGCCGTTGACCTTCTGCGGCGAGTCCAGGCGGCGTGTGGGCCGGCCGATCAGTGCGAATTGCTTGGGATCCTTCAGCGCAACGTCCTTGGGCACCGGCAGGCTCATCGCGTCGTGCGCCAGATTGCCGTACGTCAGCGAGCGTTTGCCGCCCTTTTCAAGCACGACGCCGCGGCGCGTCGAGACCTTGTCCGGCGTAACGCCCCAGCGCTGCGCGGCCGCCGACATCAACATCTGTCGCGCTGTGGCCCCGATCGTCCGCATCTGGGTGTAGCTGGACGCGATCGACATCGATCCGCCCGTGAACTGCATGCCGAACTGCGGGTGCGCGTAGACCGGGTCAACCGGCGCATGTTCCGAATGAACCTTGTTCCAGTCGCAGTCGAGCTCCTCGACGATCAGCATCGGCATCGATGTGAGCACGCCCTGGCCGAACTCGAGCTTGCCGACCAGGATCGTGACCTGATCGTCTTCGCCGATCCGAATGAAAGCGGCCGGCGGATAGACCTTCGGCCCCGTTGCGGCTGCTCCACCTTCTTCTGCGTTGGCCAGCCGGCCACCAAGAATCCCGCGCTCGCCCAGCCCGATGGCGAGCATCAATCCGCCACCGGCCATCCCGGTGGCTTTCAGGAACTCGCGCCGGCTGACCGCTACCGGGCGGCCGCTGGTCAGCGATGCCGCGAGCGAATCGGCCAGGTGGCCACCGTCCATGCGCTCGATCAGTGTTCGCATGTTCTGCCTCCCTAAGCGGCCAACGTGTGTGACGCATCCTTGATCGCGGCGCGGATGCGCACATACGTCCCGCAACGGCACAGGTTGCCGGTCATCGCCGCATCAATGTCGGCGTCGGTCGGGTTGCGTTTCGATTTGAGCAAGCCGATCGCCGCCATGATCTGCCCGGACTGGCAGTAGCCGCACTGAACCACGTCATTGCGGATCCACGCCTGTTGCACCGCATGTCCAACCTTGTCGGCCGAGACCGCTTCGATCGTCGTGATCTCGCCGTCCACCACCGCCGATATGGGCAGCGAGCAGGAGCGCACGGCGTTGCCGTTCAAGTGGACGGTGCATGCCCCGCAGGACGCGACCCCGCAGCCGAATTTCGTCCCGGTCATTCCCAGCGTGTCGCGCAGCACCCACAGCAGCGGGGTGTTGGGGTCGACATCGACCGGCACGGCTTTTCCGTTGATCTTCAATTGCAGCATCTGGTCTTCTCCATGGCAGATCCACCCGGTTAGAGTGCCACAGGCCAGGGGCCATTACCCCTGACCGCGCCGCGTGGAAAACTGCGTTGCGCCTTTTCAGATGAACCGGTTGCGGTTCAACGATTGACGTCGACCACGACACGACCGGTATTGCGGCCGTCCAGGATCTCCTGCGCGACCTCGAACGCGCCCGCCAGTGCAACTTCGCGCGTCAACGACTCCAGTTGTGCCTTGTTGAGCGATTCGGCCAGCAGCTTCCAGGCGGCCAGGCGACGCGCCTGCGGCGCCTGCGCGCTGTCGATCCCGAGCAGGGCGACGCCGCGCAGGATAAACGGAGCAACGGTCGCGGGCAGATCCATGCCCTGCGCCAGCCCGCACGCGGCAACGGCGCCGCCGCGCCTGCTTTGGGCGCAGGTGTTGGCCAGCGTATGACTGCCGACCGAGTCGACGGCGGCGGCCCACCGCTCGGCCTGGAGCGGCTTGCCCGGGGCGGACAGCTCTTTCCGATCGATCACCTCCGCGGCACCCAGCCGCTTCAGGTAGTCCGTTTCGGCGGATTTGCCGGTGGCGGCCACGACGCGGAAGCCGCGCGCCGCCAGCAGCGCGATTGCGATCGAACCGACCCCTCCGGTTGCCCCGGTTACCAGAATGTCACCCTGGTCGGGCTTGATGCCGTAGTGGTCCAGCGCACGCAGCGACAGCGCCGCCGTGTACCCGGCCGTTCCGATCGCCATTGCCTGGCGGGCCGTGAACTCGGGCGGCAGCGGCACCAGCCAGTCGCCGCGCGCGCGAGCCTTCTGGCTGAGGCCGCCCCAGTGCTGTTCACTAGCGCCCCAGCCGTTCAAGATCACACGGTCGCCGACCCGCCAGCGCGGGTCGTCGCTGGCCGCGACCCGCCCGACGCAGTCGATTCCGGCCACCATCGGCCAGCGGCGCACGATCGGCGAGCGGTTGGTCAGCGCCAGGGCATCCTTGTAGTTGATGGTCGAGTATTCGACCTCCAGCAGGACCTCGGTGCCCGGCATCTGGCGGGTAAGCTCGTCCTCGGAAATGGTGCGAATGGCCGCATCGAACTGATCGCCCTCGCGCGTCAAAAAGATGGCCTTGAACATGGCACGCCTCGATAAGTTTCTCGCTATTCTGATACGAGTGCCGATCTTCGTGGCAGAATCGGTGCCCGGTGTCGTTTCGAATGGCCACATGAATCCAACGATCCGGCGACGGGCGGAAGCGCCGTGAGTTCGGCCGTCATCCCCCTGCGGCAATCGGCCGTCGAGTCGGCGCTCAAGAGCGAGTCGTTCGAACTGCTGCCGTGGCCGACCGTGTGCCTGAACGCCTCGGCACAGATCCTGGCGGCCAACAAGGCTTTCGCTGCGTTCACGGGAGCGGACCGCCAGTCCCTGGTGGGCCGACATTTGTCCGAGCTGGTCGGCTACGCGCGCCATCGCGATTTCGCGAGGCGGTGGGGCACCCTGTGGAGCCGGCTGCTGGACCGCGAGTCGCTCGAACAGCGTGCCAAGCTGCGCACCGCCGATGGCCGCAGCCTGGTGGTGGACCTGGCGGCCTCACTGCTGCGGGTGGAGTCCGAGCGGGTGGCGGTGGTGGGCCTGCGAGAGGTCTCTGGCGAGCGGGTTGCCCAGCGCAACGCGCGCAACGCGATCGCGAGGCTGGTTGCCTTGTCGGGCGGCAGCGGCGAAGTGGCTTTGCTGCTGGGTCAGAACCGCCGCATCCTGGTGCTCAACGGGGCGATCGACTCGGTGCTGGGCACGTCGGCCGCTGACGCCCTGAGCGTTCCGTTCGATTACCTGATCGATGAGCCGAGCGCACGCGAATTCATCGCGCTGTTCGACCATGCGTGCCTGGAGCCCGGTCGCGCTCAACCCCCGGTGATCGCCACAGCGCGCGCTCCGGGAGCCGAAGGTGGCCCGCGGCGGCTGTCGATCGCCTTGACCAGTTACCTGCACGACCCGCGCGTGCGGGGCGTCGTGGCGCGCGTGCAGGATGTCACCGAACAGACCTCGTTGCGCAGCCAGTCGGCCCGTTTGCAACGGCGCCTGCGCATCTTTGCCGAGCTGGCGGCCGACCTGACGATGCTGCTGGACGCGGGCGGCAAGATCACGTACCAATCGCCCTCGATCCAGGCGACGCTGGGGCTGGCGCCTGAGGCCAGCCTGGAGCGTCATGTGCTGGAGCTCGTGATCGAGGAGGATCGTGCCCGGCTGGCCGATGCGATCCGCTCCGCGCTGGGTGCGGACGACGAGGCCCGCCCGAGCGTGTGCTTGGTTCACGCCAAATCGGCCAATGGCGAGGAGCGCGCGCTGTGGGTCAGCGTGCACAACCGGCTGGCCGACGACGCGCTGCGAGGCCTGCTGTTGACCGCGCGCGATGTGACCGATCTGGCCCCGCAGGGATACGACGCCGAGGCGCGCAACGCGCGCCGGCTCGAATTGCGCGACCGCCTGCTTCAGCTGACGGTGCAGACCCGCAGCGAATATTCGCAGTCGCTGGCCAATGTGTTGCGGGCAGTGGCCGACGCGCTTCGCTGCAGCACGGTCAGCTATTGGAAACTGGCGCCGGATTCCGACTCCATGAGTTGCGAGTTGCTGTATTCGCATACCGACCAGCGCTTCGTGCCGGCCTGGGGTGGCGTGCCCTTCCCGGAACAGTCCTATCCGGCGGTGCTGGCGCGGCTGCGGCACATGCGGCCTGTAGCGCTGGGCGACGCCGCCGAGTCGGAACTCACACGCGAACTGGTCAGAGATGCGCGCTGGACCCAGGTGCGATCGATGCTGATTGCGCCGGTGCTGCTGGACGCGGAGGTGATTGGTGCGATTTGCGTGAACCATGCGCTGCGCCGCAACTGGGACGACGATGAGATCGGGTTCGCGGCGACGGCCGCCTTGATGATCGCGCTCGCGGACGAAGTGGCGAAGCGCCAGCAGGCCGAGATCAAGATCGAGGAGCTGGCCTGGTACGACCCGCTGACCGGACTGCCGAACAAGAAGCTGCTGAACGAGAACCTGCGCGACGCCATCGTGACCTGCAATGCGCGCCGGCGCCGGCTCGCCGTGATGCTGATCGACCTGGACCGCTTCGGGGAAATCAACGATTCGCTCGGCCACCTGGTCGGGGATGCGTTGATCAAGTCGGTGGCGCAGGTTCTGAAGGAGACCGTCGGCGGCGGAGGCATGTTGGCGCGCATGGCCAGCGACGAGTTCGTCGTGGTGGTCGACGAGTTCAAGCATCGGCAGGAGGTCGCGCTGCTGGCGGCGCGCGTGGCGCAGGCGCTGCATCGATCCGATCTGCTGCCCAACTTCGACACGCAGATGTCGGCCTCGATCGGCGTGGCGCTGTTCCCCGAGCATGGGCGCGAAGCGAGCACCCTGTTGAAGAACGCCAACGCCGCGGTGTCGCAGGCCAAGGTCGACGGCCGCAACCAGGTGAGCTTCTTCAACCCGATCCGCTATGAGCGCGATGCGCGCGAAGCGCAGCTTGGCATCGAGCTGATGAAGGCAATGCAGTCCGAATCAGCCCAGTTCGAGGTCGAGTACCAGCCTCAGGTCGAGATGGCGAGCGGACGCGTGGTCGGTCTGGAGGCGTTGATCCGCTGGAACCATCCGGCTCGGGGTGTATTGGCGCCAGAGAGCTTCATCAAGCTGGCCGAAGAAAGCGGCTTGTCGGAGCGCATCACGCGCTGGGTGGTCAATGAGGTGTGCGGTCAGATCCTGCGCTGGCGCGAGGCGCGTCCCGGTTTCGACATCCCGGTCGCCATCAACGTGGCGGGTGGGGAGCTCGGCTCCAACAAACTGCCGATTCTGGTGCGCGGCGCACTGAACAAGTACCGGATCGAGCCGCGCATGATCACGCTGGAGATCACGGAGCGCACCCTGGTCAAGGAGGGAGAAATCAACAACGACGTGATCTCCGAGCTGGCATCGCTCGGGGTCGGCCTGGCGTTGGACGATTTCGGAACCGGCTACTCCACGCTCGGCTATCTGAAGCGGATGCCAATCCATTCGATCAAGATCGACCAGTCATTCGTTGAGGGCATACCGGACGATGCCGACAGCCGGGCGATCGTCCATGCCATGCTGGCGGTGGCGCGCCACTTCCGGCTGAAGGTCGTCGCTGAAGGTATCGAGACCCCGGAGCAGGGCGAGTACCTGCGCGAGCACGGATGCGAATACGCTCAGGGATTCCTTTACTCGCGGCCGCTGTCGGCTGCGACGATCCTGCAGTATCTCGAGGATCAGGCACCGGCACCTTCGCCCGACGACGTAGCCCCGACGATCGAACCGCCCACACCTCTGTAACAACCACCGCCTTGCCGAAGGGCTCAACCATGAGCGAGCAGCTTGTCCTGTCGGAAACCCGCGGCCGCGTTGGCTGGGTGACGCTGAACCGGCCCAAAGCGCTGAACGCGCTGAACGATGCGCTGATCGATCAACTGGTCGCCGCCGCTCACGGCTTCGACCTCGACGACGCCATCGGTGCCATCGTCATTGCCGGCAGCGAGAAGGCGTTTGCAGCCGGTGCCGACATCGCAGCGATGAAGGACTGGTCGTTCGTCGATGTGTTCAAAGGCGACTTCATCACGCGCAACTGGGACGCGCTGCGTCGCATCCGCAAGCCGCTGATCGCGGCCGTGTCCGGCTACGCGCTCGGAGGCGGATGCGAGCTGGCGATGACGTGCGATCTGATCATCGCTGCCGACAACGCGCGCTTCGGCCAACCCGAGATCAAGCTGGGCATCATTCCGGGAGCCGGCGGCACACAGCGCCTGCCACGCTCCGTGGGCAAATCCAAGGCGATGGATCTGGTGCTGACGGGACGCAACATGGATGCGCAGGAAGCCGAGCGCTGCGGACTGGTCGCCCGCGTGGTGCCGGTCGCGCGATTGCACGAGGAGGCGATGGAATTGGCGAGCACCGTTGCGAGCTACTCGCTGCCGGCCGTGATGGCGGCGAAGGAGGCGGTCAACCGTGCCTTCGAATCACCCCTGAACGAGGGTGCGCTGTTCGAGCGACGCCTTTTTCACGCGCTGTTTGCCACCCAGGACCAAAAAGAGGGTATGGCGGCGTTTCTCGAGAAGCGCCCGCCGCGATTCGGGCATTCGTAGAAAAGCCTTTGCGCTCAGTGCCTTGCGTGAATCGCGGGCACGCGAGTGTGGCGCCCTGCGCAATGTCCGGGCGGGTCGCCTTGACATCAAATTAAGCCAACCCGATAATCCCGCTTCTCTGCTGCTCCCGCACATGTGCAACGCAACAAGCGATGCAATATCGCGCGGGGGCAATTGCTCTTTAACAATTGAACAGCCGATAAGCGTGGGCGCTTGATGAGCCGGCGCAACCACTATGCTCGGTCGTCTCACGACGCCGACGTGGTGGCTTGCTTTGACTTTTGCAAGTCGCTCACGCGAATTGAAGTATCCGCTTCAATTTCCGCGAGCAAGCGATCGTGCAATTGCAGCGATGCAAGAGTACGAGCGCACAGGACTAAAACTGAAGAGTTTGATCCTGGCTCAGATTGAACGCTGGCGGCATGCCTTACACATGCAAGTCGAACGGCAGCACGGGGGCAACCCTGGTGGCGAGTGGCGAACGGGTGAGTAATAAATCGGAA
>DATBCI010000484.1:0-5912 GCA_036270555.1 Burkholderiaceae bacterium
AGGTCGAGGTCCAGGCTCGCACGGTTGATGATCGAGCCGGCCTTGCGTGCCGCTTTGACGGCGGTATTGAGCATCGGATGCACGGAAAGTCACTTTCTCAGGTCCGGCAGGCGCCCGATTCTATAGAGTCCCAGGACGCGCGACCGGACTCGGCCGCGCCGCGGCCAGATCAAGTGCGGTTCGTGTTGGTGGAGCCAAGCCACTGCGGCAACATCGGGGCCGCGGCGCGCGCAATCCGCACGATGGCCTTCAGCAACCTGTCCGTCGTCGACGCGCGCGACCCCGACTATCGTATCGCCGGCGAGGCAGTGGCACTGGCGGCCAATGCGGTGGCGGTTCTGCAGGACTCGCGTTCGCATCCGACGCTGATCGAGGCCTTGGACGGCGTGACGCTGGCGTTCGCGATGACCGGTTATGCGCGCGAATTCGGCCCACCGCACCGGCTGCTGCGCGAAGCGGCGCTGCAGGCGAGGCACTGGCTCGAGCAGGGACGGGGCCCGGTGGCGTTCGTCTTCGGTACCGAGCGTACCGGCCTCACGAATCGCGACGTGCTGCGCTGTCACTACAGCTGCGCGATCCCGGCCGATGCGCAGCTCGGCTCGCTGAATCTGGCGCAGGCGGTCCAGGTGACCGCCTACGAGATGCGCTGCGCGCTCGGTGCGCTGCCGCCCGCACGTGCGCCGGCGCCGCATGGCGGCGCTCCGGTCGAAATGATCGAGCGCTTGTTCGAATCGTTGGAGGGGGCCCTGACGGCGATCGGATTCCACGACCCGCAGGTCCCGAAACACTCGATGGCGCGCCTGCGCAGCCTGTTGGCTCGCGCCGGCCTCAGCGTGAGCGAGGTGGAGCTCCTGATGGGGATCTGCGCGGCCATCGTCGAACCGAAGCGTCTTCGGGCGGGGCGCCGAAGGAATCCTCCCCTGTCCCACCCGAGCGGGAGCAGCGGGACAGGGGTCCCCCTTCGCCCTTCGGGCTCCGGAGGGCAAGCCGGGGGTGAAGGTGATCGCTAGGGAACCAGGTCGATCGTCATCAACCCGCCACCGCTCACCTGCAGATAGCCACCCCGTTTCGCATCCCCGTCCAGGTCCCAATCCGGCAGCACCCAACGTTCCGCAGGCTGTCCGTCCACCATCACGCGATGCCGATTGGGTCGATGCGTATGGCCATGGATCATCCGGCGCACGCCAGAGGAACGAAGCGCCTGCTCGATCGCCTCGGGCGTGACGTCCATGATCTGCGTCGCCATGCGTTTTTGGCCGGCCTTGCTGAAATGGCGCACCTGGCCCATCAAGGCGCGCCGCACCACCAGCGGGGCGGCCAGAAACAGACGTTGCCACAATGGATTGCGGACCCGGCGCCGAAGCGCCTGGTAGGCCGTGTCCAGCGTGCAATACGCGTCGCCGTGCGCCAGTAGCGTGGCCTCGCCCGCCAGCACGGTGCGGCAGGGGTCTGCCAGGAATGCAGCCCCCGCGGCGCGCGCGAAGCGGTCGCCCAGCAACATATCGCGGTTGCCGTGCATCACGTAGACGGCGGTGCCGGCCTGGGTGAGCGACCGCAACGCACCGCTGACGATCGCGCCGATCCCTTGCGCGGCTTCCTCGTCGCCGGCCCAGTATTCGAACAGATCGCCCAGGATCACGAGTTCGCGGTGTCTCGGCGCGACTTGCTGCACCAGGTGGATGAACTGCTCGACCGTCTGCGGCCGATCCTGGGTCAGGTGCAGGTCCGAAATGAAGATCGGATCGCGCAGGTCAACCGAGGCCAGCGCAACGCTGACGCTCACTCACGAACCTCCGGGACGCCGTGGGCATCCAGTTCCCGCGAGCGCGCAGGCCCTGCCTCCGGGCTGATCAATCCGAGGCGACTTCGGCCGTGTCAATCACCACTTCCTGGTCCGGCACGTCCTGGTGCATGCCATAGCGCATGGTGGCCACCCCCTTGATCTTGTCGACCACCTCGGTGCCGCCGCTCACGCGTCCGAACACGCAGTAGCCCCAGTTTTGAGTGTCGGCGGCCGTGTAGTTCAGGAAATCGTTGTCGGCCACGTTAATGAAGAACTGCGCCGTGGCCGAATGCGGATCCGAGGTGCGGGCCATCGCAATCGAGTACTTGTTGTTCTTCAAACCGTTGGCCGCCTCATTCTGGATCGGCTTGGCCGTGGGCTTCTGGCGCATTCCGGGCTCGAAACCGCCTCCCTGGATCATGAAGCCGTTGATCACCCGGTGAAACAGCGTGTTGTTGTAATGCCCGTTGCGTACATAACTCAGGAAGTTCTCGACCGTGTGCGGCGCGCGCTCGCGATCCAGTTCCAGCGTGATCGATCCCATGGTGGTGTTCAGGCGTACGGTCGGCATATCGGCCCCGCTTACTTGACAATGCGCGCGGTCTTGATCACGACCGCCGTGACAGGCACATCCTGGAAGGACCCGCGCGAGGCCGTGTGAACGGCGCGGATCTTATCGACCACATCCATGCCTTCGACCACGGTGCCGAACACCGCGTACCCATGGCCATCCGGACGGGGGTAATCGAGCATGGCGTTATCGACGACGTTGATGAAGAACTGCGCCGTTGCCGAGTTCGGATCGCCGGTACGCGCCATCGCCACCGCGCCCCGCACGTTCTTCAACCCGTTGGTGCTCTCGATGGGAACCGGCGCGCGCGTCGGCTTCTGCGTCATGTCCGGCGTGAAGCCGCCGCCCTGGATCATGAAGCCCGGGATCACGCGGTGAAAGACCGTTCCGTTGTAGAAACCGTCGTTCACATACTGCAGGAAATTGGCGACCGTTTTGGGCGCCTTGTCGGCATTTACCTCGATCACGATTCGCCCCTCGCTCGTGTCGAAGGCCACGCGCGACGCGGCCGCCGCCGGTGCTGCGGCCGGCTCGGCCGCCCCGGCCGGCGAGCTCAGGATCGAGGTGGCGAGGCAGGCGGCGATCGCAACCGGCACCCAGGGCAATTTGCGAATCGTCGTGTGGACACGGTCAAGCAGGCTTATAGCGTTCATCGCGTGGCTTTCAGTTTGGTTGTCAAATCTCGTGCCAGGGTCAGCTTGGATTTCAGATTGTTGTTGGTTGGATCAAGCTGCGACGCTCGCTCGAAGGCGGCCGCAGCCATCGAGACGTACAGGTCGCCAAGATTTTCCCGGGCCGTGATGTAGTTGGGCTGGGCGGCGATCGCCTGCTGCAGCAGGTGCTCGGCCCGGTCCAGCCCTCCCTGGGCGGCGGCCAGAACGGCGAGGTTGTTGTACGGCTCGGGCAACTCCGGGAAGTCCTGCGTGAGCTGGGTCAAGGCATCCATCGCTTCCTGTCGCTGGCCCAGATCGACCAGGGTGACAGCCCGCAGAAACCGCACTTGCAAGTCGCGCGGCTTGTCGGACAGGAACTTGTCGGCCCGCTTCAGCGCTTCTTCGCTCTTGCCCGCCTGCATCAGGTCCGCGATCTCGGCCGCTTCCGAGCGGGGTGCAGGTACCAGATCGCTCGACCAGGGCGACCATTGGGCTGGCTGCTGGGCCGTCACTGGAGCGGCCAGGGCGGCAAGCAGCACGAACGGGGTGGCGCAGCGTGCGAAGAACATCGTTGAGAAACACCTGTGCTTTCAATCCGCGAGGCTTCCTGTCGGAAAAGCTTCGCGTGGAGCGCTGATATACTCCAGCGGCATTTTAACAACGCAGGCCGATCCCTCCTGCGCGGTCGCCGCCTTCCCTCCGCAAGTCTCCTCGGATGGCAGTACGAATCCATAACACGCTGACGGGACGGACCGAACCCCTCGAACCACTCGAACCGGGACACGTACGCCTGTACGTGTGCGGAATGACCACATACGACTACTGCCACCTGGGCCACGGTCGCCTGATGGTCGCGTTCGATATCGTCCAGCGCTGGTTGCATGCGCGGGCCCTGCGGGTGACTTATGTACGCAACATCACGGACATCGACGACAAGATCATCCGCCGGGCTGCCGAGCGCGGCGAGACGATCCAGGCGCTGACCGAGCGCTTCATCGGATATATGCACGAGGATCTGGCGGGGTTGGGTGTGCAGCCCCCGGACATCGAGCCCCGTGCGACCGCCTATGTCGGCCCCATGCTCAAGCTGATCGAGCGCTTGCAGTCCAATGGGCTCGCCTACGTCGCCGACGGCGGCGACGTCAATTTCTCGGTTCGCAGCTTCCCCGGCTATGGAAAGCTCTCGCATCGGAACCTGGACGAGTTGCGGGCGGGCGAGCGAGTCGCGATCGACGGCACCAAGCGGGACCCGCTGGACTTCGTTCTATGGAAGCACGCCCGGCCCGACGAACCTCAATGGCCATCGCCCTGGGGGCCGGGCCGCCCGGGTTGGCACATCGAGTGCTCGGCGATGGCCAAGGAGACCCTGGGTCAGCCGTTCGATATTCACGGCGGAGGACCCGACCTGGTGTTCCCGCACCACGAGAATGAGATTGCGCAGAGCGAGGGCGCCTTTGATACTCCGTTTGCCCGCCTTTGGATGCATTGCGGCGCGCTGCGCGTGGGCGAAGACAAGATGTCGAAGTCGCTCGGAAACTTCCTGACAATTCGCGATGCGCTGAAGCAATACGACGGCGAAGTTCTGCGGTTTTTTCTGGTTCGCTCCCACTATCGCAGCCAGATCGCGTTCAGCGCGGCGATGATCGAAGAGTCCCGCGCTTCGCTGACGCGCCTGTATACGGCGCTGCGGGCTTCGCCAGGCGCCAGCGCGCCGGTCGACTGGGATCAGCCGTACGCGCGCCGGTTTGCCGAAGCGATGGACGACGACTTCAACACCCCGCAGGCCGTGTCGGTTCTGTTCGAGATGGCGGCCGAGCTCAATCGCGCGCCAGGCCCGGCGCTGGCGACGCAAATGCGGGCGCTCGGTGGCCAGCTCGGCCTGCTGGAACGGGACCCGATCGAGTTCCTCAGGAGCGCTCCCGCCGGGGCGGAGGCGGGCGCGCTCGACGATGAAACCATCGCCAGGCAGATCGCAGAACGCGCGGCGGCCAAGGCACGGCGCGACTTCACCGCGGCCGATCGGATCCGCGACGGCCTGCTGCAGCAAGGCGTCGTGCTGGAGGACGGACCCGGCGGCACCACATGGCGGCGGCGCTGAAGGCTGCAGCGATGGCGGCGCGCCCACCGTTCTGGACGGGGGCCAAGCGCCGGCTGGCCGCAGCCGATCCAGTGCTGGGCGGAATCATTCAGCACCATCCGCGCATTGCGTTGGTCTCGCGCGGCGACGCTTTCCATACGCTCGCGCGCTCGATCGTGGGGCAGCAGATTTCCGTAAGGGCCGCCGATGCGGTCTGGGCGCGCGTATGCGGCGCCTGCGGTGAGCTATCGCCTCGCTCGGTGCTGCGCCGGCGT
This sequence comes from Burkholderiaceae bacterium, assembly GCA_036270555.1. GTDB lineage: Bacteria > Pseudomonadota > Gammaproteobacteria > Burkholderiales > Burkholderiaceae_F > VBCK01. The sequence continues at coordinate 5,360 of DATBCI010000484.1, forward strand.
GCCACGACCCTGCGCGCCTGCGGCCTGTCGCAGCGCAAGGCCGAATACCTGCGGGATCTTGCGACGAATTTTGCGGATCGCCGGGTCGATTTTACGACGCTGGCACAGATGTCCGACGACGACGTGGTTGCCTGCCTGACGGACATCCGGGGGATCGGCCGCTGGACAGCGGAGATGTTTTTGATCTTTAATCTGCAACGCCCGGATGTGCTGCCGTTGGATGATTTAGGGCTGGTGAAGGCGATCGGGCGGCACTACCTGGCGGACAGAACGCCGGCGTCCTTGCTGAAGGGGGAGGGGCGCCAGCAGGTGGTCGAGCTCGCCAGGCGCTGGATTCCCTATCGGAGCGTGGCCACGTGGTATTTATGGCGCAGCCTGGAGCCGGTGCCGATCGAATACTGATCCAATGAAGACGACCTTTCTGGATTTCGAGCAGCCGATCGCGGAGTTGGAAGCCAAGATCGAGGAGCTGCGCTTCGTGCAGGACGACTCGGCGCTCGACATTTCCGAGGAAATCGCGCGCCTGCAAGCCAAGGGCCAGGCGCTGCTGAAG
>DATBCI010000485.1:0-6083 GCA_036270555.1 Burkholderiaceae bacterium
TGCGCCCACCCGATCGCCTGGCGCGTGGCCGCGACCTCCGCCTCGCCGAGCGCCTCGCCGTGCGCCTTTTCGCTGCCAGCCCGGTTGGGTGAGCCCTTGCCGATCACGGTGCGCGCGATGATCAGAGTCGGCCGATCAAGACGCCGGGCCTGACCGATCGCGTCGTCAGCCGCCGCAGCGTCGTGCCCGTCGATCGGTCCGATGACGTTCCAGTGATAAGCCCGGAAGCGCGCAGCGGTGTCGTCGGTGAACCAGTGGCGCACCTCGCCGTCGATCGAGATGCCGTTGTCGTCGTACAGCGCGATCAGCTTGCCGAGCTTCCAGGTACCCGCCAGCGAGGCGGCTTCGTGCGAAATGCCCTCCATCAAGCAGCCGTCGCCGAGGAAGACGTAGGTGTGGTGATCGACCACGTTGAAGCCGGGTCGATTGAATTCGGCCGCCAGCAGCCGCTCGGCCAGCGCCATCCCGACCGCGTTGGCGAAACCCTGTCCCAGCGGTCCAGTTGTCGTCTCGACGCCGGGCGTCAAGCCCGTTTCAGGATGGCCGGGTGTGCGGCTGTGCAGCTGCCGGAAACGGGAAAGCTCGCTCATCGGCAAGTTATAGCCCGTCAGATGCAGCAGCGCGTACTGCAGCATCGAGCCGTGTCCGTTCGACAGGACGAAGCGGTCGCGGTTGGGCCACTTCGGGTTGGACGGGTTGTGGCTGAGGTGCCGGGTCCACAGCGCCCATGCGGTTTCCGCCATGCCCATCGGCATGCCGGGATGGCCCGAATTCGCCTTCTGGACCGCATCCATGGCGAGCGCACGGATGGCGTTGCACATGTCGCGCACCAGCGCGGCCGTCGGAAGAGATGCGGTCATCGGGAACAATCCAGGCGCAGGAAAAGTCGATTTTACCTAGGGAGGCGAGATGACTTTCCGAGTCCGGAGCGTCGCTGTTCCAGGCGTGCCGGAGCGCGGTCCGGCTCGCTGTTACGACTTTCATTTGCTGCGATTTTGTTCTACGATTCGGGCCCGAAGTTTCGGTTCGGAGCACACCGGAAGCAACGGGCAGCCTGCGTGATTTTGGGCTCAGTTCGAGCCAAGCAGGCGCTTATCCCCCGCCAGAGCCAATCGACGCAGCGCCTCGCGCGCTGCACAGACCCGACGCCGCGCACCAGCGAACGGGTCCCGAACCGAGGGTTGCGGTGTGACAACCGTGATTCAGGTCGATTGGGCGGACCTGCAAGGGGGACCAAGATGCAAGGCTTGCACCTGACCGGTGATCTTTTCGATTGCGGCTGCTCGGCCGCGTTGCTGACGGACCTGCCAACGCTCGCGGCGCTGTGCCGCGAATCCACGATCGAGACGGGGCTTACCGTGGTGGACGAGAAGTTCCACCGCTTCCCCGATGTCAACGGCGAGCCGGGCGGCATCACGGGCGCACTGCTGCTGGCCGAATCGCATCTGGCGGTCCACACCTGGCCGGAACGCCGCGGTTGCACGCTGGATGTCTACGTGTGCAACTTCTCGAGCGACAACTGCGCCAAGGCGCAGCGGCTGTTCGACGCCCTGGTGGTCGCATTCCGCCCAGCCCGCCAGACGGTGAACCGGATCGAGCGCGGCGACCTCGCCGCGTCGATCAAGTCGGGCGCCGCGGCTGCGGTCATCGATGCGCCGGATCAGGTCGCCACCGACAAGATCATCTTCGACTGGCTGAACGCCAACGCCGGTTACGGATTCACCGCGCGCGAACGGCTGCAGACGCTGCAATCACCGTTCCAGCGCATCGAGGTGTACGACACCGCCCAGTTCGGCCGGATGTTCCGCCTCGACGGGCGCTTCATGACGTCGGAGGGCGAGGAGTTCTTCTACCACGAGTGCATGACGCATCCGGCCATGCTGACGCATCCGAATCCGCAATCGGTGCTGGTGATCGGCGGGGGCGACGGCGGCTCCTCGGAGGAGCTGTTCAAGCATCCATCGGTGTCCCGCATCGTGATGGCGGAGCTCGATCAGGCCGTGATCGACATCTCGAGGCGCTACCTGGGCGCGATCCACCGGGGCGCGTTCGACGACCCCCGCATGACGGTGCGGATCGGTGACGGTCTGGACTTCGTGCGCTCGACCCAGGAGCGCTTCGACCTGATCGTGCTGGATCTGACCGATCCGGACACCCCAGCCTTCCACCTGTATTCGGAGCAGTTCTTCCGGATGTGCCGCTCGATCCTGAACCCGGGTGGCATGTTGACGCTGCATTTGGGCTCGCCGGTGTTTCAGCAATCGACCGTGCGCAAGAACGCGGACGCCTTGCGCCGTGTCTTTGCGCAGGTGCACCCGATGGCGTTGTACATCCCGCTGTACGGTTCACTGTGGTGCCTGGCGATCGCCAGCGACACGGCCGATCCGCGCGCGGTCGGGCCCGGACTGATCGCGGCGCGCATGCGCGAGCGCAATCTGACGGGTCTTCAGTACTACAACGCCGAGCTGCACGACGCGCTGTTCGTGCTGCCGAACTTCGTTCGCGAGCTGACCCGCGGCTCACAAGCGGCTGCGCGGCTGGCCGCGTAGCAGCGTGCGGCTGGCGCGGTTCTACATCGAGGAGCCGCTATCGGTCGATGCGCGGGTCGCGCTGCCCGCTGCGGTCGCGCACCACGCGCGCACGGTGCTGCGCCTGGGCGACGGTGATCCGATCGTGCTGTTCAATGGATCCGGCGGCGAATACCGGGCGCGGCTCGCTGCCGGCGCAGGCGCCGCGCCGTGGCAGGCCGAGGTCGTTGAGTTCGACCCGGTCGAGCGCGAAGCGCGGCTGCGGATCACGCTGATCCAGGCCCAGGCCACGTCGGACAAGATCGACTGGGTGTTGGAGAAAGCGGTCGAAATCGGCGTCGCGCGCGTGATCATGACGGCGACCGCGCGCAGCTCCGCCCGGCTGGACGAGTCGCGCCTTGCTCGCCGGTTGCAGCACTGGCGCGCGCTGGCGATCGCGGCCTGCTGCCAGTGTGGGCGCAACCGGCCGCCGGCCGTTCTGGCGGCGCCGTCGCTGGCGGCGGCGGTCATGCAGGCGAACGACGCGCAACTGAAATGGATGCTGGATCCGGCGGCCGCTGGCGGCATGACGCCTGCTCCGTCCGGCGTGCGCCAGATCGCGATGGCGGTCGGGCCGGAAGGCGGTTTCGATGCCGACGAGGCCGAGCTCCTGGTGCAGGCGGGCTACGGTCCGATCTCGCTCGGACCGCGCATCCTGCGCACCGAGACGGCTGGCCTGGCCGCCGCCGCCGCATGGCTGGCACTGAGCGGGGAGTACAGCAGGGAGCCGGCTTAAAGCACGACCACGCGGGTGGACTGGCTCGGACTCGACTCGCGCCGCTCGGTCAGGAAGCGCATCACTTCCTCGCGGCGGGCCATCGTATCGTCGAACCCCAGTTCGATCAGCGCGCGCGTATACGGCGCCTCGAACAGCAGGTAGCTGGCCAGGCCGGAGCCGCTGCCACGATGCGCGCCCAGCACTTCGAGCAGCGCCCGGACCGGAGCCGGCAACGCATCCAGGTACTGCGCGGCCACGCCGTCGAGCCGCTCGCTGGGTGAGATCACCAGCGTCTCGATCACCTTCAGGCCGACCGCGCGCCGCTCCGGCGCCGACAGCGCCCCCGAAATCTGATTCATCTTGTCCAGCCGCTCGATGTCGGAGGCGAGCGAGTCCAGGAAGATGCTGTTCATCGCGTGGCCGGCCATCTGCGCCAGCGTCGGGTACAGCGCGCCGTCCACGCCGGGCAGCAAGCCCGGATTGCCGATCTGCCCGACGCCCACGACCAGCACGCGCTCGGCACCCAGATGGATCGCCGGGCTGATGGGGCTGATCTGGCGCATCGAACCGTCGCCGAAATGCTCGACACCGCCCGCGCCCGAGGTCGACAGATCCACTGAAACGGCCGGGAAGATGAGTGGAATCGCGCTGGACGCCAGCAAGTGGTCGAGTTGTATCGAGCAGCGCACGTAGCGGCGCTGCATCTTGTTCGGTATCTGGTAGTCGTTCAGTGCCTGGTAGAACGTCACATGGCGGCCTGAACTGTAACTGGACGCGCCGACCGCGATCGCGCGCAGATGTCCGTTCTCCAGGCCTCGCTGCAAGCGCTGCAGCTCGATCATGTGCGTCAGCAGCGTGTGCAGCGGCTCGTTGTCGAGCAGCGACTTGGGGCGCATGCGCAGCGACCGCCGCACCATCCAACCGAGCGACATCAGCGTCAGCCAGCGCGCACCGGTGCGGACCACTCCGATCAGGTCCGAGCGATACACCTGCTCGGCGCGGAAGTTTTCCCAGACGTGCACCATCTGGGCCACGGCCTCCTGGAAGTTGTCGGCGCGACAGGCCAGAGCCGTCGCGTTGATGGCGCCGGCCGACGTCCCCACCAGGATCGGAAACGGGTTGTGCCCTTGCGCGATGCTCGGATCCAGACCGCGCCGCGCATCGCGCAGCAAGGCCGCCACCGCCTTCAGTACGCCGACCTGATAGGCCGCACGCGCGCCGCCCCCGGTCAGGATCAGCGCCGCCGGCGAGGTGCGCAGCCGTACCCGGTCATGCAAGTCAGGCACAGGTCAGCGCGTGCTCTGGGCCTCGAGCACGACCAGCGCGGTCATGTTCACGATCCGGCGCACGGTCGAGGAAGGGGTCAGCACATGCACCGGGCGCGCGCACCCGAGCAGGATCGGTCCGACCGCGACGTTGTTGCCCGAGATCGTCCTGAGCAGGTTGTAGGCGATATTGGCGGAATCCAGGCTGGGGCACACCAGCAAATTGGCCTCGCCGCTCAGCGTGGAGAACGGCATCAACGACTGCCGGATCGTCTCATCCACGGCGCAGTCCGCATGCATTTCACCGTCGACCGGGAAGTCGGGATTGCGGGCGCGGATCAACGCCAGCGCCTCGCGCATCTTGAGCGCGCTGGCGGCGTCGCTGGTGCCGAAGTTGGAATGGGAAATCAGCGCCGCGCGCGGCGATATGTCGAGCCGGCGCAGCTGGTCGGCCGCCATCGCCGTGATCTCGGCGAGCTGCTCGGCAGTCGGCTCCAGGTTGACGTGCGTGTCGGTCAGCGCGATCAGGCGCCCCGGCAGCATCAGGATGTTCATCGCCGCGTACACGTGCGCGTCGGGGCGGCGGCCGATGACCAGGTCGATGTAGTGCAGGTGCAGCCCGCTCGTGCCGAAGGTGCCGCAGATCATGCCGTCGGCGTCGTTCTTGTGGACCAGCATTGCGCCGATCAGCGTGTGGCGGCGGCGCATCTCGACGCGCGCGTAGTGCTCGGTGACGCCGCGCCGCGCCGCCAGCCGGTGGTAGGTCTGCCAGTAGTCGCGGTAGCGCGAGTCCTGTTCGGGGTTCACCACGTCGAAGTCGGCTCCGAGGCGCATCCGCAGTCCGAATCGCTCCAGGCGGCGCTCGATCACCTGCGGCCGCCCCACCAGGATCGGACGCGCGATCGCTTCGTCGATGACCACCTGCACCGCGCGCATCACGCGCTCCTCCTCGCCTTCCGCGAACGCCACCCGCGTCGTGTGCCCCGCCAGTTGGGCTTTCTTCGCCACCGCGAAGATCGGCTTCATGAAGGTGCCGGAGTGGTAGACGAACTGCTGCAACTGCTCGCGATAGGCATCCAGATCGGCCAGCGGACGCGTGGCGACTCCGCTCGCCATGGCCGCCTGCGCGACGGCCGGCGCGATGCGCAGCATCAAGCGAGGATCGAACGGCCGGGGTATCAGATAATCGGGACCGAACGTGGTCTGCGACGCCCCGTAGGCACTCGCCGCCACGTCGCTGCCCTCCTCGCGCGCCAGCTGTGCGATCGCGTGCACAGCGGCCACCTCCATCTCGCGCGTGATCGTGGTGGCGCCCACGTCGAGCGCACCGCGGAAGATGAACGGGAAGCACAAGACGTTGTTGACCTGGTTCGGATAGTCCGAACGCCCGGTCGCGATCACCGCGTCATTGCGCACCGAGCGCACTTCCTCCGGCAGGATTTCGGGCGTCGGGTTGGCCAATGCGAGCACGAGCGGGCGCGGCGCCATGCGGGCCACCTGCTGCGGCGACAGCACGCGGCCCGCCGAAAGGCC
>DATBCI010000486.1:0-6459 GCA_036270555.1 Burkholderiaceae bacterium
GGGTCGTACCCCGGCGTCGATGCTGGTGCTCGCTGCTCGTCTTCGCCGGCGGGGATTCCAACCGACGCTATTTGCCTATTCGGCAGCGATCGAGAGTTTCGCGGCCTGTACCGAGCGGCTGCGGCACTTCATTGATCGCAAGGCAGGCGACACGCGTTACGTCGTCGTGGGTCACTCCCTTGGGACGGTCCTGCTGCGCTCTGTGGTTCCGCGCCTTCGCACGTGTCCCATCGCTTGCTTCTTTATCGCTCCGCCGGCACGGGCCAGTCGCGCGGCACGAGCGTTTGCGCCGCGACGCCTGTTCAAGCTCCTGACCGGCGAAATGGGCCAGCTTCTCGCCGACGAGGACTTCATGAGCCGGCTGCCGGTGCCACCTTGTGCAGCTCGCGTCTACGCGGGGACGGCGGGCCCGACAGGAAGGCGGCTGCCGTTCGGCAACGAGGCGAATGACGGCCTGTTGTCGGTTTCAGAGACCGTGATTCCTGGCATACCAACCGTCTGCGTCAGGAGCCTCCATACGTTCATCATGAACGCGGCCGCTATTGCGGATGACATCGAGGAGGTTGCGTCTTCTGTCGATGGTCAATGAGGCCGGCGCCGGAGATCAATCGCCCTTGATCCGCGTATATCGGTTGATCCAGTTCACTTCCCAGGTCCTGCCACCATCATCCGAGAACGCCTGCTCCGACTGTGCGGTGTCCGGTGTGATGGCCCAGATCGAAAACCGGACCAGCACGTACCTGCCGTTGATGACTTCCTGATCGTAGAAGTCGCCGCGGCCGTTGTCGAACTCGCCGACGCACGGGATCCCCAAGGTGCCGACATTGGGGGTCGCGAAGTCGAGGTTCCACTGACGAGCCGTCGGGTTGTACCAGCGCAGCGATAACAGCTCCACATGGCCTGCCGGACCGTCCGCTTTGAACTCGGCCAGATTGGCACGCCCGCCCCAGACTTTCCTGACGACGGTAACGCCATCCATGTCGGCCCAGTCGGTGGCTCCGGTCAGGGGGTGCAGCAAGCGCGACGAGTGGGTTTTCCAGGTTCCGAAATCGAAATCGAAGTCGCGGCCGCCGTCGCGATGCGAGGCGCCGGAGGCGGCGGGTGTCGCGGCCGGCTGCGCCGAAACTGGAAGCGGCTGCTCCCGGGTCAGATTACCCTCCAAAACGGCCTCCCACGTTTTGCCGCCATCATCCGAGTACGACTCCACGTAGCGATGCGAGTCGGGTGTGATGTTCGACCAGACCCCTCGAACCAGAATCGCCCTGCCGTCCAGGGTATCTCCGGAATACAGCTCGCCGCGCCCGTCCTTGAACTCACCGACCAGCGCGCTCGAGAGGGTGCCGATCGCGCTGTTGACGAAGGTCTGGCTCCACTGATGAGACACCGGGTTGTACAGGAACAGGGTCAGAGCTTCCCAATGACCCTTCGGTCCATCGGCTTCGATTTCCTCCAGCTGCGCCTGGCCGTCCCAGATCTTTCGCACGGTGACCGTTCCGTTCATCTCGATCGAGTCGGTAGATCCCGCCAGCGGGTGCGCCAGGCGTGTGATATGGGTTTTCCAAACTCCGATATTGAAGTCGAAATCGTGCCGGCCGTCCCGGCGAGCGTTGTCGGGCCCTTGCCGGGGCTCGCCCGCCGCGCCGGCCGCAAGCAACAGGCAGCCGATGCTGCCGGTCAACACCAAGGCGCCAAGGCGCCTGAAAAGCCTGACTGCCATCTGCTTGACCCTCCTCTCGCAGTAACTGGAACCGTTGCTCGGGCAGGCGGTCGCCGCCCTCGATCGAGTGTGCCTCCGGCGTGACCTTTCCTCGAAGGGCCACTTTGGCGAAAATGCGCCGGGCCACTTTCAGTTACCCCGGTCGGGCGAGATGGATCCGCTGTTCGAAATCCGTGTGGACATGGCGGCCAGAGGCTCAGGCGAGGCCTCTCACAGTCTGTACCGTCAACTGAGGGAAGCCATCATCGATGGGCGGCTGGCGCCCGGCGTCAGATTGCCGGCGACGCGCAAAGCCGGGCATTTTTTCGGCGTATCACGCAACACGGCCGCCGATGTCTACGACCGGCTGCTCAGCGAGGGCTATGTCGCCACGCGGCGGGGCTCCGGCACCTACGTGGCGGACAAGACCCCGACCATCAGTCCTCGGCGGTCGCGCGATCACGACGCCTCGTCGGACTACCGCCTGAACGATTTCTGGCTGCGCAGCGAGGTGACCTCGGCGATGGGCTTCTGGCGGGATCGATCGGAGGTCCCGCCGAAATCGCCGGCGCTGCCCCGCATCGACTTCAGGCCGGCGCTGGTCGATTCGCGACTGTTCCCGTTTGACGAGTTCCGCAGGGTGAGCGCCAGGCAGCTGCGAAAACTGGAGAAGGAGCCGGCCAGCTACAAGAGCCCGCAAGGCAACCAGGGCAACTTTTCGCTGCGGGCGGCCATTACGAAGCACATCGCGCAGACTCGCGCGGTGGTGTGCGACGCCGACGATATCCTGGTCACGTCAGGCGCCCAACAAGCCTTCGATCTGCTGGCGCGAGTACTGATCACGCCCGGCCAGACCGTGGTCGCGGTGGAGGATCCGGGCTATCCGCCGATGCGGGTCGCGTTCGCCGCGGCCGGCGCCAGGCTTGCGCCGGTCGGCGTCGACGCCGAGGGACTGATCGTCGAGGAGCTCGCGCCTGACGCGCGCGTGATCTGTCTTTGCCCCTCGCATCAGTTTCCGCTGGGTGTGACGATGTCGATGCAACGGCGCAAGGCGCTGCTCGACTTCGCCCGCAGCCACGGCGCGGTCATCATCGAGGACGACTACGACGGCGAGTTCCGGTATGAAGGAAGCCCGCTGGCGGCGCTCAGAACGCCCGAGGCGGCCGACGTCGTGTTCTACATAGGTACCTTCTCGAAGTGCCTGCTGCCTGCCCTTCGCCTGGGGTTCCTCGCGGCACCCGCTTGGGCGATGCGAGCCCTGGTCTCGGCCAAGAATTGCCTGGACTGGCATTGCTCGACACCGATTCAAATGGGGGTCGCGGGATTCATCTCCGAGGGCCTGCTGACGAATCACGTGCGCAAGATGCGTGAAACGTATCGGCAGCGCCGCCGCTTGCTGGTCTCCTGCCTGCAGAGGGATTTCGGCAATTGGCTGGATCCGATCCCCTCGTCCTATGGCATGCACGTCGCGGCCGTCGCACGCACTGGCCTGGATCTGGACCAAGTGGCGCAGGCCCTGGCGGCCGACAACGTCAAGGTGCACACGCTGAGCCGCTACTTCCTGGGACCACCGACCCGGACCGGCCTGGTTCTGGGCTACGGAGCCGTCGACCTGACCGGGATCAGGCAGGGACTGTCGTTGCTGCGCGCGGCTTTGACCGGTTGAAGCCGCGCGCAGCGCAAAAGCGGCCGTCAGCAGCCGTAGCCCGTGCACGGAGGCGGTGAGGAGCCGGTCACGGCATCGATGCGACCGAAAACGCCGTCCGTCTGGTTGTTCGGGCCGGCGGTGTAGAAGAGCGACGTGGTGGGCTGGCTGGCCGCCCCGTTGCCGAACGCCAGGGCCCACAGGCCGGGAACCGCCAACTGCTTGCCGCTCGCCAGCGAGACGGGGCCCAAAGCCATCCCGCTGTTCGGATCGAAGCGATCGATCGTTCCGTCGCCGAAGTTGCCGATCAGCAGATCGCCGCTCGCTGGGCCGAAGCCGGCCGGTGCGAGCGCAATCCCCCAGGGAGCATTCAGCACGCCCCCCGAAGCGAAGCGCTTGACCAGGTTGCCGTTGGCATCGAACACGTTCACATAGCCGAGTCCGGCTCCCAACTGCTCGTCGTGCGCCGTCGCGTCCTGCATCGCGTACGTCACGTACAGCTGGTTGTTGAGCTGCTGGATGCCGAACGGCGCGAAGCCGGCCGGAATCATCGGGTCGGCAAAGCCGCCCGCCGTGGTCGTCTTGTGGAAGTGCGTATCGAAGACGTCGATCTTCGCGTTGTGCAGGTCGGTGGCGAACAGCAGATTGGCGGTGCCATTGTTGGCCATCGCCAGGCCCTTGTACACCGCTCCACCTGCGCCGTCGTCATAGGCGATGGTCGCCGCGCTGGCGCTGACCGTCTGCGACCAGGCCGTGATCGTGCCACCCTCGCCGGAAAAGATGAATTGCGCCGGTGCCGATCCGGTGCTGGTGGTGATGACGAAATCCGCCGTGCCGTTGTAGACCTGGCCGGTCGGATTGGCCGCGCCATTGGTGCCCGCCGGAATCGTGACGACCAGCGATTGCAGGTTGCCATTGCCGTCGTAGAGCGTCGATTTGTTGCTGTTGTTGTCAGCGACCCAGAACGGCCCACCCGGTGCGGCCGCCAGGCCCCAGGCGTTCTGCAGGTTGCTGTCGGTGTGCGCGGCCGTGATCACGCCGTCCGACACCAGGGCCGTATCGGTCAACGCGGTGGTCGCTTTCTGCGTCATCGGGGTGCTGCTACCGCCGCCGCCACCGCCGCACGCGGCGAGTGACACGGCACATGCGAGGCTCGCCATCCTTGCAGCGATAACACGATCGAAGTGCATAACAGATCTCCTTGTTCCAAGTCCCGGTCAATACCGAAGCGACTTGAAATGGTTCAACCCGAGGGAAACACTTTGTAAGTGTTGAACCGGTTGGCGCGGCTGGAGCACATACGCGTTCGATGCCAGCTTGCATCGAACGAGCGCGAGCCGCGCAATCGTGCGCGCTCGCGCAGGCACCCGGCGCCCGACTTGCTAGCTCATTCCGGCGGGATCGGTGCGGAGGAGTGCGGCTCGGCGAGCCGCTGCACGAAGGCGTTCAGCACGTCCGGGGCGACGTCCGACACCGCGAGCCAATCCATACCGGCACCGCGCGCCGTTGCGACGTTGAAGCCTCGCAGGGAGCGTGGGCCCGAGAGCGCGCGTGCCGATTCGGGTTCGACGAACACATCGATCACGTGTTGTCGGTGGCGATACACGAGCGTCGCGACCTGCTGTTCGCGCAGCGTATCGAGCCGGCCCCCGCTCAACGTGAAGCCCTCGGTTGCCAGATCCTGTACCGGAGGCGAATAGTCCAGGTGTGCCGACAGCCACGGCTTCACGGTGTGCTGGTCGGAGGAGGCGACCTGGATCAAGCGCTCGCTCAGCACGGCGCGGGTGTGCATCGCCACCGCTTCGGTTGCGATGTCCTGGTTGACACGCCAGTCGATGACTGCCGCGCTAACGAGCCAGGTCATGATCGTCGCGGTACAGCCGGCCAGGGCACCGCCGCCGAGCCACAGAAAGCGATCGCGTTGCGGGGCCGCGCGCACCGGACTCGGCGCACGCGAGTCGGCGAAGCGCGCTCGAAGGCGAGCGTGCAGCTCGGCCGGCATCCTGAAGTACGGCGCTTCTTCACGCAGCTGCGTGCGCAGCGTCAAAACGCCCTGGTGCTTCGCCGCGCATGCCGCGCAGCCGCGCAGATGCCTTTGCATCGTGTAGCGTCGAAGCGCGCCCAGCTGACGGTCGGCGTAGGCCTCGACCCACGTTCCGGCTTCATGACAGTTCATGACTTACCTCCGCGCGTTCGCCGCGCATCGCGTGCAGCAGGGGCGATCGTTGCAACAAGCTGCGGGCGCGCGCGAGCCGGGACATCACCGTGCCGATCGGGATGTTGGCGACGCGGGCGATCTGCTTGTACGAAAGGTCCTCCAGTTCGCGCAAGATCAATACCTCACGAAATGCAAGCGGCAGCTGGCCGACCGCATCCGCCAGCACCCGCGACTCGGCGCTTCGCAGCGCCGCCTGTTCCGGATCGATCGCGCCGGGGTCTTCGGTCAGATCGATCGCCGTGCCATCGTCGGGAACCTCCTCCTTCGGACGGTTACGTTTACTCCAGTCGTAGAACGCGTGGCGCACGATGGTCAGGAACCATGCCCGGGCGTCGTCGCCGCGCAGCGCCCCCAGGTATTTCAGCGCCCGCACGCAAGCGTCCTGGACGACGTCTTCCGCGTCCTGGGAACTGCGCGTCAGCCACCGCGCCAGGTTGTAACCGGCGTCGAGATGGGGTACGACCAACTCTTCGAAACGCGAGGATTCAGCCAAGCGAGCGCTCCATGTCCTGGTGCCTGTACCGCAGGGTGAGCTGTTTTATTCCGCAAACGCGGTCTATTCCCCGAAAGGCGCGAGGTCCTTGTAATAGTCGTAGCGGCCGTTGTCCGACGAAGGGGCATCGGTGCGCCTGGCATTGCGAGCACCCACCTTCGCCGGTTCCGGCGTAGGGCCGGCTGCAATCGGCCGAACCCGATCGGGCGCCGGCAGTGGCTCGCCGGCCTTGTGGCTGGAGTAGCCGGTGTACCGGTCGTCGCCGGCGCCGCTTTCGGCGGACTGTGCCGTGGCCGGTTCAGGCGGGTTCGATTGTTGTGCGAGCGCGCTGCCACAGGTGATCAGTGTTGCGGCGATCGTCGACAGACCCAATGCGAGCTTGGTTTTCACGATGCATCCTTTCATCA
>DATBCI010000487.1:0-2214 GCA_036270555.1 Burkholderiaceae bacterium
TACCGCGCCAACGAGCTCGACTTCTCCGGCATCAAGCTGCGCCAGCGCGTGGCGGTCAACGTTCAGACGCGCAGCCTGCGCACCAGGCTGGTCGGCCAGGACGCCGCGATGCCGGTCGCCCTGGCGCCGACCGGATTTACCGGCATGCAGCACGCGGACGGCGAGATCCTGGCGGCCCGCGCTGCCGAGCGCTTCGGAGTTCCTTTCACGCTCTCGACGATGAGCATCTGTTCAATCGAGGATGTCGCCACCCACACGAAATCGCCGTTCTGGTTCCAGCTGTACGTGATGCGCGACCGCGATTTCATCGAGCGCCTGATCGATCGTGCGCGCGCCGCGCACTGCTCCGCGCTGATGCTGACGCTCGATCTGCAGATCCTCGGGCAGCGGCACAAGGACTTGAAGAACGGGCTGAGCGCACCGCCCAAGCCGACGCTGGCCAACCTGATCAATCTGGCGACCAAGCCTCGCTGGTGCCTGGGGATGCTCGGGACCCGGCGCCGCCACTTTGGCAACATCGTCGGCCACGTGAAAGGAGTGGACGACATGAGCTCATTGTCGGCGTGGACCGCTCAGCAGTTCGACCCGCGCTTGAGCTGGGACGACGTCGCCTGGATCAAGAATCGCTGGGGCGGCAAGCTGATCCTGAAGGGCATCATGGAACCGGACGATGCCAGGCGCGCCGTAGCCAGCGGCGCAGATGCCTTGATCGTCTCCAATCACGGCGGCCGGCAGCTCGACGGTGCCCCCAGCGCCATTCAGGCGCTGCCTCCGATCGTCGAAGCGGTGGGCTCGCGCATCGAAATCTGGATGGACGGCGGAATACGTTCCGGACAGGACGTGCTGAAGGCCGTCGCGCTCGGGGCGCACGGCACGCTGATCGGGCGCGCTTTCCTGTACGGGCTTGGTGCCCTCGGTGAAGCCGGCGTCACGCGCTGTCTGGAGATCATCCGCAGCGAGCTCGACGTGACGATGGCGATGTGCGGCCGCACCGACATCCGCGACGTGAACCGCTCGATCCTGTGGCCGGCGCCAGCTCACGGCCTGGGCTGAACTCCGCAAAGCCGGATCTGTCTATGATCCGGCCTCCTCACTGTTCCCGATCGAGCATTCGATGACGTCTTCGCGTTGGCTGGCCCTTTGCACGTTCCCCTTTTGCACGTTCCCCATGTTCGCCGCTGTCCTGCCTTCCGCGTGGGCCGCACCCGCGCAAGGTGTTGCATACGTCACAAATCAGGGTGACGGGGTCAGCGTGATCGACCTGGCCACGCTGAAGATCGCCCGCACCATTCAAGTGGGCAAGGACCCACGCGGGTTGGGAATCACGCCCGACGGCCGCACGCTGGTGACCGCCAACCAGGCCGACGAGGACATCAGCGTGGTCGATGCCGCGACCGGCAAGACCGCGCACCGGATCACGGTCGGGAAAAACGCGGAATTCGTCCGCGTCAGTCCCGACGGCCGCTTCGCGTACGTCACTTACGAGCCCAGTTCCACCGGCAAACCGCCCGGCAAAGAGGAGCAGGCGAGCGGCAAAGGTGACAAAGCCGAACAAGCCGAGCCGGCCGAGATCGCGGTGGTCGATCTTTCGAAGTTCCAGGTGTCGGCGCGCCTGCCGGCATCACTCGAGACCGAAGGGATGGATTTTTCGCTGGACCAACGTAACCTGATCGTCGCCAACGAGGGGGACGACACGGTGGTCGTGTACGACCTGGCCACCGGGCACGCGATCAAGAAGATCGACGTCTCCCGCTTCGGCAAGCGCCCGCGCGGCGTGAAAGTTTCGCCGGATGGCTCGACGGTGCTGGTCACGCTGGAAAGCTCGGACAACTTCCTGGTGCTCGACTCACACTACGAGCCGCAGAAGGCAGTCGCGACCGGCAAGGGACCGTATGGGGTGGCGTTCGAGCCGGGAGGGGCCGCCGTCTGGATCGCCGTCGCGCGCTCGGAGCAGATCCAGGTGCTCGACTCCAGCACGTTTGCGCCGCTCGCTTCGATTCCGGTTGGCAAGCGATGCTGGCACTTCAGCTTCACACCCGATGGAACCAAAGCGCTGGTCGCATGCGGCCGGTCGGATGCACTGACGGTGATCGACGTGGCAACGCGCCAGGCGGTGTCGACCTTGACAGGCTTCAAGCAGCCGTGGGGAATCGTGACCTATCCGAAATCCAGCGGCAGCCTGGATACGCCGGGCAAGTAGCGCCCTCTCGGGCG
>DATBCI010000488.1:0-4283 GCA_036270555.1 Burkholderiaceae bacterium
ATCGGCTGCAGAGAGCCGGTATTCGCCTTTGGGCGCGGCACGCCGTGCCAGCGTGATCAACTCCGACAGATTGCCGTACCCGGCACGCGTCTGTGCCAGCAGCACCAGGTGAGGGCCGTCGACCAGCCGGATTTCGGTGCCGTGGATCAGGCGGAACTCGCACTCCCTCACCCCCGGCCCCTCTCCCGCAAGCGGGAGAGGGGAGAAAGCGCCGTTCCTCCCCTCTCCCACGCCAGTGGGAGAGGGGCCGGGGGTGAGGGCGCGCAGCGCCAGATGGGCCCGTACGGATCCAGCGAATGAGCACTCGTCGGTGATGGCCAGCCCGGTGTAGCCCAGCGCGAGCGCGCGTTCGATCAGCTCTTCCGGATGCGAGGCGCCGCGCAGGAAGCTGAAGTTGGAAGTGCAATGCAGTTCAGCGTAGGACGGCTGCATCAAGAGGTAGACCGAAAGATACTGTATAAATATACAGTAGTCGCAACAATGTACGAACCTGGCTCAGGTACGCTGCCCGCGTGAGCGCCCCTCATGCGAACGCTTTCTGCAGCAGCTTGCGTCGCCTGACGATGGCGGCCCTGTTGATCGTCTCGGGCCGATCCGAATGCGAGCCAGGCGGGGAGGATGCGCCCGCTGTCGACTCGGTGCGCGACGGCTGTCAATCCGTGGTTTTTGTGAACTGCCCGCTGACTCGACAGCCAGCGGCCGCCAGTGCGCTCCGGGTCACGAGGCAGAACCTGGATGTGCACAGACTGAAACAGGGGCCGGCGCCGGCTTCATCGAACGCGATCGAGATCACGGCCGAACGTCCGACCGAAGCGCCCCCTGACCCGTGGGAGGGCTTCCGTCAATCCATGTCGAGCGCAGCCGCTCCCGATTGCTTCGCACCCTCCATGCAAGGTGGATTGCTCAGGTTGCCGTACCTGCTGTATGCGGCAACTGCTGAAAAGTGCCGTTGAAACCGATGCGATCGATGCGCCTGATCGCAATCGTGTGCCTGGCCGCGGTGATCGGCCCGGTTCGCGCGGATCAATGGAGCGTCGAGAAGGCCGGCTTCAACCTGTATCGCATCACCGGACAGAGGATTCAAGGCCAGAGCGTGTTCATACGCACGGACGGCTGCGATGACGCTCCGGACAAAGGCGATGTGAATGTTCAGAAGGAGGGCGGTGCGCGGCGACTCACGTTCAACGGATCCAGCGCCAGCTGCACCGTGCGCGATTTCCTGGTGCCGGTCGAGGTGGAGGGAGACCGATACAGCGTGCGCTTGACGCGCGACCAGGGCAGCAACTGGTATCGGGTCACCGATGGCGACCTGTACCTGAAGACGGCCGCGTGCATCAGTCGATCCATATCCGAGGTGGCCATGCTGGATCTGAAGCGCGACGGCACGGGTTGGGCGTATTTCGCCGATGGCCGCAAATGCCTCGTCGAGCACGCCTTCCGCCGCTTCACCCCTTGACGGTCCGTGGCCCCGGCGGGCAAATAAGGGGAATGACTTCGCGTTTGTTGCGGCGATAGACACTGAAATCCTCCCGATCGACAGTGATGACCGGGAGCTTCGGGTGCAGCTCGCTCATCCGCACCAAACACAGGTCCGCCAGATCGGGATGGCGGTCTGCGTAGCGCTTGGCCAGCGCTTCAAGTTGTGGAAGGTGTTCATTGCAGTCGAATGCGAGTTCGATCAGTCCTTCCCGGATCATCCCCAATACCACAGTACAGCTGCCGAGATGAAACGCCGTTTCGGCCAGAACCGCCTCGCACGTCAACAGCGGCACGGTAATCTGCTCGGCAATGCCGATAGCCCAACGGTGGAACCGGTCTCTGCGATTGGCGAAGCCGACCAGAAACCCGGTGTCCACGATTCCTTTCATCTCTTGGAGAAACCCTTGCGGGAGGAGAGACTGCGCGGTCCATCGACGCAGCCGGCGAGCCGCATGAAGCGACGGTCCGCCTTCTTGGAACGCGCGGTGTGCAACTGATCGCGGACGATCTGGCCCTGTGACACGCCGGTTTGTTTGGCGGTCTGTTCCAGCCAGGCGGCGAGGTCCGGGTCAAGACGGATTGTGATTGTGTGACTCATATGGCAGAAGTGTAATCGCGCTGCCGCGTGAGTTCAATTGCTGATTCGCGCGGGACGATTGTTAGAGCGGCCCGCCGGCTTTGCGCAGTCGATCCGGCAGCCCGTCGTGCAGCCCCATCGGACGCGCTGGCCAATCGCTCCAATGGCGGTCGCCGAGCTGCGCTTTGCGCGCCGGATGCACCGGGTAGTGGAGCCGATTGTCGTCGCGGTCGCGGTCGCCGACCACCAGCAGGCGCGCGTCCGTGTCGGTGTTGTTGATGAAGGTGTGTGAAAGTCCGGTGCCGGCCGCAAAGCCGACGCCGTCGCCCGGCGCCAGCCGGAACAGTTCACCGTCCAGCCAGACGTCGGGCGTGCCCTCGATCACGTAGACGAACTCGTCCTCGGTGCTCTCGCAGTGCGGCCACGAGGTGCGGCGGCCCGGCCGCAGGAGCTCGTGATGGATACCGAGCCGCGCGAAGCCGAAGTGACGGCCGAACGCGGATCCGATCGCCAGCAGTTCCTGGCTGTCGCGGTAATGGCGGTCATCGGGCCCCTGAATTTCCTTCCAATGCTTGATGCAGTCGGGACGGGTCATGGATTTTTTCTCCAGTGAGCTCTGAAAATCGGTTCGCGGTCAGTCAAACATCGATGACCGCCTCGAGGTGATATCCGTCGGGATCGACCACAAACGCGGCGTAGTAGTGCGGCCCGTACTGGAGCCGCAGCCCGGGCCCGCCGGCATCGCGTGCGCCAAGCGACAGGGCCGCGCGATGAAACGCGTCAACCGCCTGGCGGGCCGGAGCGGTAAACGCGAGGTGAAAACCGGGACCTGGAGCCGGGACGCGGCCGCTGCGGAATTTGATCGCGAACTGGTCGCCGCCGCCAGGGATGCCGTATCCGACCGCGGTGTCATGGGTCCACACTCGCACGTAGCCGAGAGCCTGCAGGATGGCATCGTAGAAGGCGGTGGCGCGATTCAGGTTCGCAACGGCGAAGGATATGTGATGCAGCATGCGGGTTCCATCAGCAGAAAAATCCATGCAGATACCACCCGCGCGGTTGCTTCAACTCGCGGTATATCCACAACGTCTGCCCGCGCCGGTTGCGTGCCATGAAATAGTCGCGATGCACGGTCGGGCGGTGCGGGTCGCCAAAGTCCCACCAGCCGGCCTCGATCCGCTCGGGGCCGGCCATCAACGCCAGTGGGCCGCCATAACCCGGTTGCTCGTCCTGCTGCGGAAGCGGCTGCGGCGCGGGCAGAATCATCAGCGGGCGTTGCTCGGACGGCAGGGCCGGGACGCGCGAGCCATCGCGCTCAGCGGCCAGTGGCACGATGCGCATCGCATGCTCAGGCCGGTGGTCGTCGACCGGTTGCAATTGAAAGACGCGCTCGGAGCCAAGCCGGGCGTGCAAGGTTTCGGCCAATTGCAGCCAGTCCAGTCCGGTGCGAACACTGTCCTGCGATGGCGGCAGCAGGCTCGCATTCAAGGCCTGGAACGGCGCCAGGCGCTCCACCGCAAGCGACAGCTCGATGGCAGGCCCCGGCAGGCTGACGCGTGTCAGTCGCTCGGCCAGCAGCTTCGCCAGCCGCCCGGCATCGCGCTCCGGGGCAGCCAGCGTCAACGCAATCCGGGTTGCGGTCACCGCGTGGTTGCCGCGCTGGTTATGGTGCGCGGTGAACATCAGTTCGGCAGCGCCTGCATCGTGGCCGCGCAGAAAACCTTCGAGCGAGCGCAGCAGCCGGTGTGCCGGAAACATCAACTGCCCGGCTTGCGCCAGATCGGCCGGCAACTCGATACGGGCGGCGAATTGCGCCGGAGGTGAGAACGGCGGTTGCGGATCGGGCCGCACGCCCAGCGCGCGATCCAGGTGATCGAGCCGATGCGCGCCGAAGCGGCGCGCGAATGCATCGCGCGGCAGTCCGAGCAGCTGTCCGATCGTGGTCAGTCCGAGCGCGTGCAGCGCTCGGGTCGTGTCCTCGTCCCATTCGAGCATCGGTAGCGGCAAAGGTGCCAGCGCCGTCTGCAACTGCTCGCCGGTCTGGGCATCACGCGCCGCCAGCCCGCTGGCGCGCGCGATGCCGATCAGCCACGCCGCGGCCGCAGTCGTGGCATGGCCGAACGCAGCGCGGTACCCGAGGCTTTCGAGTCCGCGCTTCACGCGCCGGTGCAACTCGGAACGGCCGCCGAACAGGCGCTCGCTGCCGCCGGTTTCCAGTATCAAGCCG
>DATBCI010000489.1:0-6222 GCA_036270555.1 Burkholderiaceae bacterium
GATGGGAGTCGACGGATCCAATCCGCGCCGGATGACGTTCAACCCTGCGATCGATACCGAACCGTTTTTTTCGGCCGACGGAGCCTGGATCTACTTCACTTCGGACCGGGGCGGTAGTCCGCAGATCTATCGCATGCCGGCCGGCGGAGGTGATGCCCAACGCATCACGTTCAACGGCGACTACAACATCAGCCCGCGCGTGAGCCCCGATGGCCGCCTGCTGGCGTACGTATCGCGCCGCAATGACCTGTTCCAGGTCGAGGTGCTGGACATCGCGCTGGGACAGGAACTGACCGTCACCGACACCGTTCACGACGAGGCCCCGAGTTTCGCGCCCAACGGGCGTTTGCTACTCTACGCGACCGAAGTGGGAGGTCGCGAAATACTCGCACTGGCGTCGACGGACGGCCGGGCCCGCGCGAGGATCACAGGTCCGAACGGCAGCATCCGGGAGCCGTGTTGGGGCCCCTACGCGAAGTGACTCGCCCTTTGCGCCGGGCAGAAGAATCAGAGTCCGTATCTGGGAGATGACAATGAAATCAATCCACATCCTTCTCGTGGTTTCGGCAGGCGCGTTGGCGGTCGCCGGTTGTGCCAGTACGAAACTTGAGGAAAAGCCGGCACCGGTCGTTGAGCAGAGCAAGCCCGCCCCCGCACCGGCGCCAGCGCCTGCTCCGCCGCCCGTTGCCAAAGTCGAAGCGCCCCCGCCGCCGCCGGTGGTCGATGCGCTCAACGATCCCAACAGCACTCTGGCCAAGCGCAGCGTGTATTTCGATTTCGACAAATCGCTGATCAGGAGCGAGTTCCAGCCGCTGATCGAGGCGCACGGCCGCTACCTGGTGGATCATCTGCAGCGGCAGATCCGCATCGAGGGCAACTGCGACGAGCGCGGGGGCCGCGAGTACAACCTGGCGCTGGGGCAGCGCCGCGCCGACGCGGTGCGCGAGCGCATGCAGCTGGTCGGCGTTCCCCCAGCCCGTATCGAGACGATCAGCTTCGGCAAGGAAAAGCCGAAAACCTCCGCTCACGATGAAGCCGCGTGGGCCGAGAACCGTCGCGCGGACATCGTCTATCGTTGAAAACGGGTCAGTGGTGCACTCGCCGACATCGCTTCGGTCACTTCGCCTGGCAGCGCTGATGCCGGCACTGGCACTGCCGCTGTTGGTCGCGCTGTTGCTGGGTCTGCCAGCGCCGGCGCAGGCACTGTTCGGCGATGAAGAGGCGCGCAAGGCGATTGTCGATTTGCGCGACCAGGTCGCGCAGATGCAAAAGGACCAGGCCGCGCGGGTCGACGCACTGTCGCAGCGGATCGATCGCATCGACAACCTGTTGCAGGCGGTCCAGCGGGGCCAGCTCGAGGCGGGTGGGCAGTTTGACCAGCTGCAGCAGGAGCTGGCCAAGCTGCGCGGCATGATCGAACAGGTGACCAACGATGTCGCGACCCTGCAGAAGCGCAATCGTGACCTGTACTCGGACATGGATGCACGCATCAGGAAGCTCGAGCCGACCTCGGTCACGGTCGACGGCAAGAGCGCTCAGATCGATCGCGACGAGCAGGCTTCGTACGACTCCGCCATGGCCCTGTTCAAGGCCAACGACTTCCGCACCGCGGTGGGCGGGCTCACCGCCTTCCTGAACCGCTATCCGCAATCACCGTACGCGGCGGCGGCGCAGTTCTGGCTCGGAAGCTCGTATTACGCGATCAAGGACTATCGCTCGGCCATCGCGGCGCAGCAGACGCTGATCGATCGCTTCCCCGACTCGCCCAAGGCGCCGGACGCACTGCTGAATATCGCCGCCAGCCAGATCGAACTCAACGACAAGAAGTCGGCTCGCGCCACGCTCGCTAAGGTGATTTCGGATTTTCCCGAGTCGGACGCGGCCAAGCTCGCCAAGGACCGCCTGACCTCGCTGGGTACCAAGTAGCTCGAAACCGGGGCTCGCGCTCGGCGCTGCGGCGACGCACGAGTTTGACGGTTTGCGCGCTGCTCCGGATAATGTCGGGTTCCTCTGCGCCGGCTATTTCAAAATCAAACGATTGAGGCTGCCGGCCGCCTGCTCATGGATCCTAACCCCGGGGATCGTCAAGTCAGGGGTCGTTAGCTCAGTTGGTAGAGCAGCGGACTTTTAATCCGTTGGTCGCAGGTTCGAATCCTGCACGGCCCACCATCGATTCACTCCAACCGCGAACCAGGAACCTGCGTCGGGCAATTGGTTCAGGGACTTGGTGTGTTGAACCGATTTGAACGCAGCTGAGCGTAAATCCTTATTAAGCTTAATGACTTAGATGCGGTAGCACTATCTTTGACATCGAATCGCGTTGCATGCGATAACCGGGGCCGGCCTTGTCCCCGACACCACTCCCCCACCGATGAGCCGCTTCCTCCCACCGCTGACACTGTTCTGGCGTTTCTTCCTCGGTTTGCTGGTCGCCGCGTTGCTGCCTCTGCTGGTGACCTGGTACATCGCGCGCGGGGTGACCGGCCAGAACGCCGAGCTCCTGGCAGAAGCGCGGCTGCGCTACGAGGCCGTGCAGATCGCGTCGCGCGCCGATGGCTGGCTGGAGTTGAACGTCGAGACGCTGGCCGAGCATGCCGACACGATCGCGATGCGATCGATGCTGCCCGAATTGCAGCGGCCCGTGCTGATCGCGATCGCGCAACATCAACCGTGGACGCAGCTGGCGTTCACGGTCGGCCTTGATGGCGTCTCGCTCACCCGATCCGACAGTCTGGCTCCGATCAACTATTCAGACCGCATCTATTTCAAGACCACCGCGGCCGGGCAGCCCCTCGGTCAGCAAATGCTGATCAGCAGGACCACGAACCGGCCGTCATGGGTCTGCGCGGTGCCCATCAAGGACGAGAGCGGCAAGGTGGTCGGCGTGCTGGCCAAGACCAATGGTCTGAACGAGCTGACCGATCGCCTGGCCAACGTCAAGATCGGTGACTCCGGTCGCGCCATCCTGATCGCGCCGGACGGCAAGCTGGCAGGAATGACCGGCGCCGTGTTCGATAAGGAGCTGCGCGACTGGAGCAAGCATCCGTTGTTCCTGAACCGGGAGAACGTGCGCGGCGGCGTGTTGCACTACGTCGATGACAGTCGGCCCACGGTGGCCGTGCTGCAGCCGGTCCGCTTCGGCTGGCTGGTCGCCGTGCAGATGGACGAGAACGAGGCCCTGCAGCCGGTCGCCGAAACCGACCGCACGATGCTGATCCTGTTGATGGTGGCTACGCTGCTGGCCGCGGCGTTCGCCGCCATCTTCGCGCCCGGATTGTCGCGGCCATTGGTACGCCTGACCAACATTGCCGAAGATATGAGCCGAGGCCACTTCGACCACGAGATCCCCGGCACGGAACGGCGCGACGAGATCGGGGCGCTGTCCCGGGCCATCGAGCGGATGACTCGAAGCCTGAGGCTGGCGATGGACCGTTTGACCAAAGAAGGTGGTGGATAAGCAGGATTTGCTGGAGGTAGGGGCCACTATGTCGCCGCTCGAGTTGTTATTGCGCGTCCAAAGTCGGGATTCGACGGGACAGATGTTCGTCGTCACCTACGATGGGAGGCAAATCCGGATCGGGATCGAGACCGGGCGCATCGTGCACGTCGGGTACGGGCCGCGGCGCGGCAAGGCCGCGGCCGAGCTCGCCTCCAACGCAGTAGCCAAGTCCGCGACCTTTCGGGTCGATCCGGAAGTGTTGCGCGACGACGATCTACCCAACGAGCGGGCGCTGCTGGGCCTGCTGTCGCGCATGCTGTCGGGGAGCAACGCGGAGGCTGTATCGTCGGTGCTCTCCGGCGAGGCATTCGATCCGATAACCATTCAAAGCGATAACACCGCGCCGCTTGAGCCAGAACCAAGCAGGCCGCGCACCCGGCCCGGGTTCGAGACGCGCAATATGCTGCGAATGACCACCAACATCCCGACCGCTCAAATCTCGCGCTTGAAAGCCATCCTGGTCGAGTACGTTGGGCCGATGGCGGGTTTACTGGTCGAAGAAAAGCTCGCCAGCGGGGTCCCCAACCTGGATGCGCTGGTGGAACGGCTTGCGCCCGAGATCGGCAACGCGAAGGATGCGCAAAAGTTTCGCGAGGCGGTCGAACGGTTGAAGACCGGCTGATCGCGCGGCGAATCGCGTGCGTCGTTGGCTGGCACGCGCCGCGCTATGCATCCTGTTGTGCGCGACGGCGGGCGCAACGCGCGCCGACCTGACCGACGAGATCCAGGTCTATGCGGATGACATCAACGCGCCCGGGCAGTTTCACCTCGAACTTCATCTGAACACGACGCCCGACGGCCGGAGCCGGCCCGATTACGCGGGCGAGATCACGCCGGAGCACGGGGTTCGCCTCACGCCCGAATTCAGCTACGGACTGACGCCGGACCTGGAAGCCGGCCTCTACGTGCCGATGCTGCGCGCCAGCGGCGGCAGCCTTTATGTGGCCGGGGCTCGAGCGCGCTTGAAGTGGTTGCCGCTCAAACCGGACAGCGACGCGGCCGCAGGCCCCACCGGTGCCTTCGCCGGCTTGAACTTCGAATTGTCACAGGTCGCCGCGCGGTTCGAACGCGACCGCCGGGTATTGGAGATCCGCCCGATCGTCGGCTGGCGCAACCCGCACTGGCTGGTGGCCTTCAATCCGGTGTTGGATGTCGCATTGGCCGGTCCCGACCACAACCACCCGCCGGATTTTGCGCCCGCGGTGAAAGTGGCTCGGTCGGTCAATGACTGGGCCGCGCTCGGTTTTGAGTACTACCTGGACTTGGGCCAGATCACGCAACTGCTGCCCTACGCGCAGCAGTCGCACATGCTGTTCATCGCGGCCGACGTCGATCTGAGGCCGTGGGCTTTCAATTTCGGAGTAGGACGGGGATTCGGCGACGACACGAATCGCTGGACCATCAAGGCGATCATTGAAGTGCCTGACCTGTAACCCAGCAGGCTAGCGGGGCCAGGCGCTCCAGCCAGCGCTTTGAAGGGGCGCGATGGTACCATCGAGCACGTCATGGGCGCAAAATCGAATGGCATGAGTCGTGCTTTTTAACGTCCTGAGAGACGCTGCACGGGCGCATCGGCATCCCTGTGTCCATTGACAAGAAGCGAGGATGCACCAGGAGGGGGAAATGGATCGACCGAACACAGCGGCTCACTTGAGTCAGACGGCCTGCTGGCTCGCGGCTGCACTCCTGATCTGCGCGCCGCTGCCTCCAGCGCGTGCCCAGGCAGCAGCAGACGCTCCTGCGGCGGACGCACCCGCCCCGGCACAACCGGCCAACCATCAGCCGGCCCAACCGGCCGCCAGCCCGGAGGGCGCCCCGGTACCTGCTGCGCCGGCCTCCGCGCCGCCCGCTGCAACCGTCACCGAGGCGGCGCCGGGCCAGCCAAGTAGCAGGACGGAGGAGATCGTCGTGACTGCCACGCGGCACGAAGCCGCGCTCAGCAAAGTGCCGCTTAGCGTCAGCGCGTTCACGCAGGAATCGATGGACGAGAAGGGCATCAAAGACTTCGTCGATGTCGCGCGCTTCACGCCAGGCGTCACGATCGACGCGACCGGAACCGGCACCAACTCGATCTCGATCCGCGGCATCTCGTCTTCGGGTGGCTCGGGCACCACCGGCATCTACATCGACGACACGCCGATCCAGATCCACTCGCTAGGCTTCAACGCCGACGACACATTGCCCAAGACGTTCGATCTGGAGCGGGTTGAGGTGCTGCGCGGCCCCCAAGGCACGCTGTTCGGCGCCGGATCCGAGGGGGGCACGGTGCGCTACATCCTGACGCAACCGAGCTTGACCAAACCGAGCGTGTACGCGCGATCCGAGGTGGCGTTCACCGAAGGCGGTGACCCGAGTTACGAAGCCGGCGTCGCCGGCGGCGTGCCCTTGATCGACGGCACGCTCGGCGTGCGCGGCAGCATCTGGTATCGGCGTGACGGCGGCTGGATCGATCGCATCGATCCGTTCACCTTGGCGACCGTCGAGCCCAAATCGAACTGGGACGCCACTTACGTGGCCCGGCTGGCCGCCAAGTGGGCCGTCACGCCGGAGATCACGCTCACGCCGAGCTTGTTGTACCAGCACCAGAATCGCAACGACATCTCGGTGTTCTGGCCGCAGGATCGCGGCGCCAACGGCGTGACCGTGACGTCGGATCCGGGCAGCCACCGGTTCTTGAACGCCGATCCGACCGCGCGCCCCGAACCGGATCACTACTTCCTGCC
>DATBCI010000490.1:0-7539 GCA_036270555.1 Burkholderiaceae bacterium
CACCTTCGGCGAGGCGCTGTTCAAGTCGCAGCTCGCAGCGGGTGCGACGCTGCCGCCCAGCGGGACCGTGTTCCTGAGCGTGAAGAACTCGGACAAGCCGAAGACGGTCGAGGTGGCGAAAATGCTGCACGAGCTCGGCTATTCGCTGGTGGCGACCAAGGGAACCGCGGCGGCGATCGCGGCTGCTTCGATACCGGTTCGCACGATCAACAAGGTCAAGGAGGGTCGGCCGCACGTGGTCGACTCCCTGAAGGACGGGGGAATCGACCTGGTAATCACGACGGTGGACGAGAAGCGCTCGGCTATCGCGGACTCGCGCTCGATCCGCACCACGGCGCTGGCGCAACGGGTGCCGTACTACACGACGATCGCGGGCGGACGCGCCGCGGTGGAAGGGATGAGGCATCTGGCGGCGCTCGAGGTGTACGACTTGCAGTCGCTGCACCGCGAAAACCGGGCCGAAAGCCGTCTGTCTTAGCGCTTGCCAGCACCGGAGCGCACCGGTACAGTGCTAGCGATCGGCCCCGGCAGTGCCGGGGCTTTGTTTTTGCCCGAAACCTCCCAGTCTTTCCCGATGACCGCGATCCCGATCACGGCGCGTGGCGCCGAGATGCTCAAGACCGAGCTGAATCGGCTGAAGGCCGTCGATCGGCCAACGATCATTCAGGCGATCAAGGACGCCCGCGAAAAAGGCGACCTGTCCGAGAACGCCGAATACGAAGCCGCACGTGAACGCCAGGGATTCATCGAGGGCCGCATCAAGGAGCTCGAAGGCAAGCTGTCGGCGTTGCAGGTGATCGACCCGGCCAGCGTCGACGCGGGCGGGCGCATCGTGTTCGGAGCCACGGTCGAGTTGGAAGAAGTGGAGTCGGGAACGCGGGTCAAGTACCAGATCGTCGGCGATGACGAAGCCGACATCAAAGCTGGCCAGATCTCGGTCTCGAGTCCGATCGCGCGTGCGTTGATCGGCAAGAGCGAAGGCGACGTGGCCGAGGTGTCCGCGCCCGCCGGCCCGCGCGAATACGAGGTTTTGGACGTCCGCTACGTCTGACCTTTACGCCCCCCGCCCCCAGCCCTTTTCCGGCCTTTGGCACCCCGAGCCAAGGTGGAAAGCTGATTGCTCCGGGAGGGAAGTGATCGAGCCTTGCGGTTGCCTCTGCCGCTGGCGGGAGAGGCCGCGCGCGAAGCGCGCGGGTGAGAGTGCTCATCCCTTTTCCGCCCCTTGCCACCCCCAGCCAGTGTGGAAGGCTGATCGCTCCGAGAGGGAAGTGATCGAGCCCGGCCCCTGGCACCCCCAGCCAAGGTGGAAGGCTGATTGCTCCGCGAGGGGAGTGATCGAGCCCGGCCCCTCCCACCCCCAGCCAGTGTGGAAGGCTGATTGCTCCGGGAGGGAAGTGATCGAGCCTTGCGGTTGCCTCTCCCGCTTGCGGGAGAGGCCGCGCGCGAAGCGCGCGGGTGAGGGTGCTCATCTTCTGGCGCCGGCCGGAACAGCACCATCAGGCGGCCGATCAACTGCACGCGCGCCGCGCCAAGGTGGTCGGCAACCTGGCCAAACATCTGCTCGCGTTCCTCGCGCGCCAAGGCCGGTGTGCGCACTTTGACCAACTCGTGCGCCGTGAGCGCCCGGTCGATTTCCTTCATCACGGCCTCGGTCAGGCCATTGGCACCGATCAGCACGACCGCTTCAAGATGATGCGATTCGGACTTCAGGCGCAGCCGCTCGTCGCGGGATAGCATCAACTCCGCCATATCATCGTTTCTACCTAGCCAGATGGGCGCAAAGAATAGCCCGGCCCGCAAGAACCGCTCGAACCGCACCTGGATCGAGCAGCACCTGGCCGATCCTTACGTGCGGGCCGCCACCCGCGACGGCTACCGCTCGCGCGCGGCCTACAAACTGATCGAAATCGACGACCGGGATCGGCTGATCCGGCCGCCAGCCACTGTGGTGGAACTCGGGGCGGCGCCGGGGAGCTGGACCCAGGTGCTGGTCAAGCGCCTTTCCGACCGTGCGGGGCGCCTGCGCGGGCGGGTCATCGCCCTGGACTTGTTGCCGATGGAACCCATCGAAGGGGTCCAGGTGATCGAGGGCGATTTTCGCGAGGAGGCGGTCGAGCGCAGCCTGGCGGAGGCGTTGCAGGGCCGGCCGGCCGACCTGATCGTTTCGGATATGTCGCCCAACCTGAGCGGGATCGAGGCCGCCGACGCGGCGCGCAGCCAGGACCTGTGCGACCTCGCGCTGCAGTTCGCCTCCAATCACCTGAAACCGGGGGGTGATTTTCTGGTCAAAACCTTCCATTCCAGCGGCTTTGGTCAGACCGTGCACCAGCTTAAAAGGAGGTTTCGGAGCGTTTTGGTGCGCAAGCCGGCCGCTTCGCGCCCCGGTTCGGCCGAGGTGTACTTGCTGGCCCGGGGATTGAGGCCGCCGGCCAGCACCGCGAATCCGCCGCTGGGCGGTTCAGGCGAAGAAAGTGCTTGAAACCGGGGCCGGCCTTCCCCAACTAGGTAGGAGGAACGGATCCCGGGCGGTAAAGGTCGGATTTGCTCGGAAAGCGCCTTTGGCAGCCTAAAATGGCAGTTCGGCAGGTTATCTTCCTGACATCCCACTTGTCGCAGTCGTGACAGACTTCCAGCGCCCATCGTCCCTTGGGCAAAGGGACATCGCCCGCAGGAGTAACGGATCTTGAACAACAGCTTGTTCGCCAAGATCGCGATCTGGGCCGTGATCGCGCTGGTTCTGTTTACCGTCTTCAAGCAGCTCGAGCGCGGCAGTGCGGGCAGCGTGCGCACGATCGCGTACTCGGACTTCATCGACCAGGTGCATGCCGGCCACATCAAGAGCGTGCGCCTGCAGGATTCGAGCGGCGGAGGCCTGGATATCACGGCCACCAACGACGAGGGCTCGCAGATCCACTCGACGGGCACGGTGTACGACCGCGGCCTGTTCAAGGACCTGTTCGACAACAAGGTGCGGGTCGAACTGGAGCCGCACGAGCAGCCGTCGCCCTTGTTGAGCTTCTTCTACGCGTTCGGCCCGGTGATCCTGCTGATCGGGGTGTGGATCTTCTTCATGCGGCAGATGCAGGGCGGCGGCCGGGGCGGCGCGTTTTCATTCGGCAAGTCGCGCGCGCGCATGCTGGACGAGTCCAACAACAGCATCACGTTCTCCGATGTGGCGGGCTGCGATGAGGCCAAGGAGGAAGTGCAGGAGCTGGTCGAGTTTCTGCGCGATCCTTCCAAGTTCCAGAAGCTGGGCGGACGCATTCCGCGCGGCGTGCTGATGGTGGGCTCGCCCGGAACCGGCAAGACGCTGTTGGCCAAGGCGATCGCCGGCGAAGCGAAGGTGCCGTTCTTCTCGATCTCGGGCTCCGACTTCGTCGAGATGTTCGTCGGCGTGGGCGCCGCCCGCGTGCGCGACATGTTCGAGACCGCGAAGAAGCACGCGCCCTGCATCATCTTCATCGATGAAATCGACGCGGTCGGACGACAGCGGGGTGCCGGCCTGGGCGGCGGCAACGACGAGCGCGAACAGACGCTGAACCAGATGCTGGTCGAGATGGACGGGTTCGAAACCGGCCAGGGCATCATCGTCATCGCGGCAACCAACCGGCCCGACGTGCTGGATCCGGCCTTGTTGCGGCCGGGTCGCTTCGACCGGCAGGTCGTCGTGCCGCTGCCGGATATCCGCGGCCGCGAGCAGATCCTGAACGTGCACATGCGCAAGGTGCCGATCGGCGCTGACGTGAAGGCCGATCTGCTGGCGCGCGGAACGCCGGGCTTCTCGGGCGCTGACCTGGCGAACCTGGTCAACGAAGCGGCGCTGTTTGCGGCGCGCCGCAACGCGCGGGTCGTCGAGATGCAGGACTTCGAGCAGGCCAAGGACAAGGTGATGATGGGCGCCGAGCGCAAGTCCATGGTGATGTCGGAGGACGAGCGGCGCAACACGGCTTACCACGAGTCCGGGCATGCGCTTGTCGCCAAGCTGCTGCCGAAGGCCGACCCGGTGCACAAGGTGACGATCATTCCGCGCGGCCGCGCGTTGGGCGTGACGATGCAGCTGCCCGAGCAGGACCGCTATGCGTACGACCGCGAGTACCTGCTGAACCGGATCGCCGTGCTGTTCGGCGGGCGGGTCGCCGAAGAGATCTTCATGAAGCAGATGACCACGGGCGCCAGCAACGATTTCGAGCGGGCCACGCAGATCGCGCGCGACATGGTCATGAAGTTCGGCATGACCGAGGCGCTGGGCCCCATGGTGTACGCGGAAGACGAGGGCGAGATCTTCCTGGGCCGTTCGATCACTCGCACCACGAACGTGTCGAGCTCGACCCTGCTGAAGATCGAGAACGAGATCCGCCGCATCATCGACGAGCAGTACGGGTTGGCGCGCCGGCTGATCGAAGCGAACCGCGACAAGGCCGAAGCGATGGCCAAGGCGCTGCTCGAACTGGAAACGATCGACGCCGACCAGATTGACGACATCATGGCCGGTCGGCCACCTCGGCCGCCCCGCTCGGGCGGGTCCGGCGCGCAGGCCGGCCAGACGCCCGCGCCGGGTGGCGGAGGCGTCCAGGGCGCCGCACAACCCGCTTGATCTTTACTCTGCTGGATCTGCCCCTTCCCGCTCTGCGGTAGAGTCCCGCCCTTACACCCTCTCCCGCTTGCGGGATAGGGCAGGGGTGAGGGTGTTCACTTGAGCGATGTTCCGATGGTCTGGCATTGCGGGCGCTTCCGGCTGTCGCTGGAGCGGCCGCTGGTGATGGGAGTGATCAACGTGACTCCCGATTCTTTTTCAGACGGCGGGCGCTTCCTGGCGCCTGCCGCCGCGCTCGAGCATGCCCGACAGCTGGTCGCCGATGGCGCTGACATCCTGGATATCGGGGGAGAGTCCACCCGGCCCGGTGCCGCGCTGGTGAGTCCGGCCGACCAGATCGAGCGCGTGCTGCCGGTGGTGCGAGCCCTGAGCGACGTGGCGATTCCGTTGTCGGTGGATACCAGCGAACCGGAAGTGATGCGGGCGGCGCTGAGCGAAGGGGTCGCGATCATCAACGACGTGCGAGCGCTCAGCGTGCCGGGTGCCGTGGGGCAAATGGCACGCAGCGATTGCGGCGTCGTGTTGATGCACATGCAGGGCACGCCGCAAACGATGCAGGCCAACCCGAGCTACGCGGACGTGGTGCACGAGGTCGGCGACTTCCTGCGCCAGCGGCGCGATGAGGTCGTGCAGGCCGGCGTGGCACCGGATCGCATCGTGCTGGATCCCGGATTCGGCTTCGGCAAACGCGGACCACACAACCGCACCCTGCTGGCGCGGCTGCGCGAGCTGACCGGACTTGGCCAGCCCTTGCTGGTGGGGCTGTCGCGCAAGGCTTCCCTCGGTGAAATGACGGGGCGGCCCGTCGATCAGCGCCTGATTGCCTCGGTCGTGGCCGCGCTGCTGGCGATGCAGGCGGGCGCGCGCATCGTGCGTGTGCATGACGTGGCGGCGACGCGCGACGCGATCGCGGTGTGGGAAGCGGTGCGCCAGGAGCCAGCATGAAGCGGCGCTATTTCGGCACGGACGGCATCCGCGGAACCGTCGGTACGTATCCGATCACGCCGGAATTCATTCTGCGCCTTGGCCAGGCGGCCGGACGGGCGCTGTCACAGAAGGCAGCCGGACGCCGGACGACCGTGCTGATCGGAAAGGACACTCGCGTGTCGGGCTACATGCTGGAGGCTGCCCTGGAAGCCGGATTCTCGAGCGTGGGAGTCGACGTGGTGCTGTGCGGCCCGCTGCCAACACCGGCCGTTGCGTATCTGACGCGGGCGCAGCGCCTGTCGGCCGGCGTCGTGATCAGCGCCTCGCACAATCCGTACCAGGACAACGGAATCAAGTTCTTCTCCGGCTTCGGCAAGAAGCTGGATGACGCGATCGAGCAGCGCATAGAAGAGCTGCTCGAGGAACCGTCCGGCTGCGTGGAATCGGCCGAGTTGGGCAAGGCGCGCCGCCTCGACGATGCGACCGGCCGCTACATCGAGTTTTGCAAGAGCACGTTTCCCGGTGAAATCGACCTCAAGGGCCTGAAACTCGTGGTCGACTGCGCCCATGGCGCCGCCTACCACGCCGCGCCGCACGTGTTTCATGAGCTGGGCGCCGAGGTGATTCCGCTGGCGGTCACGCCGAACGGATTCAACATCAACGACGGTGTCGGGGCCGTGTACGCGAATCGGCTGGCAGAGCAGGTGCGCCGGCACGGCGCGCAGCTGGGGATTGCTCTGGACGGCGATGGGGATCGAGTCGTGTTCGCCGATGGCGACGGTCGCGAGTTCAACGGCGATCAACTGCTGTACGTGATCGTGAAGGACCGGATGGCGCAGTCCAAGGTGCTGGGCGCGGTCGGCACGTTGATGACCAATTACGCGCTCGAGAGCAGCTTTGCCGGCCTGGGCCTGCCGTTCGAGCGGGCCAACGTCGGCGACCGCTATGTGCTGGAGCGCCTGGAAAAGAATGGCTGGCTGTACGGCGGCGAGGGCTCGGGCCACCTTTTGTGCCTGGACAAGCACACCACCGGCGACGGCATCATCAGTGCCTTGCAAGTGCTGGCCGCGGTTCGACGCGCCAACCGCACGCTGGCTGAGCTCACCGAGGAGCTGAAGCTGCTGCCGCAGCACATGATCAACGTCCCGATCAGCCCCGGCTTCGACTGGAACACCAGCCGCGACCTGCAGCTCGAGCTGTCGAAGGTCCAGCGGGACCTGAGCGGCCGGGGCCGGGTCCTGATCAGGCCGTCGGGCACGGAGCCGGTGCTGAGGGTGATGGTCGAGGCCGAGGATCCTGCTTCTGCCCGCCGCTACGCCGAGCGCCTGGCGGCGGCGGTCCGGTAGCTGCGGCCGGCGCCGACCCGGCTTTCGCGCCGCCCTTTTATCGTTGCCCGGGGGCGTCCCTATTTCCGTCCTACCACTTAAAATGCGTCCGGATCTTTACAAGTCACAATTTCGTGACATCAATGACATAGGCTGCGCGCCAGCCGCAGGCGTGGAGTGGACGTGTCGATCGAAGCAGTCGAGCAACCGACCGCAGCAACACAGGACCCAGCCGTTCTGAAGGCGGAGGTGCGCAACCTGAGTTTCTATTACGGCAGTTTCCAGGGGCTGAAGAATCTGTCGCTGCCGGTCTACAAGGAGCGAGTGACTGCGCTGATCGGTCCATCCGGCTGTGGCAAGTCGACCCTGCTGCGCTGCTTCAACCGCATTCACGACCTGTATCCGGGCAATCGCTATCAGGGCAGCATCACGCTGCATCCGGACCAGATCGATATCCTGGACCGCACCATCGACCCGATGGACGTCAGGATGCGGATCGGGATGGTGTTTCAAAAACCCAGCCCGTTTCCGACCACGGTGTACGAGAACGTGGCCTACGGCCTGCGGCTCAGGGGCTTGCGCGGCAAGGCCGTGCTGGCCGAGAAGGTGGAGCGCGCGCTGCGCGGCGCCGCCCTGTGGGAGGAAGTCAAGGACCGGCTGGCTCAGGACGCCTCCAATCTGTCGGGTGGCCAG
>DATBCI010000491.1:0-21804 GCA_036270555.1 Burkholderiaceae bacterium
GACCGCGGCCCTGGCCGCCAGGGAACGCCACCTGAATGTGATATTGAACGGCATACCCGGCGCGGTCGCCTATTGGGATCGAAACCTGCGATGCCGCTTCGCCAACCCGGCGTACCACGAATGGGTCGGCATGCAACCCGGTTCGATCGACGGCAAGCACTTTCGCGACGTTCTTGGCGAATCGGTCTACGAAACGCGTCTTCCGATCATCGAAAAGGTGCTGCGGGGCGAGGCGCAGACCTTCGAACGCCCCTATCCGCTGAACGCCAGGCCGGAAGACAAGCGATGGGCCGAGGTCCATTACGTGCCGGATCGGGAAGGCGAGCTGGTCCTGGGCTTCTTCGTGATGGGGTTCGACATCGACGAACTGAAGCGGGCCCGAGAGCAGGCCGAATCGGCCAATATCGCCAAGAGCGCCTTCCTCGCCAACATGAGCCATGAGATCAGAACGCCGCTCAACGCCGTCACCGGCATGGCGCACCTGATCCGGCGTGGTGGCCTGACGCCCAGGCAGCAGCAACAGCTCGACAAGCTGGAGGAGGCCAGCGCCCACCTGTTGAACGTGCTCAACGCGATCCTGGAGCTGTCCAAGATCGAGGCCGGCAAGTTCCTGATCGAGGAGGCGCCGGTGTCGGTCGCAGCCGTGCTGGAAAACGTCGTCTCGCTGCTGCAGGTCAGGGCGGAGGCGCGGGGCTTGCAGCTCGCCATGGAGGCGCCCCCTGCGCTGCCGCCGGATCTGCTGGGAGACCCGACCCGCCTGCAGCAGGCCCTGCTGAACTACGCGTCGAACGCCGTCAAGTTCACCGAGGCGGGCGGAGCGACTTTGCGCGTGAAGCGGATCGACCAGGATCCGCAAAGCGTGCTGCTGCGCTTCGAGGTTCAGGACACGGGCATCGGCATCGAGCCGGAAGCTCTGCCCCGCTTGTTCGAAGCGTTCGAACAGGCCGACAAGACCACAATTCGCCGATATGGTGGAACCGGCCTTGGGCTGGCGATTACGAAGAAGCTGGCGCAGCTGATGGGCGGCGACGCGGGAGGCGAAAGCACGGTCGGTGCCGGAAGCACGTTCTGGTTCACGTCACGGCTGAAGATAGGGCGCAGGCGACGCGCCTCGCCGGACCGGTTAGGCCAGGAAATGGCGAAGGAAGCCCTTGGCCGGGACTACGCGGGCGCCGTGATCCTGGTGGTCGAAGACGAGCCCATCAACCGCGAAGTGACCCGATTCCTGCTCGAAGACGTTGGCCTGCGGGTGCTGACCGCCGAAGACGGTGCCGAAGCCTTGAAGTTGGCTGCCGAGGGAAATTGCGCCCTGATCCTGATGGACATGCAGATGCCGCGCATGGACGGCCTCGAGGCAACCCGGCGGATTCGACTGCTGCCCGATGGACGCAAGATTCCGATCCTGGCGATGACCGCCAATGCCTTCGCCGAGGACAAGGACCGCTGTCTGGAGGCCGGCATGAACGACTTCGTCAGCAAACCGGCCAAGCCTGACCTGATCTACTCGATGCTGCTGAAATGGCTGGCGCATTCGAGGGTGGCGACCTAGAGCGCGCCGCGCTAGTCCGCAGAGATGGCCGATTGAGCATGTCCGAGGGAACCGATGCAGTGCCCGACGGTCCAATCGCCAGATCTGGACACATTTTGATTCGGAATTTTTCGTTGACATCGTTGCAGTGCAAAGCGATGATCCAAGCTGTTGCAACTGCGCGGAAACGCCATGGATTGTGAGCCTAGTCGGTCTTTGAAGTAGTCAGCGGGTTCCCCGGCACGAGCACACCTCTCAAGCCGCTGTCCCGCTGAAAATGCGGGACGGTGCGTCAAAGCCAAGTAGCACCAGGCTTTCTTCACCTCCCAGTCGTAGTCGGATCCGGTCGCCTTGGCGCCTGTCGCCGAGAGCGTCCATGGGCTGCAACTCGAGCGCCGACCGCATGGTGCGGTCGGCGTCGGGCGGCGGGCCGATCCGCAGTCGCGCCATACCGGGCGCCCCAGGCGTTCGGCCACTGCGTAGAGGTGGTGAAATGATCTTCAAGACTGCAAGCAGGATCCTGAAGTCCCTCGGTCGCTTTGCGATCGCGGTCAAGTCCTGGCTGCTGGGTGGACCGGGTGACGATGCCCGCATCGCGGCGCTGTACCGCTACCGCGATGGTCCTCAACGCCCCTGCCCGGGTGTTTATGCCCTGCTGGCGGGTGTGCCTCGCCGGTGAACCGAGCGAGGCGGGGAAAGGCTAAACGGCGCGGCGTCGGATCAGGCCAGGGGCCAGAGCGGAACCAGGTTCGGCAACGTCCGGAATACGCGTGAAAGCCCCCCGCCCGTCACCAGCGCGGTGGCCCGCTCGATGTCGTCCGCCAGCGGGCGGTCCGCCTGCAGCGGCTGGCACACGTCGCGCAGCAGTCCGTGCGCCAGCTCCAACGCGAACGAGCTGCGCAACGGCCTGAGGAAATCGATCCCCTGGCCAGCCGCGAGCAGCTCGATACCCAGGATGTGCGCGGTATTGAAGATCATCGACTGCAACCGGCGCGCGGCGAAGCACGCCATCGAGACGTGATCCTCCTGATTGGCCGAAGTCGGCAGCGAGTCGACGCTGGCCGGGTGGGCCAGCGATTTGTTCTCGCTGGCCAGGGCGGCTGCCGTGACGTGCGCGACCATGAAGCCCGAATGCAGTCCCGCCTCGCTGCTCAGGAATGGCGGCAGGCGAGACACCCCGCTGTCGATCAACATCGCGATGCGCCGCTCTGCGATGGCGCCGATCTCGGCGATGGCCAGCGCGCAGGCATCGGCGGCCAGCGCGACCGGCTCCGCATGGAAATTGCCTCCCGATACCAGCGCATCGTCGGCGACGAACACGAGGGGATTGTCGGTGACGGCGTTGGCCTCCCGCAGCAGCACCTGCGCCGCGTGGCGCAGTTGGTCCAGGCAGGCTCCGACCACTTGAGGCTGACAACGCAGGCAATACGGGTCCTGCACGCGGTCGTCGCCCTCCAGATGCGAATGCCGGATCTGGCTGCCCGCCAGCAGCGCGCGGTAGTACTTCGCCACGTCGATCTGCCCCGGCTGTCCCCGCAATTCCTGGATGCGCGGATCAAAAGGGCCGTCGCTTCCTCGCGCCGCATCGACGGTCATGGCGCCGATCACCAGCGCCGATTCGAGCACGGGCTCGAACGCAAACAGCGCGTGCAAGGCCAGCGCGGTCGAAGTCTGAGTGCCGTTCAGCAAGGCCAGGCCTTCCTTGGCATGCAGCAGCAGCGGAGTGATGCCCGCCTCCGCCAACGCCGGCGCGGCATCCTGGCGCTGGCCGTCGCCCCGCATGTGGCCTTCCCCGATCAAGGCCAGTGTCAGGTGGGCCAGGGGGGCCAGGTCGCCGGACGCGCCGACCGAGCCCTGGCCGGGCACCCACGGCACGAGCCCGGCGTTGTGGACC
This sequence comes from Burkholderiaceae bacterium, assembly GCA_036270555.1. Taxonomy (GTDB): domain Bacteria; phylum Pseudomonadota; class Gammaproteobacteria; order Burkholderiales; family Burkholderiaceae_F; genus VBCK01. The sequence continues at coordinate 3,423 of DATBCI010000491.1, forward strand.
GCGATCAGCGTATCGACGACTTCCTCGCGCACGCCCGAGTAGCCGCGCGCCAGGCTGGCCGCCTTCATCGCCATCATCAGCCGCACCACCGCGGGTGCCAGCGGCTCGCCGACACCCGCGCTGTGCGAGCGCACCAGGTTCAGTTGCAAGGCCTCGACCTGCTCGCGCCCGATCGATTGGCTGGCCAGCTTGCCAAACCCGGTGTTCACGCCGTAAATGGGCGAATCCGCGTGCACCGCGCGCTGAACCAGATCGGCACTGGCGCGAATCCAGGAACGCGCGTTGTGCGGGATCTCCAGCGGCGTGCGGGCGGTGTGGATCGCCTGCAGCTGCTCGAGGGTCAACTCACCTGGCTCTAGAACCATGACGGGGTCACCGCAACCTGGGCAAGCGCTTCACTTCCACCGCCGCGCTTCAACCGGCCTCCATCGGCAACTTGAGGTCGAAGCGCCGGGCGCAGGCGAGGGCATCGCCGTAGCCGGCGTCGGCATGCCGGATCACACCGCTGGCAGGATCGTTCCATAGCACGCGCTCGATCCGGCGCGCTGCCGCTTCGCTGCCGTCACACACGATCACGACACCGGCGTGCTGCGAGTAGCCCATTCCGACGCCACCGCCATGATGCAGCGAGACCCAGGTGGCGCCTGACGCCGTATTCAACATCGCATTGAGCAGCGGCCAATCGGACACCGCGTCCGAGCCGTCGCGCATGGCCTCGGTTTCGCGATTGGGCGAAGCCACCGAACCCGCGTCCAGATGATCGCGACCGATCACGATCGGCGCCGCCAGTTCTCCGCTGGCCACCATCTGGTTGAACGCCAACCCGGCGCGCTGCCGCTCTCCCAATCCAAGCCAGCAGATCCTTGCCGGCAGACCCTGGAAGGCAATCCGCTCGGACGCCATGTCGAGCCAGCGGTGCAGATGCCGGTCATCCGGGAACAATTCCTTCAGGCGCGCATCGGTGCGGTGAATGTCCTGTGGATCGCCGGACAGCGCCACCCAGCGAAACGGCCCTTTGCCGAGGCAGAACAGCGGGCGGATATACGCCGGCACGAACCCCGGAAAGTCGAATGCATGGGCAACGCCCTGGTCGAACGCGACCTGCCGCAGGTTGTTGCCATAGTCGAACACGGGCACACCCATCGCTCGAAAATCCAGCATCGCCCCGACGTGAACAGCACAGCTCGCCGCCGCCGAACGACGCAGCGCTTCGTGCTGGCTCGAATCGGCCTGCGCGGCGCGCCAACGGTCGACATTCCAACCGGCCGGCAGGTAGCCGTTGATCAGGTCGTGCGCGGAGGTTTGATCGGTCACCAGGTCCGGCCTCGGGCCGCCGGCGCGGGCGCGACGAACCAACTCGGGCAATACCTCCGCGGCGTTGCCCGCCAGAGCGATCGAGCGCGCCTGCTTGTCCCGGGTCGCCTGACCGATTCGGGCCAGCGCGTCGTCCAGATCACGCGCCTCCTCATCCAGGTAGCGAGTGCGCAGTCGCGCCTGGATCCGTGAGCGCTGGCATTCGATCGTCAGCGACGACGCTCCAGCCAGGCTGGCGGCCAGCGGCTGGGCACCCCCCATCCCGCCCAGGCCCGCCGTCAATATCCACCGTCCGGCCAGGTCGCCGTCGAAGTGCTGGCGTCCAGCCTCGCAGAATGTCTCGTAGGTGCCTTGAACGATGCCCTGGCTGCCGATGTAGATCCAGGAACCGGCCGTCATCTGGCCGAACATCATCAGCCCCTTGCGATCCAATTCGTGGAAATGCTCCCACGTGGCCCAGCGAGGTACCAGGTTGGAGTTGGCGATCAGCACGCGCGGTGCGTCGGCATGGGTCCGCAAAACACCGACCGGCTTGCCCGATTGCACCAGCAGCGTCTCATCCTCTTGCAGGTCGCGCAGTGCGGACAGGATGGCCCGGTAGCAATCCCAATTGCGCGCCGCCTTGCCGATCCCCCCGTAGACAACCAGACGTTCGGGATCCTCGGCAACCTGTGGATCCAGATTATTCTGGATCATCCGAAACGCGGCTTCGATCAGCCAATTGCGGCAAGTGAGGGTGTTGCCGCGCGGTGCCTGTATCTGCGCGCCGAGCCCGGGGTTGCCCCGGTCGAACCGGTCGGTCATCGAAGTCTTAATACGCGGTGAGTCACTGGCGGCACTGTACTTGTCCGGACCGGTCGCGGCAATTAGGATGAACGATGGGTTTGATCCTCTGGCGCAACGCGCGCCTCGCAACACTGGCCGGGCGGGAACCATGGGGCCTGATCGATCGGGGTGCCCTGCTGGCCGACGGCGAACTCCTGCGTTGGGTCGGGCGCGAAAGTGACCTCGGCCCGGGGCTGGACATCGAAGCCGAACATGACCTTGGCGGCGCGCTGGTTACACCGGGGCTGGTCGATGCGCACACGCACCTGGTGTACGGTGGGCAGCGTGCATCGGAGTTCGAGTTGCGCCTGCACGGTGCAAGCTACGAGCAGATCGCCAAGGACGGCGGCGGGATCCGGTCCACCGTGGCCGCCACGCGTGCTGCCAGCGAGGACGGGCTGTTTGCAAGCGCCGCGACAAGGCTCGATCGGCTGGTGGCCGATGGCGTGACGACGGTCGAGATCAAATCGGGCTACGGGTTGGCATTCGACTCGGAGCGGCGCTGTTTGCGGGTGGCGCGCCGGCTCGGTCGGGAACGCGGCATCAGCGTCCGCACGACGTGCCTCGCCGCGCACGCGCTGCCGCCCGAGTTCGACGGTCGCGCCGACGACTACATCGGTGCGGTATGCGAGTGGCTCGCGCCGCTGCAGTCCGAGTCCCTGATCGACGCCGTCGATGCCTACTGCGAGAGGATCGCATTCTCGATCGAACAGACCGCACGGCTGTTCGAGCGGTCGCGCACGCTGGGGCTGCCGGTGAAGCTGCATGCGGAGCAGTTCAGCGACTCGGGCGGCGCCGTGCTGGCAGCCAGGTATCGGGCGCTATCGTGCGACCACCTGGAGTATCTCGCGCCGGACGGCGTGGCGGCGATGGCGGCCTCCGGCAGCGTGGCGGTGCTGCTTCCGGGGGCCTTTTACTTCCTGCGCGAAACGCGGCTGCCTCCGGTGGATGCACTGCGCCGCGCGGGCGTGGCGATCGCACTCGCGACCGATCACAACCCCGGCACCTCGCCCACGCTTTCGCTGCGGCTGATGTTGAACATGGCGTGTACGCTGTTCCGGCTGACCCCCGAGGAAGCGGTGCGCGGCGCCACGGTCAACGGTGCGCGTGCGCTCGGGCTGACCGACCGCGGCCGCCTGGCTGAGGGCTTGCGGGCCGATTTCGCCGCCTGGGATCTCGAGCACCCCGCCGAACTGGCGTACTGGCTCGGCGGCAATCCCTGCCTGCGCGTCGTTTGCGGCGGCGCGCCGATGCGCTCCGGTGATGCTCCCCCTCTCCCCTTGGGGAGAGGTAACTTATGAGCGAAGCCGGGCCGGTATTCAGTCTGCAGCAGGGCAGCGCGCGGTTGCTGGTGAGCCTTCCACACTGCGGCACGTGGGTGCCGTCAGCGATTTCGAACCGGATGGTGCCGCGGGCACAAGCCTTGGAGGACACCGACTGGCACCTCGCGCAGCTGTACGCCTTCGCGCGTGACTTGGGTGCCAGCCTGATCGTGCCGCGCTTTTCGCGCTATGTGATCGATCTGAATCGGCCTCCGGACGACGCACCGATGTATTCGGGCGTCAACACCACCGGCTTATGCCCCGAGCGCTTCTTCTCGGGAGAGGCCTTGTACCGGCCCGATCAGCAGCCGGACCAGGCCGAGGTTGCGCAGCGACGCGAGCGCTACTGGCAGCCATACCACGACGCGCTGTCGCGGGAATTGGACCGCCTGAAGGGTGTGCACGGCCATGCACTGCTGCTGGATGGCCACAGCATCAAGTCGGAGCTGCCGTGGCTGTTCTCCGGCCGGCTGCCGGATCTGAACCTGGGTACCGCCGAAGGCACCACGTGCGCGCCATCCCTGCGCGGCGCGCTGACGGCGGCGCTGCAGACTCAGCACGATTTCACGCATGTGGTCGACGGCCGTTTCAAGGGTGGCTATATCGTGCGTCGCTACGGCAGGCCGGCCGAGCGCGTGCATGCCGCCCAGTTGGAGATGTGCTGGAGTTGCTACATGTCCGAAACGCCGCCGTTCCGGCTGGATCCGCAGCGTTCGGCGCGCCTGGCGCCGATCCTGCTCTCGCTGGTTCGAGCCATGCTTGAATGGAATCCGTCCGATGATTGAGAACGCACAGCTGTGGGCACCGAGCGCCTGGATCGACGGTCACTGGCAGCACGCAGTCCTGCTGGAAGCCGGAAGCGACGGCCTGTGGTCGCGCGTGCTACCCGACATGACGGACCCGCCGCCGCGCGCCGAGCGGCTCGCCGGCGCGGCGCTCCCGGGGCTGGTCAATGGGCACAGCCACGCGTTCCAGCGCGCCTTCGCCGGCCTGACCGAGCGTCGCGACGCAGAGGTCGACGATTTCTGGAGCTGGCGGGAACAGCTGTACCGGGTGGCGCAGCGAATCGAGCCGAGCCAGCTGCAGGCGATCGCGGCGCACCTGTATCTCGAATTGCTGCGGGTCGGCTATACACACGTGTGCGAATTCCACTATCTGCAGCACCGCCAGGACGGCTCGCTGTACCACGATCCGCTCGAAATGAGCTGGGCTCTTGCCGTTGCCAGCGCCGAAGCCGGACTGCAGCTCACCCTGCTTCCCGTGCTGTACGAACGTGCGGGGTTCGATCGTCCGGAGCTGGCGCCGGAACAGCGCCGCTTTCACGCCAGCGCGGACCAGGTGTGGGCGATGCAAGGTGCCATCGCCTCGCGCCACCTCAGCGGCGTACGGGCCGGCGTCGCGATCCATTCGGTGCGCGCCGCGGCCCCGGAGTCGATGGCCCGCCTGCGCGAGCTGACCGAGCACTTCACCGGCCCGATTCATATTCACGTGTCGGAGCAGGTGCAGGAGGTCGATCAGTGCGTCGCTGCGCACGGCCAGCGGCCGATCGAATGGCTCGCGCGCCAGGGTCTGGATGCGCGCTGGCAGTTGGTGCACGCGACGCACGCAACCGATGCCGAGATCGAGCTGGTGGCGCGCAGCGGCGCCGGCATCGTGCTGTGCCCGACCACCGAGGCCAACCTGGGTGACGGCCTGCCCGACCTGGCGGCATGGCTCGCCACCAGCGTTCCGATCTCGATCGGCTCCGACAGCCACGTCACGCGCAGCTGGCGTGAAGAGCTGCGCCTGCTCGAGTACGGTCAGCGGCTGGTCCGACGGCATCGCAATATCGCCGCGGCCCCAACGCTGGGAGCGCCTTCCACCGCGGCGCGCCTCCTCGAGCGCGTGCTCCAGGGTAGTGCGGCCGCGGCCGGGTTTTCACGATGGGGACTGCAGGTCGGAGCTCGGGCCGACCTGCTGGTGGTGGATCCGGCGGAGTCCAGCCTGCTCGGCATTCCGCGCCCTATGTTGCTGGATGCATTGATATTTTCCAGTCCGGGCCGGCCGTGGCGCGATGTGATGGTGGGCGGGCGGTGGCTGATCAGGGACCACGAGCATCCCCTTGCGCGACACATCACGGGCCGCTTCGAACAAGCGATGGAGCAGTTGTGGCGCGAGCCGTCAAGCTAGGGCATGGAACGGAGGGCGCCTTTCGGGGTATCTTCGCCCCGTTCAATCCAGAGTTGGGAGTCCCTCATTGGCTTCATTAAGAGTCGCCGTGCTGTGCGTGGCGATCGCGGTCCTCGCGAGTCCTGCGGGCGCCGAGGCGCCCCACAAGCCCAAAACCAATCACCCGATCCTGGGAACCTGGGTTTTCGCGGTGCCCGACACGGATTGTGAGGAGACGTACTACGTGCGGCAGGACGGCACGACGCTGGTCACCAGCGGCGCAGAGGTCGCCGAAAGCGTCTTCGAAATCGACGACGAGGCGAGCCCCAAGGGCTTCTACAAGAACACCGACCGCATCGTGAAGGACAACGGAAAGCGCGACTGCGCGGGTAACGTCACCAAGGTCGGCACCGAGGTGACGAACTACATCCATTTCCACCCCTCGGGCAACATGATGATCATCTGCAGGGACCAGTCGCTCGATGCGTGCTTCGGTCCCTTGTATCGCCTCGGCGGCGAGAGCTCGTAATGGCCGCGCTGAGCACCGCCGGCGCGGGCGGTGCGCGCCCCGTTCGATCAGCCCGGTGAGCCGTAGCGCTTCTTGACCTGGTCGACCTTGGACACCAGGTCGCGCAGATCGGCGATGGCCTGCTCCTCGTCGGCCTTCAGCGGCTCTTTCGGATGGAAATGATTCAACAGGACGATCAGCGCGTCCTCGATGCGCCCGAGTTGCTTGCCGTAGCTGGCGACCGAGGTCAGGACCTGCTGTTCGACCTGCGGCTGGGACGACTCCCCCATTTCGATGTTGACCAGCCCGACCTGGCTGCCGACCGGATTGAACAGCATGGTCCAGGGATTGATGGACTGCGTGACATTGCCGGACAGGGGAAGACGAAATGTGGACATCGCGCGCTCCTTTCGAATCTGCTGCCGCCCATATTACCGTCGCCGCACGCCTCTGAGCCCCGACAACCTCGATCCTGTAGTGCCTTCCGGTCGTGCCTTCCTGTAGTGCCTTCCTGTAGTGCCTATGTGTTCACGATCACCGTGTACTCGAGCACGGCCTTTCCTTCCGCCGGAACGTGAAGCTGCCACGTGGCCGAGCCCGAGCTCTCCTTCACGTGCTCCTGTGTCTCCGAAGTGATTTTCCAGTCTCCGTGGAATGGCTCGCGAACGGTCACGGTCACGGGCTTGGCGTCGGCATTGCGCAACTCGATCCGATAGGATGACTGGCGCGCATTTCCGGACAGAGCGCGAAAGTCGGTCTGCACGCGGTCCGCGGTCAGATCGAACGCTTCGCCCATCCGCAGCATGACCACCTCCCCTTTGGCGGTGTGCGCGATCGCGTCTTCGCCGATCAGCTGGCTGCCGCCACTGCTGTCCGGCACGTACGCCCGCACAACCCCGGCCGGAAGCGGGATGCCCAATTCGCCGCCCTTGTTCTCGAAGCGCAGGTACACGCTGGGCTTCAGGCCCTTTTGCATGTCCGGGCGGCGCGCCAGGTACCACCAGTCCATCGCGCTGTTCTGCAGCACGTACTGCCGTTGCACGGGCACATCGGAGGCCGACAGCAGCGCAACCTGCTTGGTTTGATTGTTCTCGATGGTGGTGAGGCGCGGCAAGGTGTAAAGGTGATAGTCGCCCACCTTCTCCTCGGCCATCTGCTCGGTCTTCGCCCGCGCGGCGAGCGCCATCGGAGCCGCCATCGGCTTCATCTCCGCAGTCACCCGGTTCAAGGTTCCGGCAACCAGCTGCAGCCGCGCCTTCTCGTAGGCGGTGCCCGACTGGTTGGTCAGCGTGACCCAGCCGTTCAGCGTCATGCGCGTCGCATCCGCATTCAGATTTGCGATGTAGTCCGCCTTCCAGCCGATCTGGTTGGCCAGGTAGCTCAACTCGACCTGCCGCTCACCGGCCTGCTGCGCGTCCAGCATGATCGACAGCGTGGGGCGATCGCGTAGATTGGCCGGCACGTCGGAAAACGACAACCGTCCCGCGATGCCGGTCTCGATCCGGTCCGGATAGCGAAGCACCACGCCGTCGTTGGTGGCCAGCACGGTCGCCTGCTCGGAGGTCTCGGCGCCGGTGGCCGGATTGGTGTGAATCACCGTCACCGTGCGCCCCGCATACTTGCGCAACAGGGCGGTTGGCGTCAGCAGATCGAAATCGAAGTTCTGCTCGAGCAGGTCGAACCCGGCGCCCGCAATGGATTTGAGCGAGGCGGTCTCAGGGCGGATCGTGGCCGCCACCTCCCGCAACGCGATCCGCTGCGTGCCGTGCGCCAGCGTGACGCGCCGCGCGTCGCGCACGAGCGCCTGCCCGTCGTTGTAGATGGTGATCCCGAGGGAGGTGCGCGAGGAGGTGGTCAGGGACATTTCCGGCGCGGTGGAGCCCGGACCCTGCGCAGCAGCGCCACCGGCCAGCATCGCATTCAGCATCAAAGCCAGCACCAGGGTGATCGACATGATTCGCGGTGGTGTCATCCAGGGTCTCCCTAGGGTAAGTATTCGAACACCCTTCTTATAAACGTCGCGCAGCGCCGCACGGGGTTAAGTCCGTCGCACGTCTTGGCGACGGCAGGGTTTTGCGCGGCAGTCCAGGGCACTTACGGGCGCCTGGGCGGCACGTCGGGGAACTCGCCGAGGTATTCCGCATGCCACCAGTTGCCGGTACGGCTGCGTTCCCGCGGCGTCGTGAAACGGTAGCGGTAGGCGAGCACGCGCAGCATCCGCGGCGGAGGCTTTCCTTCGAACGGATTGTGCTCCAGCAAACGAGTCACGGACGGCCGGTTCTGGCTCAGTGCCCGCAAGAAAGGCTCGAACCAGAAGCCGGTGTCGGGCCACTGCGGCGGCATGAACCACATCATCCAGTCGAGGCGGGGCTGATGTGGCACGATGAATTGCGGCGCCCTGTTCAGCACATCCGGCTTGTAGCGAAACGTGTAGGGCTCCCAGGACTGTCCGTCATAGCTGCCGAAGATTCTCAATTCCTGCCGTTCGATCTGCATGGTCGGAAACAGGTGAAACGGATTTCCGATTCCGTACGCTGGCGCCATCTCGTTCAACACGAGAAGCGGACCCGGCAGGCGCCCCGGCATCTGCGAGGCGAGCATCATGCTCGAGCTCAGCACGACGATGAGCCCCGCCGCCGCGACCACACACGCCCTGGCAGCACGGCCTGCAGGTTCGCGCCTGGCGCCGCGTTGAATCCTTTCCCGGACGGGACCGGGCAGCGCGCACGCGACGATCCGGTCGTCCAGCACGAAAAGGCACAGCAGGATCGTCAGCAGATTGATGAAATTATGGTTGCTGGTCGCAATGATCAGCAGTTGTGCCAGGATGGTGACCGAAGCCGCAAAGATCCGGAACGGCCGCGGCAGGAAGATGAAGAAAGGAACCGCCAACTCGGCGAAGAAGGTGAACCCGACGCCCGTTGTCAGGAGCCAGTGCGGCAACTGGTGGGCGTACCAGGATCCGATGTGAGGCAGCGGCTGCGTTTCGAAGTAATAGTTCAGCGCGGTCAGGTCGCGCCATGAGGGATCGCCGCTGGCCAGCTTGAAATATCCGGAAAGAAAGCGCAGCCTGAACAGCAGCCATTCGAAGAGCAGGACGATCAGCCTGGTCGGAGCGTCGGCCAGGAAGACCGCCAGCAAGCCCGTTTCGAGCAGCAGCGTGTCCCATTGGAATGCCGTGAAGATCTGGCCTGCGTGATAGAGCGACAGATACAGCACGAACAGCACCATGAGGGCGGGCCGCGCGCTGACCCACCCCAACGCCAGCAGCAGCGCCACCACCGCGCCGGCCATGGCGGCCCCTTTGAGCGCGACATCGCTGCTGTCGAGCCAGAACAGCGTGGGCAACCGCAACACCGCGCGGTAACCCAGATCGCTGAAGGCGCCGTGCAGCACCTGTTCAAACGGCAGGATCCCGTCCGGTCCCACCAGCGAGTCGATCTGGACCGCGAGTGAAGCAAACGCTGCGATGTAGACGAGCGCCAGCCCTTTGACGAACAGCCAACCGGTCAGTTCGTGATCGGTCGCGGGCTGGACCAGACCCGTCAGAAGCTTCAACGCGACTCGCGGCAGACGAAGGGCGCAAGATATTAGCGCCCCGCATTGGCAGCGGCGCCACGCCTTCGTCGTAGACCCTCACCCCCGGCCCCTCTCCCGCAAGCGTGGAGAGGGGAGTGCTCCGGGTGGAAACAACCTATCGCGCGTTCTCAGCTAATTTAGTCGCTGCGACGCCGGTCCGCTCGAAGATCGTAGGTCCAGCCGTCCGGGGCACTGAGGCGGTCGGGCCGTCTCGCGCCCGGAAAGCCCTCGTGGGCCGGCGTCCCGGACTCGAACGGCCACGTCAACGCCTCGTCAGCCTGTCCGGGCCGGGCCGAGTCCGTGTTCAGAGCCCCGATGGTCTCGGTCGGCTCGCGACTGGCGGCGCCCGATACCGGAACCGCACCCGTCTCGGCGACAGTCGGCATCGGATGCCGGTTGAAAGCCAGCAGTCCCATCAGCAAGGCGCCGGCCGTGAAGCCTGCCAGCGCAGTCAATGCCGTCGAAATCTCCCCGGTTTGCCGGGGCAACGCACCAGATTCTGTTCTCATATGGCCACTCCGGCTCCTTTAACCGACCCTACCGATTAAGACGCGGACATGGCCCAAATCCGGACATCGAAGAGCCCTGCGGGCGTGGGGTCTGGTGGGGTCTACACTGGCCGCAACCGGGGTCGATCGGATGGAAGGCTGCTTTCTTCGCTTCTACGTGCACGAGGGCGCCCGGCACCGGCAGGCATTGCTGTGGGAGTGGTTGCTGCAGCAGGCCAATCAGATGTGCATCCGCGGCGGCTCGGCCTTTCGTGCGATGGCCGGTTTTGGCCGGCATCACGTGATTCACGAGGACCACTTTTTCGAGTTGGCGGGCAGCCTGACCGTCGAGGTCGAGTTCATCGTGACCGATGAGGAGGCCGACCGCCTGCTGCAGCACCTGCAGCGCGAAAAGGTGCGCGCCTTCTACACGCGGATCCCGGCCAAATTCGGCGTGCTGAATCCGGATCCGGGCGACTGAGGGTGTCCGTAGCAGACCGCTCGGGCGCGGCCGCCTGGCGGTCGATCAATCGGTCTTGCGTTGCACCGGCGTCGCGCCCCGTATGACCAATTCCCGGAAGCGCTGCAGCTCTGCGTCATAGCGCTCGTTGATGCGCTGCATGTCCGCACGAATGTCCTCGATCGTCTTCAGCTGCTGCGCCTGAAGCGCAGTGTTGTCCTCCACGGCCCGTTTCAGCTTGTCGGGCAGCTGGCGCTTCACGTAGAACTCCGACTCGTCGTCCAGCCGCTTGCGGTCCAGCTTGAATTCCTTCAGCTGCTGGTTGGAGCGGTCGATCAGGGTCTGTCGACTCGCCAGCGTACGATCGCGGCTGGCTTCGATCTCGTCCTCGCTCGCGTAGGTTTCCAGCAGCGCGCGATCCTTGCGCAGCTGTTCCTGTGCCTGCGTTTCGCGCTGGTGGCGCTTCTTCTCGTCCTCGTCGTGCTTTTTCTTCTGCTCGGGCGTCAATGGGGGCTCGATCACGCGTTTGATCGAGCCGTCATGATTGAGCTCCCGTATCACGACATTCTGACAATCGTTCGGGGGCGTGTCACCGGTGAGCGTACGTCCCCCGGGCGTCGTGCAGACGTAGAGCTGCGACCATGCGGCCAACGGCAGCCCACTCAGGGCCGCCATCGCAATCCAGTGCGAGATCCGATGCGAGATCCGGTGCGGACCGTCAGCTGCCATAGCGTTCCCGATAGGCTTCGATCGACGCCAGGTGCGGCCGCGCGGTCGCGGCCAGCGGCGAGTCGGAACGCAGCAGGGCGATCAGGTCATCCAGACTGGCGATCGATATCACGGGCACTCCCGTGGTCTGCTCGAACGCCGCAACGGCGGAAAGCGATGACAGCGCGCCGTCGGCGCCGGTGCGTTCCATTCGATCGAGCATGATCAGCACTCCGGCGGGCTGCGCGCCGTGGCTGCGGATCAGCTCGAGCGCCTCGCGTTTGGCGGCTCCATCCGTGATCACATCGTCGACGATCATCACACGCCCACCCAGCGGAGCGCCGACCAGATCGCCGCCTTCGCCGTGGCCTTTGGGTTCCTTGCGGTTATACGAGAACGAAACATCCAGATCCAACTCGGCCAGCGCGATGGCGGTGGCAGCGGCCAGCGTGATTCCCTTGTAGGCCGGTCCGAACAGCATGTCGAACCGGACCCGCCCCTGGGCACGCGCGTCCATCAGTGTCTGAGCATAAAATCGCGCGAGCCTGACGAGCGTAAGGCCCCGATCGAAGCGGCCAGCGTTGAAGAAATAAGGTGTTTTGCGCCCACTCTTGGTTGTGAAATCCCCAAAAGAAAGTGCGCCGCATTGAAGCGCGAATTCGAGGAACTGCCTGGGAATCGACATTTGTCTTTTTGTCCCGCGGAAGGTCTCGACCGGGATTGTCCCAGATCCCCGCCGGTCGTTCGGCCCATACTCCTGGTAACCCACCTCGCTAGCCGATGTTCCAGGTCGTGACGCTCAACGCCAATGGTCTGCGGTCGGCCGCTTCAAAGGGACTGCTGCGCTGGCTGGCCCGCCGTCAGCCCGATGTGCTTTGCCTGCAGGAGGTCAAAGCCCAGCAGGCCGACCTGTCCGATCAGCTGCTGAACCCGGCCGGCCTGCACGCCCATTTTCACTTCGCGCAGGCGCGCGGTTACAGCGGAGCAGCGCTGTGCTCGCGCAGGCCGCCGCGCAGTGTGAGCATCGGATTCGGGGTCGAGGAGTTCGATCGGGAAGGGCGCTACGTGGAGGCGGAATTCTCCTCGGTCACGGTGATCTCGGTCTATTTCCCGTCGGGATCGAGCTCGGCCGAGCGGCAGCAGGCCAAGTTCCGCTTCCTGGATGCATTCCTTCCTCATCTGAAACAATTGCGCAAGAGCGGACGCGAGATCCTGCTGTGCGGTGACGTGAACATCGCGCACCGGGAGATCGATTTGAAGAACTGGCGCTCGAACCGCAAGAACTCCGGCTTTCTGCCCGAGGAGCGGGCGTGGATCGGCCACGTGTTCGACGAACTCGGGTGGGTCGATGTGTACCGCCGCTTGTACCCGGACACGACCGACGAGTCGTACACCTGGTGGAGCAACCGGGGCCAGGCATGGAGCAAGAACGTCGGCTGGCGTATCGACTACCAGATCGCGACACCGAAAATGGCGGCGCGCGCGCGCCGCTGCGAGATCTACAAGGCACGCCGTTTCAGCGATCACGCGCCGCTGATCGTCGAATACTCGGGGCGGCTTTGACCAGCAGGCCTACGAATCCTGGCTCGACACGCAGTTGCGGCACTTCGACGTGCTGGCCGTTACCGGGCAGACGACCACAAGCTACGCGGCGTTGCGCGTCGGGCTGAAGCGCACCGGCCGCCCGATTCCGGCCAACGATGCCTGGATCGCCGCGCTCGCGCTGCAGCACCGGCTTCCGGTTCTGAGCCGCGACACGCATTTCGACCTGGTCGCCGGCGTTCATCGCGCAACTTGGTAGCGGGCGCTGTCACCGCCTGGAACTTCGTTCAGCTGGGTGCGATCGGCGGAACGGGAGTGATTCGCTGCGAGCTGTACCGGATCCAGTACACGACCGCCTAGGATGACGTTAACGACATCCGCGTACGCCTCGATCGTTTTGGTTGGATCCTGTCGCAACAACAAGAGATTGGCGCGCTTGCCCACTTCCACTGTGCCGATGTCGCGATCCAAGTGGAGAGCCTGTGCGTTGGACAAGGTTGCGGCTCGGAATATCTGCGTTGGCGTCAGACCCGCGTCGATCAGGTTTTTCATCTCAAACCAGGCATTGAGCCCCGGAGGGTTCGCGTAGGTCGGAGCACTGGGCGTGTCGGTGCCGAACAACACGTTCGCACCGTGAGCGGCGAGGTATCCCGTCGCATGTTCCACGCGATTGATGGCAAGGGCGGCCTGCGCGTCAAATGAGCGCGCGCCCTTGATCTCGGGGTCCTTCAGCAACTCGTCGTGGAACCATTGCCCTTCTGGCGATTGATACCATTCGATCAGGTTCGACGGCAGGATGCGGGTAAGTCGGGGATTCGAGAGGAACTCCGGGTTAAAGAGATCTCGCAGGCCATGCAGGACCTGAATCGTTGGCTGCCAGCCGACGTTTCCCGCGACCACCCCGTCCAAGATCTTCGTGACTGCGGGCGTCAGCTCGGTGCCCGGTTCAGGTTCGTTCCAGGTCCATAGCCCGTGGGCCAGGATGTCGACACCTGCCTCCAAACCAAAGGCTTGAGCCTCCGATGAATTGGCATGCAGCAAGACCGGCAGGCCTGCGGCATGAGCGGATCGAACGAGCTGTCGAATCGTTTCCAGCTTCGGGACCGGCGAGTTCCGTACCGTTCCGAATCCTCGTTCATAGAACGCTTTTGTGCAGATCGCACCGTCCGCCTTCATTCGCGCCACCACGGCTGCCGGCGTGTGTTGGGTGGCGTTAATGCCCGCGGGCGCTTCGGAGCCGGGCTCGACCAGCATATAGGGCCAGCCTTGATAGCGTTCCGGTTTGGGCGCCCAGCTCATCGGATACCCGTCCAGCAAAGCGGCGCCGCCGCAGAAATAGGTATCCGGCACCACCTCATGAGCCTTCCAAGGCGCCATGGCTTCGGGCGTGGAGACCAGGTCGATGAGCGTCGTGAAGCCGTAGAGCAGGAAGCTGCTCGGAATCTGCTCCCTGACAGCATGCGCAAGGTCCGGGTGGTGCGCCTCCTGCCCGGCGTTCATCCCGGGTATCTGACCCAGATGGACATGGCTGTCAATGAGTCCGGGCGCGAGATAGAGGTCCCGCCCGTCGATCACGATTTCGTGCGAGGGCGCGGCGGACCCGCGACTGAACTTTGAACTACTCGAGATCGAGGCAATGCGACCGCCGCGAATGGTGACCGTCGCGTCACGCCATAACTCATCTCGCTCCGCTGAGACAATCGTGACGTGCTCGATCCTCAACACTTCAGTGGAAGCAACGGCGGAGTCGATCAGCGCCCAGAAGCCCAACGCGCAAAGCACTGCTGTGGCGAACCCCAACCTGGGGCACTGGCCTTTCACTGACCTGTTCATCGCCGTCCCTGTTGGTCCGAGAGCGCACGCACATCGTAGGCGGCATTTGCGTTCCGGCTTTGGAATCATGTCGAGCGGTCAATTTGGCATGGTGAGCGGTCATTTGCACGGTCTGGACCGTATGCGCGCCCGATCGGGACCGCCGTTGTCGTACCCGATCCTCTGGGAGAGACACTCAACTCGTGTCACCATCTGCACCGGATGATTCCCGAGCAGATGGCATCGGTTGTCAGAGCGCCCTCGAGGCAACTGGCCAGCAGCCGCCTCAGGCGGCTAGCCTATTGGGGACTACAGCTCCTGGGCTGGGGTCTTTACTTCTGGGCGCAAGCTTCGGGTGAAGTCATTTTTGCGGGCGTTGCGTGGAGCAAAGCAGGGACTCTGTGGGGCGGTGTTTGTTTCGCCAACATCGCGTTCACGGATCTCTTGAGGCGGGTCGCGAAGCGCCGCGCATGGTTCGAACTGCGACCTGGCGCCCTGTCGGTCAGAGTGTTAGTCGGCTTGCTGCTCGTCTCATTGTCTTCCTTCCTGATCACGACCCTGCTCTCGCAGTCCGTGTATGGCACACCCATTGCACCCATCCTGGGTAGCTTCTATGGCAAGCTTTCCGTTCGAGGGCAGCTCATCAACCAGTTCATCGGCTGTCTCCTGCTCGATGTGATGTGGGTTGCCCTCTACTTTGGCTTCGCGATGCAGCGCCATCGATACCGTACTGAGCTCGCCCGCGTTCAGCTCGGCAAAGCGTTACAGGCTGCAGAGCTGCGCCTGCTGCAGGCTCAGCTGAACCCGCATTTCCTGTTTAATTCTCTGAACAGCCTGCGAGGCCTGATTCAAGATGAGCCTGCCCGGGCGCAGGAGACCGTGACCCGCCTCGCCCGGACTCTGCGGTACACGCTGCAGGCCGCCGATGAGCACCTCGTCACCTTGGCGCACGAGCTCGAGATGGTCGATGACTATCTGGCTCTCGAGGCACTGCGACTCGCGGAACGCTTGCAGATCGCGCGGGACATCGAGCCCAATGCGCTGCGCGTGCGAGTCCCCCGCATGCTCGTGCAGTCACTGGTCGAAAACGCCATCAAACACGGCGTCGCGCTACTCAGGCCGGGGGGCACCCTTGGAATCACTGCCCGCCTTGCCCCCGGAGAGCTGGTCATCCTAGTGAGCAACCCACGGCCGATGCAGGTCACCCCCGATGCGCCCGCAGGTGTGGGCCTGAAGAATTCTGCAGAGCGGTTGCGGCTGCTCTTCGGATCTCGAGCTAAGCTGCACCTGGATCTGTCCATCGCCGGGCAGGCGACGGCTGAAGTGCGAATTCCGACATGAGAGCGCTACTGATCGATGACGAGCCCCTGGCGCGGCGCGAGTTGCGCCGACTCCTGAGTGCCCACAGCTGGATCCAGATCGTCGGGGAAGCGGCCGACATTGACGAGGCACAAGCGGGTATTGAGGCCCAATCACCAGCCCTCATTTTCCTGGACATTCAGATGCCGGGCGGCACTGGTTTCGAGCTTCTGGACCGACTCGATCGGCCGCCACGCGTGATATTCACAACGGCATACGATCAGTACGCGGTCAAGGCGTTCGAGGTCAATGCGCTCGATTACCTGTTAAAGCCAGTCGAGCCAGAGCGGCTTGTGATGGCGCTTGAGAAGATCCGGCGAGGTATCGCCACCACGGAGCAAGCGGACACGCCGCTCGAGCAACTGTTTGTTCGCGACGGACCGCGCTGTTGGTTCGTGCCTCTCAGAGAGGTCAGTGTCTTCAGTGCTGAGGGCAATTACGTTCGCTTGGAGTGGGGTCGAGCGCGACCCTTGCTCGGACGTTCGCTCACGGTCCTGGAGAGCAAACTCGACTCGCGACGCTTCTTCCGCGCGAATCGCCAACAGATCCTTAACCTGGAACACATTCAAGACGTCGAGTTGGGATCCGGCGGCCGCCTGCATGTGCGCTTACTGGATGGACGCGAAATCGAGATTTCGCGCCGCCAAGCGCGGGAGTTCCGGGCCAGAATGGAAGTCTGAGCGGTCTGTCTTGCGAACGGCCGGTTTTGGGAAGCTTGAATCGAAGGCAACGAATGCAGGTTTATTGCCGTATCGACTACCGGATGGCGACACCGAAGATGGCGGCGCGCGCGCGCCGCTGGGAGATCTACAAGGCGCGCCGTTTCAGCGATCACGCGCCGCTCCTGATCGAATATACGGGGCGCCTCTAGTGGGGTTCGCGGCGCTGCGCATCTACCGCGAGCCGGGCGTGCTCCGGATGTTGCCGCTCGGTTTTTCGGCCGGACTGCCGCTGCTGCTCGTCTATGGAACCCTATCGTACCGTTTGCGCGAAGCCGGTGTGGACCGCGCCACGATCGGGTTTGCGAGCTGGGTGGCGCTCGCGTACGCGCTCAAGTGGATCTGGGCGCCCCTGGTTGACCGTCTCCCGATTCCCGTCCTGACGAACCGACTGGGTCGCCGCCGAGCCTGGCTGCTGCTGGCGCAGTGTGGCGTGATTGCCGGACTGATCGGGATGGCGCTGGCCGACCCGGCTCGCGAGCTCGAGCACACGGTGGCATTTGCGCTGCTGACGGCCTTTTCCTCGGCCACCCAGGACATCGCACTCGACGCGTTCCGGATCGAGTCGGCCGCGAGCGGGTTGCAGGCTGCTCTGGTGGCGGCCTACCAGACCGGATACCGCTTCGCCATGATGTGGGCCGGTGCCGGCGCGCTGTGGATCGCTGCGCGCAGCTCCGGTGGAGCTTCCGCGTACCAGGCGCAGGCCTGGACCCTCTCCTATCTGACGATGGCCGCCTCGATGCTGATCGGGGTCGCGGCAGTGCTCAGCGCGCGCGAGGCGTCTTCCAACGGCGAAGCGCAGCCGACGATGCGCTGGCAGAAGCGGCTGCGCAGCGCGGTGCTCGAGCCGTTCATCGATTTTTTCACGCGCTATGGATGGAACGCCGTACTGATCCTTGCGCTGGTTTCCTGCTACCGGATCTCGGACATCCTGCTCAGTGTGATGGCGAGCCCCTTTTACGTCGACACCGGCTTCACCAAGGACGAGGTCGCCAACGTATCCGGCCTCTACGGGATCGCGATGACCCTGGTGGGCGCGTTTGCGGGTGCTTCGCTGGTGGCCCGCTTCGGAGTGCGGCGGATTCTGCCGGCGGCAGCCGCTGCTTCCTCGGCATCGATGCTTCTGTTCGCATGGTTGGCGATGCGCGGGCACGACCTTTCGATGCTGGTCGCGGCCGTGACCGCCGACAATTTCGCCGGAGGTGTGGCCGGCACGACGTTCATCGCGTACCTTTCAGGCCTGACCAGCACGCGCTTCACAGCGACCCAGTACGCCCTGCTCAGCTCGTTGATGGTGCTCGTGCCCAAGTTGCTGGCGGGCGGCTCCGGGATGCTGGTGAACGCGATCGGCTATCCACACTTCTTTGTCGGCGCGGCACTGGTCGGAGTACCCGTCGTCACGCTCGCAGTCCTGGTGGCCCGCATCGGCGAGGCGCCGGCCGGCGCGGCTTCAGCCGATCACTTGGTCTCGAACCGGTAAACCGCCAGCTTGGATCGCAACCCCGGCAGCACGTTGACCGGCCGGCCGTTCGTCAGCAACGCGCGTCCTGTGATCAGCAAGCCGAGGCGGCCCGCCAGGATCTCGAAATCCTTCGGCG
>DATBCI010000492.1:0-4302 GCA_036270555.1 Burkholderiaceae bacterium
AGCGTCAGCGACCACAGGCTCTGGGTCAACGCGGGAAGGCCGGTCCCGACCGCCATGAATGCCTGCGCCGCGGCCCACACCCGGCGTCGGGGTGAATTGGACAACGAGCGGGCGACGACAGCCACCGACACCGCGGCCGCAATGCCGAACACCGGCCATGTCAGCCCGAAAACGAGCGGGTTGCTGACCTGCTCGCGCGCCAACGCCGGCAGGAAGGTCGCCGGGACGATGTAGCCGAAGCCAAACGTTCCGTAGCAGATCACGAGATCCGCGTGACCTGCTGGCGCATCGCTCCGCCCGGGCGCGCGTGCCAAGGCCACGCCCGCGTTGGCGCGCGGCATGGTCTTGATCACGAATGCCGTCCCGATGGCCGCGAGCAAGCCGAGCTCGAGCCAGAGCATCCAGGCGGCCTGTAGCCCACCCAGCCACGCGAGCGCTCCGGCCAGCGTGATTCCAATCCCGACCCCGGTGTACATCCATGCGCCGAAATGGCTCGTCCCCTCGTGGGTGAGCTCGACCAGGCACCAGCTGCTGGAAAGAACAAGCACCCAGGCGCTGAAAACGCCGGCTGCGAAGCGCAGAATGGCGCCCGCGACACGCGGTTGAATGACAGGCGCTTGCATGAAGGCGACCAGCAGGGTGGACAGCACGACCCCGACCAGCGCAATCTGCAGGTTTCGGGCGAGGTGCCGCCCCATTCGGCCGGCGGTCAATGCGCCGATCAGATAGCCGCCATAATTCGCCGCCGCCCACTCCGCACCGGTCGCCGCATCGATTGCACCGTCGCGCAGCATCAACGGCAGCAGCGGCGTGAAGGCAAAGCGCCCGATGCCCATGGCGACCGCCAGGGCGACGATGCCCACCACGACGATGGAACGGGCGCCGATCGGGTCGCGCACGGCCGATTCGGACGAAGGGCGCATGCCGGTCGAGCCTCGACGGATGGTCCGTCAATCGCGTCCGCGCAGACTCACTGCAGCGTCGCGATCACCGGCGCATGGTCGCTCGGTTGCTCGAGCCGGCGCAGGTTGACTTCGATCGAGCAGGCCGAGCAGCGCGCCGCCAACTGGGTGCTCATCAGGATGTGGTCGATGCGCAGCCCCTGCTTGCGCCGGAACGCGAGGTTGCGATAGTCCCACCAGGTGAACATGCGGCCGGGCTGCTCGAACAGCCGGAAGCTGTCCTTCAGGCCAAGCTCCAGCAGGTCGCGGAAGGCGGTCCGTTCGGGTTCCGAGAACAGCACCTGGCCGGCCCACGCCTCCGGATCGTAGACGTCCGCCGGTTCCGGAGCGATATTGAAATCGCCCGCCACCATCAACTGGCCGTGCCGCGTCAGCTCGGCCGCCAGCCAGTCCTTCAGGGCGTCGATCCATCGGAGCTTGTACGAGTACTTTTCGCTGCCGACCGCCTGGCCGTTCGGGACGTAGGCGCACACGACGCGCAGGCCGTCGATGGTTGCTGCGATCAGGCGGCGCTGTTCGTCCTCGATTCCCGGCAGTTGAGTCTGGATCTGCGCGACATCGTGCACGGTGCTCTTCCTGAGCAGAATCGCGACCCCGTTGTACGTCTTCTGACCCGTGAAGTAGCTGAGGTAGCCGGCATCGGCCAGCGCCGCGACAGGAAAGTTCTCATCGATGAGCTTGGTCTCCTGCAGGCAGACGATATCGATCGGATCGTCCTTCAGCCATTGCAGCACGTGACCGAGGCGCACGTTCAGCGAATTGACGTTCCAGGTCGCAACTTTCAATGTCATGCCACCGCCCTCGAGCGGTCACTCTTGTTTGGAATGGTCGGGCTCGGCGGGGGCAGGTTGGGGTGGCTTGGCCTGGGTCAACGGCGTCGGCGCAGCCCACACCCAATCGGCGGGCAGTGAGGCTCCGCGCGGATACCCGGCCAGGTCGAGGGCATCGTCCCAGGTCGCACTGTTAAAACCCGTGATCAGGCGGGAGCCGACCTGGAACACCGGCAGGCGATCGGTCCCGGCCAGCTTCTTCAGCGCCTCCACATCATCGGCGCTGACGATCGTGCGCTCGGCGAAGGGGACCGCTCGCGCCTTGAGCAGCGAGCGAGCGGAATCGCAGGCGTCACAGCCATTGGTCGTGTACAGCGTCACCGGAAAATCCCTGACGGTGCGCTGCAGTTGATACGGAAGGTGGGTCGCCTGATCGGGTTGGGTGCCTCGGGAAACGCCGCCGAGCGATTCGATATGGCGCGCCCCCGGCGGCGGCTTGTCGCCGTAGCCGATTCGACCGTCCTGGTCGACCCACTTGAACTGGGCGTGGGCCGCGGGGACGCACAGGAGGGGGATGAAGATCGCGAGCCAGCACAACCGCATGGCGGCTAGTTTACTGTGTCAGCGGCGTGACCCGCGAGTCGAACCCCTGGTGTTGGATCAGCCGGCGGCGGATCAGCCGTTCAACCGAAGCGACCGGTGATGTAGTCCTCGGTCTGCCGGCGCTGCGGCCGGGTAAACAGCTCGGAGGTCGAGCCGAACTCGACCATCTCGCCCAGGTACATGTACGCCGTATAAGTCGACACTCGCGCGGCCTGCTGCATGTTGTGGGTGACGATCACGATCGTGTATTCCCCCTGCAGATCCGACAGCAACTGCTCGATGCGCCCGGTTGCGATCGGATCCAGTGCCGAGGTCGGCTCATCCAGCAGCAACACCTGGGGCCGCAGCGCCACTGCGCGGGCGATGCACAGGCGCTGTTGCTGTCCGCCGGACAGCCCCAGGCCGCTGGTGTGAAGCTTGTCCTTGACCTCGTCCCACAGCGCGGCTTCCCGCAAGGCTTTCTCGACCCGGTCTTCCAGCTCTCCACGCGACAGCTTGATGTGGTGGCGCAGCCCGAAAGCGACGTTCTCGAAGATTGAGAGCGGAAACGGCACCGCCTTCTGGAACACCATGCCGACGCGCGTGCGCAGGCGGTTCAGCGAGTAGTGCGCATCCAGGATGTTCTCTCCGTCCAGCAGAACCTGGCCGGTCGCCTCCAGGCCCGCATAGACCGAGTAGATCCGGTTGAAGATCCGCAGCAGCGTGGACTTGCCGCAGCCGGACGGTCCGATGATCGCCGTGATCTGGCGCTCCGGGACCTCCAGGTTCACGTTTTTCAGCGCGTGGTAGCCGCGATAGTAGAAGTCCAGCCCCTTGACCGCGATCTTGGTGCGGCCCGGGGCGGCCGCGAGCGCGGCCGCGCCGTCGCCAGCTTCGCGTGGGGCAGCCGCCTGCGCTTCGTTAGGCATTCGAATCCATCCGGTTCTTCAGCAGATAGGCGCGCGCGCCGACGCTGAGCATCAGCACCACCATCGTCACGACGAAAGCTCCGGCCCACGCCAGCGCATGCCAGTTGTCGTACGGGCTCATCGCGAACTGGAAAATCACGACTGGCACGCTCGCGGTGGGACCGTTCACGTCAGGGCTCCAGAACTGGTTGTTCAACGCGGTAAACAGCAGCGGCGCGGTCTCGCCGGTAATGCGCGCCAATCCGAGCAGAACACCGGTCAGTATGCCGGGCAGCGCGGCGCGATACAGCACCTGAACCGTCACTTTCCAACGCGGTATGCCGAGCGACAGCGCAGCCTCGCGCATCATGTTCGGCACCAGCCGCAACGTCTCGTCCGTGGTTCGCACCACCACCGGAAGCACGATCAACGACAGCGCGATCGCTCCGGCGAAGCCGGAGAAATGCCCGACCTGGCGCACGTAGATCGTGTACACGAAAAGGCCCAGCACGATCGACGGTGCCGACAGCAGGATGTCGTTGACGAAGCGGATCGACTCGCGCCAGACGGGGCGCCGCTCCGCGAACTCGGCCAGGTACGTGCCTGCCGCAATACCGAGTGGAGCTCCGATCAGCACGCCCAGCACGCTCATCAGCGCACTTCCCACCAGTGCATTGGCCAGCCCGCCGCCTTCGACCCCGGGCGGCGGCGTGACGTCGGTGAAGATGTGCGGGCTCAGGGCGCGCGCCCCGTTCAGCAGCGTGACGATCAGGATCCAGATCAGCCACGACAGGCCGAACAACGTGGCAGCCGTGCCGAGCAGCTTGGACCCCAGGTTGCTGGCGCGCCGCTTGAGGATCAAGCCACGGGAAGACTGCATCAGCGGCCCTCGCGACGCGCCAGATTGCTCAGCATCAGGCGCGCGATCGCCAGCACGATCAGGGTCACGACGAACAGCAGGAAGCCGAGCGCGGTCAGCGACGACAGGTAGATGTCCGAATCGGCCTCGGTGAATTCATTGGCGATCGTTGCGGCGATCGAATTGCCGGGCATCAGCAGCGAGGCGCTGAGCTGATGGGC
>DATBCI010000493.1:0-2543 GCA_036270555.1 Burkholderiaceae bacterium
GCGCTATGCGGACGAAGGGCTGCGCCTGGTCGAGGTCGATCGCAACGACCTGATCGATCTGCCCCAGATTACGGCGCAGCTGGCAGGGCGGCTGGAGCGCTTCGTGCTGTTCTGCGACGACCTGTCGTACGAGCCGAGCGATCCTTCCTACAAGGCATTGAAGGCCGCGCTGGACGGGTCGCTGGCGGGTGCCGGCGACAATGCGCTGATCTATGCCACGTCCAACCGGCGCCATCTGATGCCGGAGTTCATGCGCGAGAACCTTGATGCGGCATACGACGCCGAGGGCGAGCTGCATCCCGGTGAGTCGACCGAGGAGAAGGTGTCGCTGTCCGAACGCTTCGGTCTGTGGCTTTCGTTCCATCCGTTCCGCCAGGACGAGTATCTGGACATCGTCGAGCAATGGCTGGCGCGTTACGGCGTGGATCCGGCCGCCGCCGCTCAGGCGCGCGCCGAGGCGTTGCAGTTCGCGCTGGCCCGCGGTTCGCGCTCGGGCCGGGTCGCCCATCAATTCGCGCGCGACTTCGCGGGTCGTGCCGGCTTGTCCTTCCCGTGACCAGCGCGCCGGCGCGTCCAGTCGTCCCGGTGGCGGTTGGCATCGTGCTGCGCGCGGACGGCTCCGTACTGCTGGCCGACCGGCCCGGTGCCAGGGCCTACGCGGGCTACTGGGAGTTTCCCGGCGGCAAGATCGAGGCGGGCGAATCGGTCGAGCATGCGTTGGCGCGTGAGCTGGCCGAAGAGCTGCGAATCACGGTGACCGAATCGGATCCATGGCTTGTCTTCGAATTCGACTATCCACACGCCTACGTGCGCCTGCATTTTCGTCGCGTGTTCCGATGGAAGGGTACGCCTACGCCGGCCGAGGGCCAGCGGCTGATGTTCCATCGGCCGGGCACGCAGTCGCCGGTCCCGCTGCTGCCGGCGGCCGAGCCCGTGATGCGCTGGCTTGCTTTGCCCCAGCGACTCAGCTGGCCGAGCGCGCCGGATGCAACGACGCCGCTGCAGCTTCGCGAAATCCTGATCGACGGCGATCGGTGGCAGGCCGCGATGGTTCGCAACACGCAGGAGCTTGCGCAAGCGGCCGCGGCGGGTGCCGACTTCGCGCTGGCCCCCGCGCTGTCCGACCGCGAGCTGGCCGACCTGTGCCGCGAAACACCAATCCCCGTTTACGCGACCGACTCCGGCAATCCGTACGCCTTGGAGCGCTTCCAGCACCTGGGTGCGCACGGTGTTGCAATCGTCCGATCGGCCGACCCAGCTGATCAACCTTGACGCTGCCGTTGAGGTCAGGCGCCCAACGGCGTGCGGGTTCGACCCGCCTTATGGACTGTAAAGCGCCTCCCTACAGTGCGCCCGTCTGCCTCGATGTTCGAGCAGACGAGTCTCATGTAATGGAAGGGAGAATCGCAAATGAACGCAATCAACAAGACGCTAGGTAGATCGGTGGCGGCGGGCGTGCTCGGCTTGTCGCTCGCTGTTTCGCAGTGGCCCGTTCCGGCCCAGGCGGACGATCCCCACTTTATCGAGGTCGTCGGCGGCACAGAAATCATGGGCCGGCTCGATATCGTCGGCAATGCGGAGGTGGACCGGGCGATCATGGTGGCGCACGACAGCGTCCTGGCCGCCGGAACGGTGCTCACCGTTGGAAGCGTGTTGAACGACGCCGATGTCGACCACCTGCTGGTGCTGACGGACGAGACGCACATCGACCGCACCACGGTGCTGGCCAGAGGAAGCGCCATCGCGGCCCACTCTTCGCTGGCGGTCGGCACCATCCTGGCGGCCGGAACGCGTCTGGCGCCTGCCGCCGTCTTCGATAGCGGGACCATGCTGGATGTTGGCACCATGGTCGCGGCCGGCAGCGTCGTCAACGGCCGCACAATGGCGGAAGCGGTGACGCTGGCGACAGCGATGCCGGTCGAGGGAACGGCGATCCTGGCGGGTGGAAGCCTGATCGCCGCCGGCAGCAGGTTCGGAGGCGATTCGAGAGTCGCGAGCGGCTACTTTGAAGGTGTGACCACGATTGCGCGCGAAAGCATCCTCGCGCCGGGAAGCTTCGTGACCGCGGACAGCCTCGTCAACGGTCAGCCGTTCGCCAGAGCAACCCGGATGACGTCCGGCGCCACCGTCGTCGAACCCACCGCCAGCCTGAATGGCGGCAGCATCCTGGCGGCAGGCAGTGTGCTCGCAGGAGGCAGCGCGCTCGTGACCAGCCTCGAAATCGCCGGCGCCACCCGGGCCGCGGGCCACGTGGCCATCGCCAACAGGGTGAGGGTCGGCGAAGGAAGCACGCTGGCAGCCGGTAGCGTGCTGGCAGCCGGCAGTCTCGTCAACGCAGCGCGGATCGATGAAACAACCGTGCTGAGGGACGAAGTCCAGGTGACCGGCCCGACGGTCCTGGTGGCCGGCAGCGTTCTGGCGCCCAGCACCATGCTGGCGGCCGCCACCGTGGTCAGCGCGTCTGACTGAGGAAAAGGTCGACCGACGGCGATAGCGGGCGGCCGACCGGAAGGATCCCTCGCCCACGCAATGGGGGGAGGGAT
>DATBCI010000494.1:0-13895 GCA_036270555.1 Burkholderiaceae bacterium
GCCGGGTTGCTGCAAGATGAGGCACTGGCGGAGGCGGTGAGATTCGAACTCACGAAGGGTTGCCCCTTGCTGGTTTTCAAGACCAGTGCCTTAAACCACTCGGCCACGCCTCCGCTGCGCAAACCGGATTGTGACGCACCCGGGCAGGCCTTATCGGTTCCCCAGCGCCTTCCGGCGCCGGTCCATCATGCGCCAGATGAACGGCGTAAAAATCAGCTGCATCGCCAGCTCCATCTTGCCGCCCGGCGCGACGATCGTGTTGGGGCGCGACATGAACGAGTCGTGCAGCATCGCCAGCAGGTACTGGAAGTCGATGCCCTTCGGGTTGGCGAAGCGGATCACCAGGAAGCTCTCGTCCGGCGTCGGAATATCGCGGGCCACGAACGGGTTGGACGTGTCGACGGCCGGCACTCTCTGGAAGTTCACGTGGGTGCGGGTGAACTGCGGGCAGATGTAATTCACGTAGTCTGGCATGCGCCGCAAGATCACATCGGTCACGGCTTCGGTCGAGTAACCGCGGGTTGACTTGTCGCGGTGGATCTTCTGGATCCATTCCAGGTTGATGACCGGCACCACGCCGATCAGAAGGTCCGGGTGGCGCGCCACGTTCACCGCTTCGGTGACCACGGCACCGTGCAACCCCTCGTAGAACAGCAGGTCGGTGTTGGGCTCGAACTCCTCCCAGGCGGTGAACGTACCCGACTCCTGCCGGTACGGCGCCGCTTCCTCGGCGCTGTGCAGGTACTTCCGGTGGCGGCCGTTGCCGGCTTCACCG
Source organism: Burkholderiaceae bacterium (assembly GCA_036270555.1). Taxonomy (GTDB): domain Bacteria; phylum Pseudomonadota; class Gammaproteobacteria; order Burkholderiales; family Burkholderiaceae_F; genus VBCK01. The sequence continues at coordinate 776 of DATBCI010000494.1, forward strand.
TAGGTCTGGAACAGCGTCTCCAGTTCCTGGAACAGGTTCGCCTCTTCGCCAAAGTGGCTGAAACTTCGCACGCCCGCCTTTTCATGCTCGGTCATCACGCAGCGCATCTCCCGGCGGTCGTAGCGATGGAAGCTGTCGCCCTCGACCACGGCCGCTCGCACTTCCTCGCGTCGGAAGATCTTCTGGAACGTGCGCGTCACCGAAGTTGTGCCGGCGCCCGACGAGCCGGTAACCGCGATGATCGGATGCTTCTCCGACATGCTCTCCTCCCTGGCTTGCTCTTCCGCCTTGCTCGCCTACACCAGGCTGCGAAACAGCCCTCGCCGGTTGAACAGCGGCGTATCCGGTTCCAGCTCTTCCGGCTTTTCCCGGTGGTAGCGCTCGATCCGCTCAACCTCTTTTCTCGATCCGAACACGAATCCGATCCGTTGATGCGCCTCGCACGGCACGATCTGCAGAATCGGCGCCTCTCCGGTGCTGGCGCGACCGCCCGCCTGTTCGATCAGCATCCCGATCGGATTGCACGCATACAACAGGCGCAACCGCCCCGCTTTGGCCGGCTCCTTGGTATCGCGCGGATACATGAAGACACCGCCGCGCATCAGGATCCGGTGCGCATCGGCCACCATCGATGCGATCCAGCGCATATTGAAGTCCTTCTGGCGCGGTCCGTTGCGGCCCGCCAGGCACTCCTCCACATAGCGGCGGATCGGTGGCTCCCAGAACCTGCTGTTGGACGCGTTGATCGCGAACTCCTGCGTCTCCTCGGCAACTTTCAGGTCCGGGTGCGTCAGCAGAAACTCGCCGAGCTCGGGGTTCAGCGTGAAGCCATGCGTACCGTGACCGACCGTCAGCACGAACATCGTCGACGGACCGTACAGCGCGTAACCGGCGGCGACCTGCCGGAATCCGGGCTGCAGAAAGTCGCCCAGGCCGATCCGCTGACTCGCGTCCGACGAGCGCAGGACGGAAAAAATGCTGCCGACCGACAGGTTGACGTCGATGTTGGACGAGCCATCGAGAGGGTCGAACGCCACCAGGTAATCGCCCGGGGGACCGTCGGACGCCTCAGGTACGAGTGGATCGGTCATCTGCTCCGACAGCAGCGCTCGCACCGAGTCGCCCCATTGCAGGCACTGCAGGAACGTGTCGTTGGCCAACCGGTCGAGCTTCTGCTCGGTCTCGCCCAGCGCATCGGCAGCGCTCGCCTCCCCGTGGTGCAGCTCCTCGGCCAGCGCTCCGTACGCCACCTTGCGCGACAGCGCCTTGCACGCCAGCGCGATCGCCAGAATCACGCTGTTGAACTGTCCCGACGCCTGCGGAAAGCGGCGTCGCTGCTCGATCAGGTACTGCGTCAGCGTGATGGACTGGTTCAGCATGGTTCGGGCACTCCGTTGTGGGCCGCCTGCAGCACGCGGCTGGCCAGGATGTCCTCGGCCGATATGGTCGACAGGGCGTCGCGGCTGGCGTGCGCAATCTGACCGAACAGCCGGCTGGCGTGCCGCAGACGCGCGCGGTCCAGTGCGTTGCGAACGCTGCGCGCATTGGCAAAGTGCGGCTGAGTCAGCCGCGCTTGCAGGTACTGGCCGAACGCCGCGCGAGCCGCCTCATCGAGGCGATAGCCCATCCGTTCCAGCATCAGGTCGGCGATTCTCATCAGCTCCTCGACGCTGTAATCCGGAAAATCGATGTGGTGTGCGATGCGCGACGAGAAACCCGGGTTGCACTCGAAGAACTTCGCCATGCGGTCCTGGTAGCCGGCCAGGATCACAACCAGATCCTCGCGCTGGTTCTCCATCACCTGCAGCAGGATCTCGATCGCCTCCGGGCCGTAGTCGCGCTCGTTCTCGGGGCGGTAGAGGAAGTAGGCCTCGTCGATGAAGAGCACTCCTCCCATCGCCCGCTTCAGGACCTCGCGCGTCTTGGGTGCAGTGTGGCCGATGTACTGCCCGACCAGGTCGTCGCGTGTCACCGCGACCAGATGCCCTGTGCGCACGTACCCAAGCTGGTGCAGGATCGACGCCATCTTCATGGCGACGGTCGTCTTGCCGGTGCCCGGGTTGCCCGTGAAGCACATATGAAGGCCGGGAGCCGCCACCGGCATTCCTTGCGCCGCCCGGGCGGAGTCGACCACCAGCAGCGCGGCCACGTCGCGAATGCGTCGCTTGACTGGCGCCAGCCCGACCAGCTCGCGGTCCAGCTCGGCCAGAAGCGCCAGCACATCCTGCTCGCGAACGGTGCGCTCGGGCTGGCCGGACATCGGGTTCATCGCAGTCCGATGCAGGTGCGGTCAGTAGCGTTGCCCGGCCGGCCTGTCGGTCGCGTACGGCTCGATTTCATAGCGTTGTACGCGGCCGTGCGACTCGATGCGGCGCAATCTGAAGCCCGGTTCGACCGGCGGCCGGTTCACCAGGAACGACAAGCGGACCGTTTCCCAGCCTCGCGTCGAATCGAACGCGCTGACCCGGATGTAGTGCTTGGGAAAGGTCTTCCTGCACTCGACGATCTCGGCCATCGCTCCCGCGGGGTCGCGCAGGTCGAACATCGGCAGGCCGAACATTTCCCAGTACGTGTTGCGCGGATGAATGTCGTCGGTGTGCTCGACCGAGACCGCCCATTGGTTGCGCAGGCAATACTCGATCTGGGCCCGGATCTGTGGATCGGTCAGGTCGGGCAGGAAGGAGAACGCTCCTTGTGTCACACGCATCGTGTTTCCTTTGTCATGGCGATCACCCTCACCCCCTTGGCCCCTCTGCCGCTGATCTCATGCGACCGACGGCGTTGGAACGAAATCCGACGTGTCCGTGCTCGCGTAGTTGAAGCTCACGTCCTTCCAGGTATCGAGCGCTGCCTGCAGCGGCTTGCAGGTGCGGGCCGCTGACGCCAGCAGGTCCGGCCCCTCGTGCCGGATATCGCGCCCCTCGTTGCGCGCCAGCACCATCGATTCCAGCGCAACACGATTCGCGGTCGCGCCGGCCTGGATTCCCATCGGGTGTCCGATGGTCCCACCGCCGAACTGCAGCACGACGTCGTCGCCGAACAGATCGACCAGCTGGTGCATCTGGCCTGCGTGGATGCCGCCCGAGGCCACCGGCATCACCTTGCGCAGTCCACCCCAGTCCTGCCGGTAAAACAGGCCGCGCGGCAGGTCGACTTCGTTGACCACCTCGCGGCACACGTTGTAGTAGCCCTGCACCGTCAGCGGGTCGCCCTCGAGCTTGCCGACCGCCGTGCCCGCATGCAGATGGTCAACCCCGGCCAGCCGGAGCCACTTGGCAATCACCCGGAAGGAAACGCCGTGCGACTTCTGCCGCGTATAGGTGCCGTGTCCGGCACGGTGCATGTGCAGAATCATGTCGTTGTCGCGGCACCAGTTGGAGATCGACTGGATCGCAGTCCAGCCGACGACCAGGTCGACCATCACGATGATCGAGCCGAGCTCCTTGGCAAAGCCGGCTCGCTTGTACATCTCTTCCATCGTGCCGGCCGTGATGTTCAGGTAATGGCCCTTGACCTCGCCGCTCTCCGCGCTGGCGCGGTTGACGGCCTCCATGCAATAGAGGTAGCGGTCGCGCCAGTGCATGAACGGCTGCGAATTGATGTTCTCGTCGTCCTTCACGAAGTCCAGGCCACCCTTCAACGCCTCGTACACGACGCGACCGTAGTTCTTGCCGGACAGCCCCAGCTTCGGCTTGCTGGTGGCTCCCAGCAACGGGCGGCCGAACTTGTCCAGCCGCTCGCGCTCGACCACGATGCCGGTCGGAGGCCCGCGAAACGTCTTCACGTAGGCGAGCGGCAGGCGCATGTCTTCCAGCCGCAGCGCCTTCAGCGGCTTGAAGCCGAATACGTTGCCGATGATCGAGGCGGTCAGATTGGCAATCGAGCCTTCCTCGAACAGGTCCAGCTCATAGGCGATCCAGGCGAAGAACTGCGACGGGTTGTTCGGTACCGGCTCGACCTTGTAGGCCTTGGCGCGGTAGTTCTCGCAGGCGGTCAGCCGGTCGGTCCAGACGACGGTCCACGTCGCCGTCGACGATTCGCCCGCAACCGCGGCGGCCGCCTCTTCGGCGTCGACGCCCTCCTGCGGTGTGATGCGGAACAGAGCCAGGACGTCGGAGTCCTTCGGAACGTAGTCGGGCTGCCAGTAGCCCATCTGCGCGTACTTCAGAACTCCGGCCGCGTAACGCTTCGAGCTGTCTTTGATCTGGGTGTGGCCGGGTCCGCCCATCGGGTCTCTCCAATCAAGTCTCACGACGATGCTACGAAAGGGCTTATCATCAGGTCCAATAACACTTATTGAGCCTATACATCAGGAAACGTTATCTTGCGCCGCCATTTGACGATACGCCAGCTCGAAGTGCTGGCTGCGGTGGGACGGGAAGGCAGCGTGACAGCGGCCGCCGGAGCCCTGCACCTGACACAGCCCGCGGTCTCGATGCAGTTGCATCAGCTCGAGCAGCAATTGGAGCTGACGATGTTCGAGCCGGTGGGCCGGCGCCTGCAGATCACCGAGCCCGGCAGGGAGCTGGTGCGCCTGGCGATCGAGTTGCTGGCGAGGCTGGACGATCTGGAGCAGACCGCCCGGTCGCTGCGCGGTGTCGGGCACGGGCGGGTGCGGCTTGGCGTGGTCAGCACGGCGAAATACTTCGCGCCGCGCTTGCTCGCCCAGTTTCTAAAGCTCCATTCAGGACTGGAATTCAAGCTGACGGTCCACAATCGCGCCGAGATCATCGATCAGCTCCAGTCCTATTCGATCGATCTGGGCATCATGGGCCAGCCGCCGGAAGGCCTGCAACTGGAGGGAACGGCGTTTGCGCCCAACCCGCTGGTTTCGATCGGTGCTCCGTCGCATCCTTTGTCATTGCGACGCGGCTTGCGCCCCGAGGACTTGTCTGGCCAGCCGTTCATCATTCGCGAGGCGGGCTCAGGGACGCGTGATGCGATGGACCGGTTCTTCGCCGATCACGACGTGAAGGTTCGCCAGGTGATGGAGGCGGACAGCAACGAGACGATCAAGCAGGCCGTGATGGCCGGCATCGGCTTGGGCTTTCTGTCGCTGCACACGGTGCGTCCTGAGCTCGCGGCCGGCCGCATCGCCGCGCTCGATGTCCAGGGGCTGCCGCTGCGGCGCCAGTGGTACGTGGTGCACTCGAGCCAGCGCCGCCTGACCCCGGCCGCCGAAGAGTTCCTCCAGTACCTGCTGCGAGAGGCCGACGCGCTGATGCGCGCCGCGCTGTAGTTCAGCGTCTGCGGGGCGCCGCCTGGCGCCAATACGGCCTCAACCCTCTGCGATCCAAAGACGCGTGAAGCGCTCGCGGGCGCCGGGATCCGAGCTCGGCGCGTGCGACGGGTCAGGCCGCTCAGCACTGCGGGCCAGCAGCGGCGCCAGTTCCTCCAAAGGCATTCCGGCGCTCGCCACTCGTTGAAGCACCGCGGGAACACCCATCAGCGGCGCCGCCGCCAGCGCCCACAGCGCCACGGTTCTGCGCCCCGTGCGGCAGTAAGCGAGGGTGAGCCCGTCGCACTGCTGCAGGATCTGGCCGAATGCGTCGCCATCGGCTACGCCGACCTTGGCGAACTCCACCGGCTGGAAGAAGAACTTGATGCCGTGCCGCTCACAGGCCGCGCGGATTTTCTCGGACGGGGTGCCGCCTTCGGAGTCGGGGCGATTGCAGATGACGCATTTGACTCCGGCCGCCGCCAGAGGCTCGATGTCGCTCTCGTCGATCTGGTCCGCGACGAAGAATGCCGGGGTAATGCGCAATGCCTGCATGGCTCGAACTCGACTGGGGACCCATCCTACTCCTGCGTCGGACAGTCCTTTAGCAGGGATATGACTTCTGGAACTTACGCGAAGTTCTTTACGTCTGTACAAATAGGACAACTGCTGGCGAGCGGGTCAGAGCGGGGTTGGCCGCTCAGGGATCGAGCAAACGAGCTGGCTCGTATCTTGCTTACAGTTGGGATGTTGCGTCGGAGCGTGTCAAAGCGGTGCGTTCTGAAGGCGAAGCAAGGCGTTAAGTCGTGATGCGATGTGTCTGATTTTTTCGTACGAGTTCGTCGGGCTAGTCGCACACGACAGCAGAAGGCATCGAGTGATTGAGGTTTTCAGTCAATCAAGTGTTCGTATTAGCAGCTAGCGTGTATCTCATCGTGATCTGACTGAATTTTTTGGAGAGCTTCGCAAACTAAACCCAAGGGGGAGCTTTTTTGAAAGGCCATGCAATGAGCCGCCTCTCAGCTTCACGCTCCACCCCGCCGCTCTGGTCGGTGGGGGCGCCACTGGTCCTCGCGATCGCAGCCGTCGGGCTGCAGATCGCCGCGCCTGCCGCGTTCGCCGGCACGCACGAAGCGACCGAGTTTTCGGTGCCCTCGGGTTCGCCTGATGAGACAATGCAGGCGGCAGCCGCATTCGCCCACGAGCTCGCTCCTGATGCGGAGGTCACCTTCCGCGATGCCCAAAGCGGTTCATTGTCGGTATCGCGAGTCGAAGGCGATCACGTCAAGTGCATCGTGCGCGTTTCGCCGGATGCATCCGAGGCCTTGAAACCCCTGAATCGCTTCCTCAATGGCCGGCTCGCCCCCGACGCCCAGGCGATGTGGGCCCTGGCGCACGAGATCGGGCACTGCAAGCTCAGAGACTCCTTCTTCAACCGGCCCGACGGGCACGTCGCAGACGCCAGCATCTTTCCGTGGCTGGCCCAGGAGGCCGCGGCCGACGCCTACGGCATCCTGTCGGTCGAGCGCAAGCTGGGCGAGAAAACCCCCGTGCGGGAGGCGGTCGTCCTGTCTCGCATGCTGGCGGCGGCCATGTTCAGGGATGCCTCTCACGCGACAGGTCACTACGTTTCGGATGCGCTGGCCTTGTGCCCTCACAATCGCAGCGACGAAGACGCGGTGCAATGTGCGGTCATTACGGCGTACTACACGGTGGGCAGCATCGACAACGACGAACAAGGATCCCCGTATCCGGTCGACGCGCCTCCGCAGTTGATCTACGAACTGGGCATCAAGAAGATCGCCGGGCTGCTGCACGTGTACGACAGCATCGCGCAATACAAGGCCGAGTTCAAGGGCGCCGACCTGAAGCGTTTCGCTTTCAACGAGGTTTCACGCAAGGGCGAGTACCGCTACATCACCGCCGAAGCCGGCCAGGCCGAACACAGCACCGACATGACGTACCCGCTGGCTGACTTCTACGGTTTCAAGACCGGAGAGCTCGTCACCGAGGATGCGCACAACGTCAAGGTGATGCGCATCGACAGCGACGAGGAGCTCGACTGGCTGCTCACGCTGGGAGCGGTCGTCCACACCGAGGACGGCGAGTCGCTGCGCAAGGGCGAAACGCAGCACTGATTCTCCGCCCTCGCCCCACCCCTTGGCCGGCCGAAGGCCGCACAAGGCAGTCAGCACAAGAGGGGGAGCCAGCCGCGCGGTGCGCTATTTCCCCGCCTGCAACGCTTCGATCTCGTCCATCACCCGGTTCATTCGCGCCACCAGCGCCTGGTACGGCGCCGGGGTCGCCATGTCAATGCCCGCCTTTCGATACAACTCATAGGCGTAGTCGGACCCACCGGCCTTCAGCATGTTGATGAAGCGGTCGCGGGCCGGTGCACCCTCCTTCAGGATCGCGTCCGTGAACTGAGCTGCGCCGGCCATCGACGTCGCGTACTGATAAACGTAGAACCCGTAGTAGAAGTGCGGAATGTATTCCCACTCGGTGCAATACAGCGGGTCGATCTTCATCACGCCTTCGGCCTCGCCGTAATACCGCCTGAGCAGCTTGCAATACGAGTCGGTCAGGCTCTGGCCGGACAGCGCAGCGCCCTTCTCCAGCTCCTGGTGCATCTGCAGCTGGAATTCCGCAAACATCACCTGGCGAAAGAAGGTGGTACGAATCGATTCCAGCCCTTCGCCCAGGTAGAACAGCTTTTCCTCGCGCGTCTTCGCGTGCTCGACCATGTAGTCGTTCAGCAGCATTTCGTTGCCGATCGAGGCCGATTCCGCGATGAACGTCGAATACTGGGATTTTTCATACGGCTGACTCGCATCGGTCAGCATCGTGTGCACCGCGTGTCCCCACTCGTGCGCCAGTGTGGACAGCGACTCGTAGTCGTCGTTATGGTTCAGCAGAAGAAACGGATGCACTCCGTATGCACTGCCGTTCATGTAGGCGCCGGCGTGTTTTCCGGTGTGCGGCAGCGCGCTCATCCAGCGCCCCGCGAAACCGTGCCGCAGCAGTCCCAGGTACTCATCGCCCATCGGCGCCAGCGCCGCCAGCGTGGTGCGCTCCGACTCGGCCACGCTGAACTTCGGCACCGAGGTGGCCGGAAACAGCGTCGGATAGTTGTCGTAGTAAGCCAGCTCGTCATTGATCCCGAGCAGCCGCTTGCGCAGCCTCAGGTAGCGGTGCAGGGTCGGCAGCGCAGCGTTGGTCTGGGCCACCAGCGTGCGATAGACCTCGGGTGGCATGTTGTCGGAGAACAGTGCCGCTTCCAGCGAGCCCTCGAAGCGGCGCGATTTGGCCGTGAAGGCGTCGCCCATGTTCTGCGTCGTCAGGTTCGCCCCCATGGTTCCCTGGTAGCTCTTGTAAGCGCCCCAGAAGGCGTCGAACACGGCTTTGCGGTCGGCACGCGACGGGTCCGATCGATATTTGGTGTAGGCGGCCTGGTCGAGGCGGACCTTGCGACCGCCGGACAGTTCGACGGTCGGATAGGGCAGCTCCGCGTCGGCCAGCTGTTGAAAGACGTTATTGGGCTGCGACAACACGTTGCCGCTGGCGGCAAGCACCGCCTCGCCCTCCGCACCCAGCGTGTGCGGCGCGCTGCGCAGCGTGTCCCTCAGAAAGAAATCGAAGCGCTGCCTGAGGTCGGCACTGTCGGCCAGCATTGCATCGACCTTCTGCTGACCGAGCGCGATGATCTCCGGCGCCAGCCAGGCGGTCTTCTCGCCAATCAGCGTCAGCAGCGCCTGCGACTGCTGGCGCCGCTCCTGAGCCGGCGCAACGCGCGTGTCCTCGTCGCCCTGGAGGCTCGCGTACACGGCCAGGCGATCCGCCTCGCGCCGTATATCGCTGATCGCGGCCAACGCCTTGAACATGGCGCGCGCATCGCTTCCAAGAGTTCCCTTGAAGTGATCCAGTTGATCGGCCTGATCCTTGGTCTTGCCATAGGTGGCGGTCCACGCCTCGACGCTGGGGTACAGGTCGCCCAGGTCCCAGTTCAGGCTGACCTCGTCCCGAGCCGGCTGGTCGGCCGCCTGCGCGACCAGAAACGGCGCCGCGGCCAGCGCCAGCGCGGCCCATCGACCCCGAACGTGCCCGATCCTCATCGACTCCTCCTGCCTTTTAGAAAAGCGGCAGTCTAAGGCGACTTCGATGCGAGCCTGGTTGATCCGCAGCGTCTTGGCGACGAACAGGCGCCGCGAGGTTGCGAAGTCGGGTCTCTCGACTTTTGTTTACTTTGTGTTTACATTTTATCCGTCGGAACAATCAACCACGCTCAGGAGCGAGGCGATGAAGAAACCCACGAAGGGCACCGCGACATGGTTGGCTGCCTTGGCGATCTCGATCACTGCGTGGAGCGCGGCTCTTTCCCAGACATCTGCCGAGGCGCAGCCGGCCCGAATCACGGTTCTGTACGACGCGTTCGGTCGCGTCGCCAATCTGCAGAAGGACTGGGGTTATTCGGCCCTGATCGAGGTCGGCGGCAAGCGGATCCTGTTCGATACGGGCGACAACCCCGACATCCTGGCAAGCAATGTGAAGGCGCTGGGCGTGGATCTGTCGCGCCTCGACTTCGCCGTTCTGTCGCATCGACATGGCGATCACATGGGTGGGATGGAATACCTGCTGAGCGTCAATCCGAAAGTGAAGATCTACGCGCCCAAGGAAAACTTCGGCATCTATGGATCGTCCTTGCCGAGCAAGTTCTATCGAAAGAGCGAGACACTGGCGCCCTCGATGCGGTACTACGACGGCCATCCTCCGGACACCATGGTGTTCGGCAGCGCGTGGCCGCACGCGAATATCGAGCTGATCGATCAGACCAAGGAGATCGCGCCCGGGCTGCACCTGATCGCGTTGGTCTCGGACAAGCCAGGCACGCTTGAACTGAAGGAGCTGTCACTGGCGATCCGCACCGCGGACGGCATCGTGCTGGTGGTCGGGTGCTCGCACCCGGGGTTGGACAAGATCGTCGCGGCCGCGCAGGCGATCGATCCGCACATTCACCTGATCGCCGGAGGCTTCCACATGGTTGTTGCGCCCGATGCCGCCATTGCGGAAGCGGCCACGCTACTGCATGACTCGGTCAAGGTCGACTACATCGCACCCGGACATTGCACCGGGGAGCCGACCTTCGCCGCGCTACTGCAGTCGTTTGGCGACCACTACCTGTACGCCGGCCTGGGAACGGTGATCGCCGTTGGGGCGCAGCCCCGCACGCTTTCGAACGGCGCGGGTGCCAGCCCGGAGCTCGACCTGAGCGATCGTTTCGAGTACGCGCGGCGGATGGCGCAGTCGGATGACGGCCCCAGGCCGCTCAGTCCATTGCTCGCGCGCGAGCCTTGATCAGGTGGGAGCGAATCCGCTCAGGGCGATCTTGAACCGGATCCTTACCGCGTCTTCGACCAGCGAGGTATCGCCCCACTCGCCCAGGCCGACGCCGTAATCGAGCCGCTTGACCGTCAGCGTGCCGTTGGCGAATGTGGTCGCCCCGGAGCGGGTCAGGCTCGTCGGAAACACGACCTCGTGTGCGTGTCCCTTGATGGTCAGCGTGCCGGCGATCTCGAAGCGGCCATCGGCCATTTTCTGGATGCGGCTCGATCGAAACTCGGCCTTCGGATAGCGGGCGGCATCCAGCCAATCGGGCTTGACGAGTTCCTTCTGCACGTCCTGCGATGGAAAGGTCACGCTGGAGGTGTCGACCGCAAATGACACGGAGCTGGTCTGCAGCTTGGCCGGGTCCAGGTCGATCTGCGCCTCGAATCGGCTGAAGCCGCCCTCCACCTCGGCGCCCATCGTCGAAGTCACGTAGACGACCTCGCTCTGATTGGCGATCAGCGTTTGGTTGGCGGCCACATCGGCGGCCACGACTGCGGCCGCACCGGCCAATGCCAGCAGCGCCGGCGTCATCCATCGTCTCTGGTTCTGCATTCGCCTCATCGTCCTGTTGCGGGCTCAGTGCCATGAAACCCACCGGGACGATACCTGGTTCAGCGCCGACCTACTCCCGGGCGACGTATCACCCGCCTCCGCGTCGCGTGAACAGATCGAAACGCCCGAGAAAGGACTTGCGCGCGGCGCCATCGAGGTCGGAGAACTCGATTGAAACCCGCAACACCGGAAGCAGCATCAACCCGAGCTTGCGGTCGGCCGTCTGGGCGATACGAATCAGCACCTCGCCCGCCTGATAACGGACCCTGATCGAATCACCGTCGACGTCGAACTGCGCTCCGTTCACGGCGCCAGGCAACCACGCCAGGAACTCGGCGCGCGTACAGCCCATTTCACGATGCAAGATCGTGTCTTCGCTCATCGGTGACGTTTCTGACAGCCGTCGAAAAACACGCTCGCCGTCGGGCGCTTATCCACCCGCAATCGGGGGCCAAATAGCCAGCGCATCTCCTTCGCTCAGACGCCGGTTCGATCGTGTCGACGGTGCCACATAAACGCCATTGACCAGCACCAGATGCACCTGCCTGGCGGGCAGATTGAAGCGGTCGATTACCGATTGAACGTCGGCGCCGTCCGGCACGTCGATCTGCAGCTGATTGTAGTGGGGCTTGCGCCCATCCGCGTCGCGTGGCAGATAGTCGGTCAGATTGGCATGCAGCTTGAAGGTGATCTGCATGGCCTATCGTGTCAGACCGCTTTCAAGCCCCATGACGACTGCGCCTGAGCGCAAGACAAGTAGGCCTCGCTCAGAGCCATCGGATCGGCCATCAAGCGGCGCTTCCAGGGCCCCAGCGCAACGCGCGACTGGATCAGCCCGCGCAGCGTTCCGACCCGCTCGGTCAAGCCGATCGCGTTGGCCCCCACCAGCACGTCGCCGTCGAATTCGAGCCGGATCATCCGGTAGTTGTCGTCGTCGTGCTGCTCCGCGTGGTCGCCGCCGGATACTCCCTCCCAGGTTCCAAACGACGACGAGATCAGCCCGAGTGTGTCCAGCACGTTGATCTGCGTCACACAGGTCAGCGACGCGCGCCGGCCGACCATGTTCATCGCCGCGCAATGAGCCTGGTCTGCGGCATTGGGCTGGATGGCACTGACCACACGCCGCCCCAGCATCGGGTCGAACGCCTCGGCGCAGTCGCCTGCCGCGTAGATGCCGGGAACATTCGTCCGCATTCGCTCATCGGTCAACACACCATGGCCGCATCCGATGCCTGAGCCCGCGAGGAAACCGACGTTCGGTTTCACGCCGGTTGCGGAAATCACGAGATCGGCGGTGACGCTCTGGCCATTGCTCAGTCGGACCGTCAGTGCACCGGAGGCTACCGGTTCGATCGCCTCCACACGCGTTGACGTAAAGACCTGGATTCCCTTGGACTGGACCCAGCGCTTGATCATCGTTCCGGCGCCCTGCCCCATCATCCGCGGCACCATCCGATCGCCCATTTCAACGACCGTCAGCGACACTCCACGTTTGACCAGCGCCTCCAGGATGATGCATCCGATGAATCCGGCGCCGATCTGCAACACGCGTGCCGACTGACCGGCCAATTGCATGATCTTGCGGGCGTCGGCCAGAGTCCAGCACGAATGAACCCCCTTGCTGTCGGCGCCGGCGATCGGAAGCTGGATGGGGTTGGACCCGGTGGCGATCAGCAGGCGGTCGAAGGTCAACTCGCCGCCGCGCTCGAAGACGACCTTGCGCGCCGCCGTGTCGACCGCATGCGCGCGATCGACACGCAGCGTGATGCCAAGCTGCGCATAGTGATCCACGCCTTTGCGCAGATAGGTCCCGACCTCGTCGATCTTGCCGCTGAGCAGGTACGGAATCGCCATCCTGGAGTAAGGCGGTTCCGGCTCGTCGCCCGCCAGCACGATCTCATCGGCCGGCGCGACCTTGCGGATCGCCTCCGCGGCGATCACGCCGGCCGGGCCGTTGCCCAGAAT
>DATBCI010000495.1:0-6613 GCA_036270555.1 Burkholderiaceae bacterium
TGCGGGCCACCATCGTGGGCGGCGAAATCCGGTTCGAACGGGCGGCGGAGGCGTCTTCATGATCGCAAAGCTTTATCGCCTGGGCCTCATGCTGATCGCCCCGATCACGATGGTGGCGGCGTTCGCGCACGTCGCGCTCGGGGTGCTCTATGCGGCGCTGTTCTTTCCATGGATTGGCACCCGTGGGCGCGATGCAGCCGTGATCTACTGGTCGCGCCTGCTGCTGCTGCTGATCGGCGTGCGACTGGAATCGCGAGGCCTGCCGCCTCAGCCCGGTGCGATGAGGGACGCTCCGGCTCTGGGCTCGTTGCTGCTGATCAACCACACCTCGTGGCTGGACGTGTTCTCGATTGCTGCCGTGGTGCCGGCGCGATTCGTCTCGAAGGCCGAAATCGGGCGCTGGCCTTTGGCCGGCTGGCTGGCGATCGCGGTGGGCACGCTGTTCGTCGAGCGCGGCAAGCGTCACGCGGTGATGCGGGCCAATCAAGCGGTTTCCGACCGCCTGCGCTCGGGTCAGCTGATCGGCGTGTTCCCGGAGGGCACGACCACCGACGGCTCGCGCCTGTTGCCGTTTCACGCGAACCTGGTCCAGCCGGCAATCGACCTGGGGGCGCCGATACGGCCCGTCGGCCTGCGCTTCACCCAGCGCGGCGAGTTTTCACGGGTTGCGATGTTCGTGGGCGAGATGAACCTGGTGCAATCGCTGTGGCGCGTTGTCACGGCTCCGCATCTGGCCGTCGAGTTGCATTGGCTGCCGGCCATTGATCCCCAGCCGGCAACCCGGCACGCCGCCGCGCGCGCCGCGCGGGCGGCGATCGCGCACGAGTTGGCGGTTCCGCTCGACGAGCACGCCATGGTTCCGAGCGATCTCAGTCCGGCTGCCGAAGGCGACGACAGCGAGCCCGGCCCAAGCTCCGCACCGGCGAGCTGACCCGTCTGTCTTTCGGGGATTCGATGAACCTGCAGGCGCTGATGAAGGCCGGCGGGAGCATGGTCCGCTGGCGCGAGCTGCGTGTCACGGTTGCCCACTGTCCGATCTGCAACGCCCGGCGGCTGTTCATAAGACTCAAAGACTATGAAATCGCCGCGCGGTGTCTGGCGTGCCGTGCCAGCGCGGTGAGCCTGTCGATCGTTTCCGTGCTTCGCCAGCTTGCCCCGGATCTTCATGCGATGGATACCTACGAGCTGTCGTCCCGAGGGCCTCTCTATCGATACTTGAAAACCCGTGCCAGAACGCTGACCGCCTCGGAATACTTCGATGACGTCGCGCCGGGGGAGTTCCACAACGGAATTCAATGCCAGGACGTACAGAGGCTGACCCACGACGATGCCCGCTTCGATCTGTGCACATCGACGGAAGTGTTCGAGCACGTGCCCGAAGACGCCAAGGCGTTCTCCGAAGTCTTCCGGGTGCTTCGACCCAATGGACTGCTGGTTTTCACGGTACCGATTCATGACGGGCCGCGGACCCTGGAGCGGGCCGTTCTGACGTCGACGGGCGAAGTCAGGCACCTGCTTCCGCCCCAATACCACGGCGATCCGCTTCGCTCAGGGCGGATCCTGGCTTTCCGCACGTATGGGCAGGATGTCACCGAACGCCTGCAGCACGCAGGGTTCATCGACGTGAAGATCGTGCTTCCGGTCGACAGGATCCCCTGGGGTTACGCAAGGCCGGTCGTCGTTGCGTTCAAGGCGGGCCTAGTTGCACCGCCCCTTCCACGAGCGCGCCCCTTGGAGTGATCTCGCACAGCACCTGCCTTTGGGTGTTTCCACGAGGAGCCCTTCTAGAGTACCAATGTTGACTCGCCCGACCAAGCGCTTGATCGCCTGCTCCAGGAAGGCGAGCGTCACTTGAAACTCTGGTTCGGCTTCCGAACCCTCGGACACGGAATCCGATACACGGCCCGCTCCGGCCAACTCATCGCCGTGAGTGCATCGCCCCACAGACAGCCCGTATCCAGGCAGATCGCATCGTCGCGCAGCATCAAGCCCAAGGTCGACCAGTGCCCGAACACAATCGGCGTTTCGCGGCTGGCCCGCTGCGGGTGATCGAACCACGGCATCCATCCGGGAGGCGCCGAGCCCGGCGCCTGCTTCAGGCGCAATTCCATCGTTCCGTCCGCGCCCAAAAAACGTACGCGGGTCAGCGCGTTCAGGATGCAGCGCAGGCGGTCGGCGCCAGAGAGCGACTCGTCCCAGCGGGCGGGCTGATTGCCGTACATCGTTGCGAGGAAGCTGCGGTAGTTCGGCCCGCTGAGCTTCTGCTGGACCTCGCGGGCCAGTTCGAGCGTGCGCGCGGCGGTCCATGGTGGAAGCACGCCGGCGTGCACGAACAGCGCGCCTTCCTCGAAGTGTGCCAGCGGGCGCGTCCGCACCCAGTCGAGCAGCTCTATGGCGTCGGGTGCATCGAGGATCTCCTGGAGTGTGTCGTCCGGATGCTGCGGACGGATTCCGGCCGCCACTGCGAGCAGGTGCAGATCGTGATTGCCCAGCACGGTGGCGCCTCGCTCGCCGAGCGCGCGCACCCGCCGCAACGCCGCCAGCGACTGCGGGCCGCGGTTGACCAGATCGCCCAGGAACAGCAGCCGATCGGCAGGCGGGGCGATCGCGAGCAGCTGTTGAAGCTGGTCGTCGCAGCCCTGCAGGTCACCGATGACGAGCAGGCTCAAGGGGCCGGTCCGGCGGAATCGGAGGTTGCGGCGCGCCTGCGGCGCAGGAGCCGGGCCGGAAACAGGAAGAGGCCCACGTACACGAGGGCGACCGCCACGTAACCCGCGAACAGCCAGCTCTCCGGTGCGCCGGCGGCCCAGCCCGCTATTCCGATCGCCCCCAGCACCAGATTCACAATCAACAGCAACGCGACGGCCAGCGCCGGCGACAAGCCTCGCCGCAGCAGAAGGTGGTGAACATGTGCCCGGTCCGGCGCGGCGGGATCCCTGCGGCGCAGGATACGGCGGATCGTCACCGTGAACAGATCGAACAGCACGACGCCGGTCACCCACAGCATCACGACCGGCGGCACCTTCGAGCCCGCGCCTTGCGTCAAGCCGATCGAATACCACGCGATCACGAAGCCGAGCACCAGGCTTCCGGTATCGCCCATGAACGTGCGGCGGTGTCCGCGCCACGGGTGCGGCAGGTTGAACAGCAGGAAGCCCGCCAACGCGCCCGACAGGACAACCAGGATCTTCAACGAGACGAGGTCGCCGGCCCACCGCGCGAACCCGGCAAAGAGGCACAGAATCACGAACACCAGCCCGCCGGCCAGACCATCCAGGCCGTCGAGCATGTTGATTCCGTTGATCAAGGCGACCGTTGCAAACACTGTCAACGGGATACCCCAGTTCATCAACAGGATGTCGCCACGGCCGAACAGGTCGCCCAGGTGGAGCAGAAAGTGGCCAGCCCAGGACGTCATCAGCACCGCGGCCAGGATCTGCACTCCCAGCTTCGTGCGTGGCGATACTTCGCCGATGTCATCGAGCACGCCAATCAGTGCCAGCAGCCCGATCGACACCAGCAACACGAGCTGATGGGCCAGCGCCGGCAGTGACAGTGCCAGCGCCAGGAAGAATCCGATCGTGATCGATATCCCGCCGGTGAGCGGCACCGCGGCACCGTGCCGTTTGCGCCCACCCGGGTCGTCGACCAGGCCGAAACGGTGCGCCGGTCGCCGCATCCAGACGATCAGCAGCGCCGACAGCAGAAACGCCAGGATGGCCTGGACAAAAAACGTCATCGCGTGCTTCGCACCCGATCCAGCAGCGCTGTGGTTGAGCGATCATGCTCGAAGGGGATGCCCAGCACGCGGGCGTTCCAGGTGCGCGCAAGCTGCGCTTCGGGGGTCGATTTGATCGAGTAGTCGCCGCCCTTCACGTAGATCTCCGGCCGTACGATCTGCAGCACGGCCAGCGGGACGAGCTCGTCGAAGATCGTCACCAGTGTCACACTTTCGAGCGCCGCCAGCAGTGCAGCGCGGTCCTGCTCGGTGTTGATCGGCCGGTCCGCGCCCTTTCCCAGCAGGCGCACCGAGGCGTCCGAATTGACCGCAACGACCAGACTCGCCCCTAAGGCGCGAGCACGAGCCAGATACGTCACGTGGCCACGATGCAGCAGATCGAAAACGCCATTGGTCAGCACGATCGGCCGGGTGAGGCGGACAGCCCACGCGCCAAGCTGCTCGCGGGCAACGATCTTGGACTCGAACGCAAGGGGCGCGTCGGTCGCGTCAGGCACGGATTGCCTCGCGATTTTTTCCCCTCTCCCGCTTGCGGGAGAGGGGTAGGGGTGAGGGTGTCCGCTCAGGCACCGATTGCCTCGCCCAGAATCGGCGCCAACTCGCCGCTCGCCACGGCCTCGCGCAGGTCCGCGAAGCGCGCCATGGCAAGGCCTGGCGCACAGTCGTTGCGCGGCGGTAGCCGGCCGTCCTTGCCCAGCAGCACACGGTGTGCGATGCCGGCGGCTTGCGCGGCTTGCAGGTCTTCACACTTGTCGCCGAACATCATCGATTGCGCCAGGTCGAGCGACAGGTCGCGCGCGGCCGCCAGCAGCATGCCTGGCTGCGGTTTGCGGCAGTCGCACTGCATCCGAAAGCGGTCGATCGCGTCGGTCGGGTGGTGAGGGCAGTAGTAGACGCCGGCCAGCAGTGCGCCGGACTGCGCGAAGTGTGCCCGCATCCAGTCGGTCATCTGATGGAATTGCTGCGCCGTGTACAAGCCGCGTCCGATGCCGGACTGATTGGTCGCCACCACCAGCAGCCAGCCGCGCCGGGCCAGCTCCCGGCAGGCCTCGAGGGTGCCGGCTACGAACTCGAAGTCCTCGATCCGGTGGACGTACCCTTGATCGACATTGATCACGCCATCGCGATCGAGGAATGCTGCCTTCCGCATCAAAGGTCTATCTCGCTTCAGCTCTTTTGGACTGGCTGGGGGAGCACGAGGGGGCCAGCCTAGCCCCCTCGTTCTCTTGCTCCTTCCCTTTCCCGGCCAAAGGCCGGAACAGGGGGGGCGGCGAGGGCTTCAAGCGTGCCTCAATAGCCACCGGACGTACGCCGCGACTCCCTGCTCGACCGTCAACATCGGCTCGGCCACGCCGGCGTTGCGCAGACGTGTCAGATCGGCTTGGGTGTAGGCCTGGTAGCGGTCGCGCAGCTCGAGCGGGAATTCGACGTATTCGATCGTGCCCTGAGCGGCGGCCTGCTTCACCTGCAGCGGCGCCTGTCCATTGGCCTCGCGCAGCGAGTTGACCACTGCCAGGGCCACGTCGTTGAAGCTTTGGGCGCGCCCGCTACCGACGTTGAAGATCCCGCTGGCGGGTCGGTTCCAGAAGTGCAGGTTCACCCGAACCGCGTCGTCGACATGGATGAAATCGCGCCGTTGCTCGCCATCAGAATATCCATGACTGCCCTGGAACAGCTTGACCCGGCCTTCGCGCCGGAACTCGTAATAGTGGTGGAACGCGACCGACGCCATGCGTTCCTTGTGCCGCTCGCGTGGGCCATACACGTTGAAATAACGCAACCCGACCACGGGCGCCCGCAGAGTCGGCAAGGCCCTGCGTACCGCCTGATCGAACTGGAATTTCGAGAACCCGTAGATATTCAGCGGGCGCTCGTACATCCGATCCTCGACGAAGATCGGCCCTAGCCCGTATACAGCCGCCGACGAGGCATAAATCAGCGGCGCGTCGACCTGCTGGCACCAGTGGAGGATGTGCGTTGAATAGCGGAAGTTGTTTTCCATCATGAAGCGCCCATCGGTGGCCATCGTGTCCGAGTGCGCGCCGAGATGGAACACGACCGTGGGTCGCGCGAAGTTGCCGCGCATCACGCGATCCAGGAATTCGCCCTTGTCCAGGAAGTCGGAGATTTCGCAGTCGACCAGATTGCGGAACTTGTCCGCTGGCTGCAGGTTGTCGACCGCGACGATGTCCGTCTCGCCGCGTTCGTTGAGTGCCTTGACCAGGTTCGAGCCGATGAATCCGGCCGCTCCGGTGACCACGATCATGGTGAATGCATAGCTTGAATATGGTACGCGGGATACGTTCCGTCGCTGAATTCTCCCACGGAAGTACCTACGGAGGCCGCGCAAAACCTCCCGCGCGCGGGGTATCGAGTCGGGCTTGACAGGGTGCCGGAACGACTGCGGAGCGGTCAATCAGCCGGTCCAAACAACTCCTCGTAGCTGACGGTGGCTGTTCCGAGTTTGCCCACCACGACGCCGCCGGCACGATTGGCGAGCCGCACGGCCTCGCGCAACTCCAGGCCGGCCGCCAGCATCGTGCCCAGCACCCCAATGACCGTGTCGCCGGCACCTGACACGTCGAATACCTCGCGCGCCTGCGCGGGCACGTTCCACGCGCCGTCGTCCGTGTACAGGCTCATGCCTTCCTCGCTGCGCGTGAGCAGCACGCCCTGCAGGTTCAACTCGGTGCGCAGCTTCTGCGCGCGCCGCTCCAGGTCCGCCTCATCGCGCCAGCGCCCGACGACCTCGCGCAACTCGGCCCGGTTCGGCGTGATCAGGGTGGCGCCGGCGTAGCGCGAGTAGTCGTCGCCCTTCGGGTCGACGATCACGCGGCGGTTTGCCGCCCGCGCCGCCTCGATCATGCGGACGAT
>DATBCI010000496.1:0-6462 GCA_036270555.1 Burkholderiaceae bacterium
CGCTGGTCACCATTCGTACCGACGCCGACCTGTCGACTCAGGTGCCGACGCTGGAGGCACTGCAGATGCGGCCGCCGGACGCCGCCGCGCTGCGCGAGCTGTACGAGCGCTACGAGTTTCGCACCTGGCTCAAAACCATGGACGCTGAACCGGGCGAAAGTTCCACGCGCGACACCCCGGCGCCGGGCCGCGCTTCACCGCCCGCGGCGCCCGAAGCCAGGCCCGCGCTCCACAAGCCGCAGGTCCATTACGAGACGGTCCTCACGCAGCCGCAATTGGATGAGTGGATCCGGAGGATCGAACAGGCGCCGTTGACCAGCTTCGACACCGAGACGACATCGCTCGAGCCGATGGTGGCTCGCCTGGTCGGCGTGTCGTTTTCGGTCGCTGAGCTCGAGGGCTGCTATATCCCGCTGGCGCATCGCTATCCGGGAGCGCCGGACCAGCTCGCCCTGGAGCAGGTGCTGCAGAAGCTGCGCCCATGGCTCGAATCTTCACGCCATCCAAAAGTCGGGCAGAACCTGAAATACGACACGCATGTGCTGGCCAATCACGGCATTGCACTGGCGGGTGTCGAGCACGACACATCCCTGCAGTCCTATGTGCTGGAGGCGCATCGCGGCCACGACATGGAAGCGCTGGCCGAACGCCACCTGGGGCGCCAGGTTCTGACGTACGAGCAGGTGTGCGGCAAGGGCGCGCGCCAGGTCGGCTTCGAAGAGGTCAGCGTTGACAGGGCCACCGAGTACTCGGCCGAGGACGCCGAGGTCGCGCTGGCGCTGCATCGCGTGCTGTGGCCGCGCATCGGCGAGCACAAAGGACTGGAATACATCTACCGGTCGATCGAGATCCCGGTTTCGCGCGTTCTGTTCGCGATGGAGCGCGCCGGCGTGCTGGTGGACCCTCAGCAACTGGCGGCGCAGAGTCGTGACCTTGGGCAGAGGATCTTCGCCCTTGAGGAGCAGGCGCACCGGCTGGCCGGCCAGCCGTTCAATCTCGGGTCGCCCAAGCAGATCGGCGAAATCCTGTTCGGCAAGCTGGGCCTGCCAGTGCAGAAGAAGACGGCGACCGGTGCGCCCAGCACGGACGAGGATGTGCTGGAGAGGCTGGCGGCCGACTATCCGCTGCCCAAGACCCTGCTGGAACACCGCGCGCTGTCGAAACTGAAGTCGACCTATAGCGACAAACTGCCCTTGATGGTGCGGCCGGAGACGGGCCGGGTCCACACCACGTACGGGCAGGCCACCGCGATCACTGGACGGCTTGCTTCGACCGACCCGAACCTGCAGAACATCCCGATCCGCACCGCCGAGGGCCGGCGCATTCGGGAGGCGTTCATCGCGCCTGCAGGGTCGCACATCGTCTCGGCCGACTATTCGCAGGTGGAACTGCGCATCATGGCGCACCTGTCCGATGACGTCGGACTGCTGGAGGCTTTTGCGCGCGGGCAGGATGTGCACCGGGCGACAGCCTCGGAGGTGTTCGGCGTAACAGTCGATCAGGTCACGGCCGACCAGAGGCGAACCGCCAAAGTGATCAACTTCGGGCTGATCTATGGCATGTCGGCGTTCGGCCTGGCGTCCAATCTGGGCATCGGCCGGGACGAGGCCAAAAGCTATATCGATCGCTACTTCGCGCGCTACCCTGGCGTTGCCCGCTACATGGACGCGACGCGCGCCCTGGCCAAACGCCAGGGCTACGTCGAGACCGTTTTCGGGCGCCGGTTGTGGGTGCCTGAGATCAATTCGCCCAACGGCCCGCGCCGGCAAGGCGCCGAACGGGCTGCCATCAACGCGCCGATGCAGGGCACGGCCGCCGATTTGATCAAGCTTGCGATGCTCGCCACGCACGACTGGCTGCAGCGCGAATCGCTGCGAACGCGCCTGATCATGCAGGTGCATGACGAGCTCGTGTTCGAGGTTCCGGACGCAGAGCTTGAGCAGATCCACGCCCGGATTCCGGACCTGATGTGCCACGTCGCGTCGCTGAAGGTTCCTCTGGCGGTCGACGTCGGCGCTGGATTGAATTGGGACCAGGCGCACTGACGTGTCATTGCAGTACCCCTCACCCCCAGCCCCTCTCCCACTGGCGTGGGAGAGGGGCGTTTTTTCTCCCCTCTCCCGCTTGCGGGAGAGGGGTCGGGGGTGAGGGGCGGTGGCGGACGAGGTGCAATGCGATGTGCTGGTGGCCGGTGGCGGCATCAACGGCGTTGCTATCGCACGCGATGCCGCCGGCCGCGGCCTGAGCACGATCCTGTGCGAGCAGGCGGACCTGGCGTCGTACACCTCATCGGCTTCGACCAAGCTGATCCACGGCGGCCTGCGCTATCTCGAGCAGGGTGACATCGGACTGGTGCGCAAGGCGCTGCGCGAACGGGCCGTCCTGCTGCGCATGGCTCCGCACCTGGTGCGGCCGCTGCGGCTGGTGCTGGTGCACGACCCGTCGATGCGGCCGGCCTGGATGTTGCGCTGTGGTTTGTGGCTGTACGACCTCCTGGCCGGGCGCTCCGACCTGCCGGCGTCGCGCCGCGTCGACCTGGCGAGCCCCCCGGCCGCCCGGGAACTGAAGCCTGATTTCCGCACCGGATTCGAGTTTTCCGATGCCTGGACCGATGACGCGCGCCTGGTCGTGACGACGGCGATCGATGCCTCCGAGCGCGGCGCGCGCGTGTTCACGCGCTCGCGCCTGGTCCGCGCTCGACCGGAAGGGGCGGGGTGGGTGGCCGAAGTCGGCCAGCAGCACGGGCCGCCGTTGCGAATCCAGGCGCGGGCCCTGGTCAACGCGACCGGTCCCTGGGCCGCGCGCTTCCTGCACGACGTATGCGGGCGCGAATCGGTGCGGCACTTGCGGCTGATCAAGGGCAGTCACCTGGTCGTGCGCCGGCGCTTCGAGCACCCCTTTGCCTACCTGCTGCAATCGCCCGACCGCCGCATCGCCTTTGCGATCCCGTTCGAGGACGAGTTCACGCTGATCGGCACCACGGATGTGGAAGTGCATCAGGAGCCGGGTGCCACGAGCATCGACGCGGGCGAGATCGACTATCTGTGCGAGTTGGCCAACCGGTACCTGAAGCGTCCGATCGGCGCCGCCGACATCGCCTGGACTTTTTCCGGCGTGCGACCGCTGCTTGACGATGGCGCTGGACCTTCGGAACTGACGCGCGACTATGCGCTCGAGATGGATCAGGAGGCCGCGCCGTTGCTGACCGTGTGGGGCGGCAAGGTGACCACGTTCCGGACGCTGGCCGAGGAAGCGGTCGGCCTGCTGGCGCCGCGCCTCGGCTGCACGCGCGGAGGCTGGACGCACGCAGCGCTGCTGCCGGGTGGCGATCTGCCAGGCAGGCCCGCTCGGGCCAGACCCGGTGCAACGGTGCTCGAGGATTTTTTCGCCTCGCTCAGTGTCCAGTATCGCTGGGTGCCGCCCGCAATGTTGCGGCGGATGGCGCTCGCCTACGGCAGCCGCGTGAGCACGGTGCTCGCCTCGGCCGGCCGGCTTGGCGACCTGGGCGAGCCGATCGCCGACGGGCTGTACGAGGCCGAGCTCGAGCACCTCGTGACGCGCGAGTGGGCGGCCAGCGCCGACGATGCACTGTGGCGCCGCTCGAAGCTTGGCTTGCGTCTGTCGCCCGCGGACCAGGGGCGAGTGGCCGGTTGGTTCGAGCGGCGCCAGGCCGCCCGCGCCAAGGCACCGGCGTAGCCCGGTCCGGTTCAAGCCGGCCCAGCGAGCCCGGGCGCGGCTATTCGTTGCTGGTTGCGCGTACTTCCTCGATCGTGGTCAGCCCCTGCAGGACCTTTTCGATCCCGTCCTGTCGCAGCGTGCGCATGCCGGCGTGCATGGCGCAGGCCTGCAGTTCGACCGGAGGCGTTCGCGCCTGAATCAGGCGTCGCAGATCCCGCCCGTTCGTCACCAGCTCGTGGATACCGACCCGCCCGCGCAGCCCGGTGCCCCGGCACTGCTCGCATCCGGGAGCTTCGTACAGCATCAGCTGTCCGTCCTGCTCGAACCGGCTTTGCCAGTCCATCAGGATGTCCTCGCGGTTGATCCGGGGCCCGTTCGGCGGTATGGCGTGCAGATAATCGTTCAACAGCTCGTCGATTTGCGCTGGAGTGGCCGGCCGCTGGACACGGCAGTGCGGGCAGACCCGGCGCACCAGCCGCTGAGCCAGCACGCCGAGCAGCGCATCGGCGAAATTGAAGGTGTCGATCCCCATGTCCAGCAGGCGCGTGACGGTCTCGGGCGCGCTGTTGGTGTGCAGCGTCGACAGCACCAGGTGGCCGGTCAGCGACGCCTCAACCACCATGTGCGCGGTCTCCTGGTCGCGCGCTTCGCCGACCATGATCACATCCGGATCCGCGCGCAAAAAAGCCCGCAGTGCCTTGGCAAACGTCAGGTCGATCTTGGGATTGACCTGCACTTGCCGAAGTCCGGGCTGCGTGATCTCGATCGGATCCTCGGCAGTCCAGATCTTGCGCTCAGGCCGGTTGATGTGACCGAGCGCCGAGTGAAGCGTGGTCGTTTTGCCCGATCCGGTCGGGCCGACGCACAGCACCAATCCGTAGGGACGCTCGATCAGCGACCTGAAGCGCGCCAGATTGCCGTGGCTCAGGCCCAGGTCGGCCAGCGGGATCGGCCTGGCCGAAGCCAGCAGGCGCATCACGATGTCCTCGAGGCCGTTGGCGGTCGGCATCGTGACGACGCGCAGTTCGATCCTGTGTTGCGGCGAGAAGCGCGCGAAATTGATCTTGCCGTCCTGCGGCTTGCGGCGCTCGGAGATGTCGAGGTCGCACATGACCTTGATGCGCGACACGACCGCGTTCCGATAGGTATAGGGCAGCTCGAGGTACGGGCGCAGCTGGCCGTCCTTGCGAAAGCGGATCTTGACCTTCTCGCGCCCCGGCGAGCACTCGATATGGATGTCGGAGACGCCGTCGGCGGTGGCCTCGGCGATCATTTGGTGGATCAGCCGCACCAGCGAGTTGTCGCTCTGCTCGATGACCGGTTCTTCGACCTGGTTCGAATGCTCGGCGCCGATATCCCGTTCGAGGTTCTCGGCCAGCTTGTTGACGTCCGCGGACTCCCATTCGACCCCCGAGTCGGCGGCGCCCGGGCCGCCGGCGTCGACCGGTCCGTCCCCGATCCGGCTGTACGCCGACCCCAGCATGCGGTCGATCGCTTCTTGCGTAACCAGCGCGGGCACGACTTTCGTCTGAGTCGCGAACTCCAGCTCGTCCAGAGCCTTGCGCCGTGTGACATCTTCCAGCCCGACCACCAGCACGCCGTCGCTCAGCATCAGCGGCAGCACGCCCAGGCGCTGTGAGATGGCGTACGGCACGCGCTGCAGTGCACTGGATTCAACCGGAAACTGGTCCAGGTCGACGATCGGGTAACCCATCTTGCGGGCCAGCGCCGCGTTCAGGTCGTCGCGCGAGATCATTTTTTCGCGCACCAGCAATTCGCCCAGTGGTGCCGAGCGGTCGATCTTCTGGATCGCGAGCACGGCATCGAGCTGATCCGGCTGGATCAGGCCCATCGCGATCAGCGCTTCGCCCACCCGCATCACCGGCATGCTGGCCTGCACCCCGAGCGCCTTCCGCAGCTCCTCGGGCGTGACGACTTTGCGGTCAACCAGGATTTCGCCCAGCTTCTGCGAGCGCAATTTCGTTTGCAGCGCGGCCACCTGCTCGACCTCTTCCGTGGTCGTGGAATGTTGCTCGACCAGGACCTGGCCGATCGGTTTTCCCAGCTCCCGCCGCGTGCAGGCCTCCTTCGGCAGGAACATCCGCAGCACGCGGTCGTCGGTGTCGATCGGTGGGAACAGGAACAGGCCGACCGCTTTCTCCAGGTAGCCGATCGTGTGCCCGGTCAGCTCTTTGCCATCCCTCAACAGCAAGCGGTACGACGTGCGGGGCCGCAGGTTGAGCGGTGGATCGGATTCCTTGGGCGCGCTCGGACGCTCCGGCCTCGGCGGCAGCGGTTGGGTCAGCGTCATGCTGAGGAATTGGTCGAACCGCAGCGTGACCGGAGGCTTGTCGGTTGCGAAGACCACCTCGGCGGTGCGGTCGAGGAAATCGAGCCGCAACAGCTGGCCGCGCGCGATACGGCCGCGCGTGCTATGGACGACGCAAGCGATCGGGGCAGGCAGGTCGGTGGACGCGGGATAACTCGCCAGCGGCGGCGATGGCCAGCTGATCGTCTTGGCGGCCTCTGGCGACGGAATCGTATTGCCGCCGGGGTTCCGGCTCTGAGCGTCGGGCGTATCGAGCATGACGTGTAAGGGCGTTTCGATGTGGAGCCGGGCAGCAAACAGCGGATGCCTGAACCACCGAAAATAGACGCTCTGTCCGCGCCGGAACGAATGAAAAAGGCGCCCTTCCAGGCCGTTGAAAAGCCTCGACTTGCCTAGTGCGGACCGCTGTGGGGTCGTTCCCGATTTCCGGCCGTTCGGGTGATTGTCAGCTCGCT
>DATBCI010000497.1:0-12662 GCA_036270555.1 Burkholderiaceae bacterium
ACGCGGAATGCGAGCGCCATGAATTCCGGGCTCGCGGTCTCCCAGGCGATGAAGCGAAAGCCGGTCGACATGAACTGCAGGGGCGTGTTGGGTGTCGCCGCCGCCATCAGCCGGATGCGCTCCCAAGGGTCCTCGCGCTTGTAGCGGACCGCCACCCCCATGTGGGTGGAGGTTGTGAAATCGATCGCCTTGAAGCCGACTCGATCCATCAGGGGGCCAATCGTCAAGGTCCTCGCCGTGTCGATTCCGAGCGCTGCCCAGAGGCACTGATTGCCGTCGCGCAGCGAGGTCTCGACCAGTTCGATGTCAGCCATCGGTGGCCGGCTCCGTTATCGGAGCGCCCCGTTCGAGCAGGCGCGCGATGAACCCGGTATCGACCGCCCCGGCCTGAAATTGCGGATCGGCCAGGACCGCGGCCTGGAAGGACAGGTTGGTCGCCACACCCGTGATGCGAGTCGCGCCGATCGCCTGCCGCAACAGCGCAAGCGTCGAAGCGCGATCCGGCGCGTGCGCGATGATCTTGGCGACCAGCGAATCGTAGAAAGGCGGCACGCTCGCGCCCGCCGCAATGTGGGTATCGACGCGGATGCCTGGACCGGTCGGCCAGCGAGCCTGGGTGACCAGGCCCGGGCTGGGACGGAAGTCGCGGCTCGGGTCCTCGGCGTTGATGCGGCACTCGATCGCGCAACCGCGTCGACGCACGTCGCTCTGGTCGAAGCGAAGACCCACCCCAGCGGCGATTGCGATCTGCTCGGCGATCAGATCCACGCCGGTGACGGCCTCCGTGACCGGATGCTCGACCTGGATTCGGGCGTTCATCTCCAGGAAATAGAACGCATCGCGTTGCGGATCGATCAGGAACTCGACCGTCCCGGCGCCGCGATACGAGAGGCGCTGCGCGAAGCGCACCGCCGCTTCGTGCAGGCACCGGCAGAAGGCTTGCGCCAGCCCGGGGGCGGGTGTTTCCTCGATGAGCTTCTGGAAGCGGCGCTGCACCGAGCAGTCCCTCTCGCCCAGGTGCAGGACGCGGCCCTGCCCGTCGCCGAGGATCTGCACTTCGACGTGGCGCGCTTGATCGACATAGCGTTCCAGATAGACGCGTGAATCGCCGAAGGCTGCGCCCGCCTCGGAAGCGGCCAGCTCGATGGCTGCTGGCAGGTCCTGCAGGTTTTCGACCCGCCTCATGCCTCGGCCGCCGCCACCGCCGACCGCCTTGACCAGCAAGGGTGTGCCAATACTCCGCGCCACGGACACGGCCGCGCTGGGCGACTCCACCGCCGCGCCCGGGATCACGGGAACGTCGGCTGCCTGCGCTTCGGATCGGGCGCGCAGCTTGTCTCCGACCGCGTCGATCTGTGTGGCGGTTGGACCAATAAAGACGACGTCATGCTGTTTTCACAAGCGGGCCAGTGCGGAGCGCTCCGACAGGAAGCCGTAGCCTGGATGGATCGCATCGGCCCGCACGCCCAGCGCGGCCTGCACGATCGTGTCGGTTCGCAGATAGCTGTCGCCAGGCCGCGCCGGACCGATGCAGATCGTCCGATCGGCCAGTTGGGCCGGCAAAGAATCGCGATCCGCGTCCGATGCCGCGAGCACGGTTTCGATGCCCAGCATGCGACAGGTTCGAATGATCCTAAGCGCGATCTCGCCCCGGTTGGCAATCAGGATGCGGCGCAGGGGCATCGCTCAGCTCGCCTTGCCAACCCGCAGCAGGACCTGTCCGTACTCGACCAGCGTCCCGTCCTGAGCCAGGACCTCGATCACGGTGCCGCGAACCCCGGCACGCACCGTATTCATCAGCTTCATCACTTCGATGATGCCGATGATGCTGTCGATTTCGACCTGCGCGCCGACATCGACGAACGGCTGCGCGCCCGGTTTGGGCGCGCGATAGAACGTACCCAGAAGCGGCGCCGTCACCTTGTGGATCGCGGGGTCACCTGCCTCCGCTTCAGGCGCTGACGCTCCTGAAGCTTCGGCGGGCTTCGACTCGCTCTGCGCGGTCGAGCCACGCTTCAGGCTGAGCTTCAGGCCGTCGGCCTCGAGGTACAGCTCATCGAAGCTCGACTCCTCCAGGAGCCGTGTGATTTCGGCCACGTCCCTGGCCGTGATCACTTTCGACCACCGAAAATCGACATCACGTGCGACAGCGGGTTCTGCGCCGCGCGTGCCGCGGGGGCGGCCTGCTTCGCGGACCACACTGTCTCCGGGCGGCTTTGCAGCACGAAGAGTTCGCCGGTGTGCCGGTCAACGGCCCACTCGATATCCTGCGCGCAGCCGTAGTGGCGTTCGATGGCGCGCGCGATGCCCCTGAGCGCCTGCACTTGCTCATCGCTCAGGCAGGGCGCGCCGCGTAGTTCGTTGGAAACCTCGGTGGTCTGGATGCCGCCGTCTGAGGCCGGGACATGTTGGATCGCCTTGTCCGATATCTCGCGCAGGGAAATTTCGCCGGTAATCTTGCTGATGACCCAGCGGTCGGGGGTCACTTCACCGCCAACCAGGGCGGAGCCGAGGCCCCATGCAGCCTCGATCGCGATCACCGAGCGGTCGCCCGTCGTGGGGCTGAGCGTGAACATCACCCCCGACGTTCGCGCATCGACCATCGCCTGGATGACGACGGCCATCGCCACCCCGTGCTCCGCAAGCCCGCGTTGACGGCGGTAGCTGAGTGACTCGACCGAGTACAGGCTGGCCCAGCAGCTGCGCACCCTCGACAGCGCCTTGTCCCCGCTGTTCACCCAGAGGTAAGTGTCCTGCAGTCCGGCGAAACTGGCATCGCTGGCGTCCTCGGTAGTTGCCGATGAGCGCACGGCGACAGCCTGCGCCTTCGTGCCGTCACACAACATCGCGTGTGCATCTGCAATCTCCGCCAGGACGTCCGGCGGCACAGACGCCCGCTCGACTCTGACCTGCAGAGCTCTGGCACAGGCCGAGATAGCGGTCAGATCGTCCGGCCCCAGCGCTTCGACCTGCGCCCGCACCGGCGACTGCGCCTCGAGGTCGTGAAGGATTCGCTCAAATGCGGCGGTCTTGACGACGAATCCCGGTGGAACACGGATTCCCGCCCGTTGCAGCTCGCCGAGACTTCCCCCCTTGCCGCCTACGACCGCCCGATCCTGCAGGCCGATCTGGCTGAACCAGCCGATGTGTTCAGAAACGGGCATCGAGGCGTTTTCACAGATACAGTTGCCGGTTGATCGGCAGCCCATGCGTGCGACAGTAGCTTTCGTAGTGATTGATGAACCACCAGACGTCGAGCGTCTCGACGAAATTGCCGTGCTCATCGAAGAACTCGATCGCTCCTTCGAGCCAGCCGAACAGCTTGACGCCGTCGGGGTGATCGCTGACGAGCGTATGCGTCAGTCCGGGCGTTTCGTAGATGAAACTGCCGGGTCCTGCAACCCAGTCGTATTCGAGGTAGCGGGCGCTGCCCTCCAGGCAGATCATCACGACCGTGCCTCGGTGCTTGTGCGTGCCGATGACCCCACCCGATTTGATCCAGAGGATATTGCTGTAGATGTTGCGTCGAACATCGAAGGCGAGATGGCGGATTGCGGCATTGGCGCCGAACGGCACCCAAGGACTGTCTGCTGCGGTCGGTCCGACGTGGGTTCCTGGCATGCCGTGGCGCTTGATCACCTCGGAATACAGCTCGGGCACATCCACGATCCTGTAGGCGCTCGACGGGGGAACCGTCATCCCTTGCTTGCCTGTCTCGAACATGAGAGTTCTCCCGGTTGCCGGAGTGGCTGAGCTCAGAGGCGTTCGTTGCGGCTACTGAATGATGGTCACCAGGCCGCGTCCACCGTCGACGCGGATTCGCTGGCCGTCCTTGATCCGTGAGGTGGCGCTGCCGGTGCCGACCACCGCGGGCAGGCCGAACTCCCTCGCCACGATGGCGGCGTGGCTCATCGAGCCCCCAATGTCGGACACGGCGCCCGAGATCTTCTGAAAGATCGGTGCCCAGGTCGGATTGGTGACCTGGCACACCAGGATGTCGCCGCGTTGCAGACGCCCGATCTCCTCAACGGATCGGACCACGCGCGCGGGACCTTCAACGACCCCGCTGGAAGCGGCAAATCCCCGAATCACGTTGCTGGGGGTGTCGCTGCCTGCTTGCAACCACAGGTCGAGGCTCTCGCGCGTGATACCCCACAGCATGACGATGGCTGGATCATCGATCACATCCGGTACCGGCCCGAGCGCGGGCGGGGTGTCCTGCTTCGCCCACAGCGCGATCGCAGCCCGGCGCTCGCTCACGATTTTTGGCCAGCGCGACGGTCCGCGCGGGGGCGAGCCATTTGACCAGGACGTCATCAGGTCGATGATCGCCGACTCGACTTCGTAATGGGTCAGCTGGAAAACGTCTTCGGCGTCGGCGAAGAATCCGTACTGGGCCAACAAGCCGCCAAATTCCCGAATCTTGTTGAAAAACAGGTTTGTGTACCAATGCTCGCAGTAGAACTTGTGCCCTTCCACGTACGGGAAAACGCGATGGGCCAGCGTGATCATCTGGTCGTAGGCGGCCCGCTCCTCGTCCGACCCCAGCAATTCGCGGTACTCCGCGATGAGTTGGCGGCGTTCCGCCTTCAATTTCTCGACCGGACGTTCCAGTGACTCGCCGGCCTTGAACTGCTCGATGTATCCGGGAATGCCCGCGAACGGCATCGACAGATCGTCGTTCCAGGAGCGGTGGTAGTGGTAAAAGCCGTCCCCCACGTTGATGTTGAACCAGGGATCGCGCGCGGTCTGCAGCTCCTCGAGCCACTCGCGCCCGGGCGGCCCCAGCTGCTCCAATGACTGGATGATCGCCTGGGCCGAGCGGCTCTCTTGAAACTGCCCGTCGACTCCAAGTTCGACGGCGCGCCGTGCCAGCCTTCTCACCTCTTGGTCGGGACGAAAGATCTCGGCCTCGATGCCGGCGACCATGCGGGCTACGGTCTGATCGCTGATTTCGGGAAACGCCTTCTTGCAAAAGCCGAAGAACGTCAGGTACGCGCCGTATCCCAGCAGCAGGAATTCGAAGTGGTGATGCCACATCCGGAAGTATCCCTCGAGCGTCCTGAAGTAGATGTCGAGGAGATCATGGTTCGAGGCGATGCCGCGCCCGGCGTGAACGTGCGCCAGGGGTTCGAACTCGGGCAGGGTCAGCTTGGGCAGCGCCTGTGCGCTTCGGATCAGCGCGAGCATCTTGTCGCGCCACTGCGCATACAGGCGTTCCCAATTCTCATAGTAGTAAAAGGCCCGCTTCTGGAATTCCACGGTGCGGCGGGCAATCTGCGCCGGGTCGGTCACCGCATTGCCGCCGATGTATACCCGGCCGTTGATGATTCGGTAATCGATGCCGAGGGTGGTCGGCAGGCAGTGAACGCGGGTGTTGGCCGAACCTAGAGCGCAGTACGCGGCTTCCGCCGTGACCATGTCGAAGGCGGACATCGGCTCGGGAAAGTGCATCGAGTTATAGAACCAGAAGCGCTCGTCATCGCCCTCGCCAAACTGCATGGTGTAGGGGTACGCGGCCTGCGCCTGCTCCGTTCCGGCGAGCACTTTCAATGAGCTCGGGCGCGGAAAACCCCTGGACTCGACAGGCTTGCTAATGGCGTTTCTCCGAGGCGTCGCTGCGGGCCGTGCACGGGAGGCTATAGGCGCCAACGGACCCCCGCGCGGACGACAGCGCACGTGCAGCGTCTGGGAGTGCAAAGACGGCGATCGGGTGGTCCTGGAAAGGGATGTGGGATCCCATATATCAGGTTTTGGGATCCCATTTGTAAAAGCTCGTCACCATTTTAGCGCCGCTCAAAATGCAATGTCAGAGCGTCAAATTCTCAAGGCCGCTGGTTTCAAAGATTACTCAGGATCCTCACATTGACAAACGGGATCCCGTTGTGAACAATTTACCCACTCCGGCGCGCTGACCCATCGAACCGCGCATATCAAACAGGCGCCCCTGCGTGAATAGCCAGCAATCCAGAGCCTTGGTCCGCATCCGCGAGATGATCCTGCGCGGCAAACTCTCTCCCGGCCAACGCCTGGCAGAGGCGCCGCTGGCGGAAATGCTCGGGATGTCCCGCACGCCGGTGCGGCAGGCGCTGCCGGTTCTCGCGCAGGAAGGGCTGCTGGCCGAGCATGAGACGCGCGGGTACCTGGTTCGAGGCTTCAGCACCTCGGACATTCTCGATGGCCTCGATGTTCGTGGGGCGCTCGAGGGGCTGGCCGCCCGCCGCGTGGCGGAGGCAGGCGCCTCCCGTCCGTTCATCGAGGCGCTGCGCGAATGCCTGGCCGATGGCGACCGCATTCTTGCAAAGGGCCACGTCGAAGAGAGCGACGAGGCTCGCTACGCGGACATGAACGCCCGCTTCCATGAGCTCATCGTTCAGGAAGCGCACAGCCCGATCATCGAGCAGGCGCTTGAGCGCAATGCGCGCATACCCTTCGTAGGCCCGCAGACGCTCGCTTTCGACAAGACGAGCCTGCGCGAGATGCACGATTTGCTGTCGTACACGCACGCGCAACATCGCTACATCGTCGGTGCCATCGAGCGCGGTGAGAGCGCGCGCGCCGAGGCGTTGATGCGCGAGCACGCGAATCCGGTCAAGGAGAGCCTGAATCTTCCCGGCTTCGGTGAGATTCACCGCAGGACCAAAGCGCTGCTGTCCGTCGTGCGCTGATTTCCCAAACAACGAAGGAGTGGTCGACGTCGTGAGCCAGAAGAGCCTGGAGAGTCTGCTCCGGTCCGCCGGCAATCCGGTAACGCTGCTGCGCAATTCGCGGACTGGCCCGTATGTGTATCCCGTCGTGCAAAGCGAGTTTTCCAACTGGAGGGACGAGCAGCGCGCGTGGCAGGAGACGTGCGTCCTGTTCAATCAGTCGTTCCATATGACCGATATGTACGTCGAGGGTCCCGACGCCCTCAAGCTGCTTCACAGTCTGGGTGTCAACAGCTTCAAGGGCTTCGAGCGCAACAAGGCGAAGCAGTATGTCGTCTGCAATCACGACGGTTTCGTGATCGGCGATGCCATCCTGTTCTACCTCGAAGAGAACCTGTTCAACTTCGTGGGGCGTCCCTCGGCCCACAACTGGGTCCAGTACCACAGTGAGGCGGGTCGTTACAACGTGAAGCTGGAGCGTGACGAGCGCTCCGCCGCGCGAACGGGGCCGATCGTGCGCAAGACCTACCGGTTTCAAATCCAGGGGCCGACGGCGCCCCAGGTCATCGACAAGCTGATCGGCGGGCCCGTTCCGGACATCAAGTTCTTCAACATGACCGAGCTCACGATCGCCGGGCGCAAGGTGCGGGCCTTGCGCCATGGCATGTCCGGACAGCCGGGGCTCGAGCTGTTCGGACCCTGGGCCGAAGGCGAGGAGGTCAAGGCGGCCATTGTCGAGGCGGGTCTGGAATTCGGTCTCAGACAGGTCGGGTCGCGGGCCTACTCGTCCAATACGCTCGATTCGGGCTGGATCCCGTCGCCGCTGCCGGCGATCTACACGGGCGAGAAGATGAAGGCGTATCGAGAGTGGCTCCCGGCCACGACCTATGAGGCGATCGGTTCGCTGGGTGGCAGCTTCCTGTCGGACCGCATCGAGGACTACTACCTGACGCCGTACGACCTCGGCTACGGCTCGTTCGTCAAGTTCGACCACGACTTCATCGGGCGCCAAGCGCTCGAGAAGCTGGCGCCCAGGCCGAACCGCAAGAAGGTCACGCTGGTCCTGAACGACGAGGACGTTACACGCGTGATCGGGACCATGTTCCAGAAGGACCAGCGCGCCAAATATTTCGATTTTCCATCGGCTGTTTACTCCACCTGGCCATACGACCGGGTCACCAGGAATGGCAAGACGATCGGGATTTCGACCTGGTGCGGCTACAACGCCAGCGCAGGAAAGATACTGACGCTCGCGATGCTCGACATCGAGCACAGCAGTCCCGGGACCGAGGTCACGTTCGTGTGGGGTGAGGAAGGCGGCGGCACATCGAAGCCGAACGTGGAGCGGCACGTGCAAACGGAGCTGCGTGCGGTGGTGAACCCTGTTCCATATGTCGAGGCGGCCCGCGAAGCGTACGCGCCACCGGGCTGGCGCACAGCTCAAAAGTAAACGAACCCGATCAAGGCGGAGGCGCGACCTCGCCTCCCGCGAATTGGGCGGTTAAACAGGGAGGAGACGAGCATGAAGAAGTGCTGCGCAATCGGTGTGCGTTCGCCTCTGCGCGTCGCGTGGGGCGTCATGGGTCCCGCGTTGCTGTGCGCCGGTGCAGCGGCGCAAGAGGCGCAGGAACTGGAGCAGGTCGTGGTGACCGCCCAGAAGCGCCAGCAGAACATCCAGGACGTGCCGATCGCCATTACCGCTCTGGGCGCCGAAGACCTCAAGGACAAGGGCGTGACCGACATCCACACGCTCGGCAACCTGACGCCCGGTGTCAACCTGGACGCCGGAGCGCCGTTCTCAGGCGACAGTTCGGTGCTGTCGGCGTCGATCCGGGGCATCGGCCAGGACGACTTTGCGTTCAACCTCGATCCCGGTGTCGGGGTCTACCTGGATGGGGTGTATCTGGCGCGCACGATCGGCGCGAATCAGAATCTGCTCGACGTGGAGCGGGTCGAGATCCTGAAGGGACCGCAGGGCACGCTGTTCGGGCGCAACACGATCGGCGGCGCCATCAGCATCGTGACGCACACGCCCGGCAAGGAAGCCCGGGTGCAGGCGCAAGCCACGGGCGGCAGCTTCAACCGGCGCGATATCGGTTTTACTGCCGACCTGCCGATCAGCGACACGCTGCTGTCGAGCCTGACGGTATCCTCGCTGGTGCGCGACGGCTACCAGCAGCACATTCCTTTTCCCTCGACGGTGCCGTACGTCGTGGACTCGCCCGATGCGTATCCGAAGGGGGGCACCGACACCCACGATACGAGCGGCGGCCAGAATCAGCAGGTGATCCGCGGGAAACTGCTTTGGAATGCGGCGGATGATCTGTCCGTGCTCTTCACCGGCGACTGGCAGCACCAGGATCAGTCGGCCCAGCCCAACACGGTGCTCAGCGCGTCGGCCACACCGGGGAACCTGTTCGCTTTTCTCTACAACACCTGCATCAGCAACACGTCCGCCTTCCTGAATACTCCGAACAATCCGATCGATCAGATCTTTCACAACCCCGGTTTCACCAATACGACCAGCGGAGTCTGCGGCCCGCGCGCGGCCGGCACGGGTCTGGCGCCGGGCGGCGCGGCGCTCGGCGGCGCGGGCTACATCGGCGGACCAGGCGGCAACCTGCTGCTCTCGCCGAATCCGCGCATCTACTGGGGTCCGAACACCGGGATGACCGGCGACATCGACACGACGTACGCGAACGGGCCGAATTTCGCGAAGAACGATGCGTTCGGGATCGCCACGACGGTCGATTGGACGCTGGGTCCGGGGCTGGACCTGAAATCGATTACAGGCTACCGGCGCATCAAGTGGAACGTCGGCATCGATCTGGACGGAACGCCCGAGACGATCTTCGAGGTCTCGGACGAGCAGCATCAATTCCAGTTCAGCCAGGAGTTCCAGCTGACCGGCAAGGCGTTTGCCGATCGGCTCAACTGGGTCGGGGGTCTGTACTACTTCAAGGAGATGGGCTACGTGCACGACTTTGTTCCGTTCGAAGGAATCTTGCAGATCTACGACTACCAGAACGACGTGAACACGAGATCGTATGCCGGCTATCTGCACGCCGATTACAAGCTGACCGATCGGTGGTCGTTCACGCTCGGCGGGCGCTACTCGAACGAGCGCAAGCTGTTCACCGGTGGCCAGGCGGACCTGAACGGATTCACGTACAAGATTTCCGGCTGCAATCCACCGAGCGATCTGGCCAGTGCCCATATACCAGGAGCCCCTCCGATCCCGTGCCAGGCGCTGCTGGGATTTCCCTCGGCCGCGCAGCCGCTGCGCTACTTCCCGCCCGGTGAGAACGAGCAGACCTTCAACGTTTTTACCCCGACCCTCGGCGCCCAGTTCCGGATCGCCGAGCACGACATGGCGTATGTGAGCTATTCGAAGGGCTTCAAGTCGGGCGGGTGGACCACCCGGCTCTCGGTCCCGATCCTGAACGGGAGTCAGGCGGCGTTCGGACCCGAGTATGCCAAGACCCTCGAGCTCGGTCTCAAATCCGAGCTGTTGCAGCGCCGCCTGCGCGTGAACGCCGCCGTATACAACACGATCTACTCCGGCATCCAGCTCAACTTCCAGCAGGGCGCATCGCCCGTTCTGCATAACGCCGGCGACGCGCGAATCAAGGGCGCCGAGCTGGAGACGCAGGCGCGCTTCGGTTACGGCTTCGGCCTGAATGGCTCGGTCGGTTACATCGACGCCGTCTATACCGATGTCGCCCCCGCGGCTCAGATCCCGATCACCAGCCAGTTGCCGAAGACGCCGAAGTGGAAGGTGAACCTGGGGCCGTCATACGACTTCGACCTCGGAAGCCGCGGGGCGGCGCTTCGCTTCACGTCGGACTTCACGTTCACCAGCAACCTCTACAACAACGCGTTGAACACGCCGGAACTGCATCGGCCCGCGACGCGCAACCTGGACGCCGCGGTCCACTACCTTGCGCCGAAAGGCACCTACGAAGTCGTCCTCGGCGGCACCAACATAACCAACGATCGATACGTGACGACGGGTACATTGAATATTCCGGCCGGAATCAACGCGGTCGGTTCCTACAACCCGCCGCCCGAGTGGTACCTCAGCGTGCGCGCGACGCTCGGGCATTGAGGAAACGGCAGACCGATGCAGCAAGGTGATCTGCTGTGGACCCCGAGCCCGGAGCAGATCGCATACGCCAATGTCACGGCCTTCCGCCACTGGCTCGTGCGCGAGCGCGGGTTGAACCTGACCGACTATCAAACGCTATGGCGCTGGTCGGTGCGGGACCTCGAAGGGTTCTGGCAAGCCCTGTGGGACTACTTTCGGATCGAATGCTCGGCTCCGCCCGCGCGCGTGCTGGGGCGGCGCGCGATGCCCGGCGCCGAGTGGTTCCCCGGCGCGCGCCTGAACTATGCCCAGCATGTGCTGCGCGGGGAGCAGCGCGGCGGCGATGCGCTCTGGACTTTGAGCGAAACGCGGCCGCTGACCAGCGTCTCGTGGCAGGGACTGGCGAGCCAGGTGCGCGTGCTGGCAACGCAGCTGCGCGACCTCGGGGTCGAGCCCGGCGACCGCGTCGTCGCGTGGATGCCCAATGTTCCTGAGACCGCGGTGGCGATGCTCGCGACGGCCGCGATCGGTGCGATCTGGGCGTGCTGCTCGCCGGACTTCGGCGCGCGCGGGGCGCTCGATCGCCTCCAGCCGCTCTCACCGAAGGTCCTTTTTTGCGTCGACGGTTATCGCTACGGCGGCAAGCTCTTCGATCGTCGCCGGGAATTAAGCGACGTCGTCGCAGCCCTCGGCCGACTCGAGCATGTGATCTATCTGCCCTGCCTGGAGCCCGACCAGGCGGCACCCTCGTTGCGCTCCGCGGCCCGGTGGGACGCGGTGATGGATCGCCCGCCGGTGTCGGTTTCGGAGTTTCGTTACGAGCAGGTCGCTTTCGATCACCCTGTCTGGATTCTGTTCTCTTCCGGTACCACCGGCCTGCCCAAGCCGATCGTGCACGGACATGGCGGCATCCTGCTGGAGACCTTGAAGAACGCGACCTTCCATTTCGACCTGCACCCCGGCGAGCGCCTGTTCTTTTTCACCACGACCAGTTGGATGCTTTGGAACTTCCTGGTCGGCACGACGCTGACGGGCGCGCAACCGGTCCTGTACGACGGCCACCCGACCCACCCCGACCCGGGCGTGCTGTGGAAACTGGCGCAGGACGCCGGCGTCGGGCTGTTCGGCGCGAGTCCCGCTTATGTGAATCAACTGACAAGAGCGGGCGTGGTGCCGCGCGAACGCTACGACCTGTCCAGGCTGCGCGGGATCTCGCTGGCCGGCTCGCCGGCAACGCCCGAGTGCATGGCCTGGTTCTACCGCAACGTCAAGGCGGACCTGTGGGTCGCCAACGGCAGCGGCGGAACGGACTGCTGCACCGGTTTCGTCGGTGGCGTGCCGACCTTGCCGGTGCGCGCCGGCGAGATCCAGGCGCCTTCGCTGGGCGTATCGGTGAAGGCGTTCAATGAACGCGGCCAAAGCGTGGTCGACGAGGTGGGTGAGCTGGTGATTACAGAGCCCATGCCGTCGATGCCGCTTCGCTTCTGGGATGACGAAGGCGACCGACGCTACCGCGAGAGTTATTTCGAGATGTTTCCTGGCGTCTGGCGTCACGGCGATTTCTTCCGCATCAACGCGAGCGGCGGATGCTTCGTGCTCGGGCGTTCCGACGCTACGCTGAATCGCTATGGCGTGCGGATCGGCACCGCGGAAATCTATCGCACGCTGGCGTTGGTCGACGAAGTCGAAGACTCGCTGATCGTCAATCTGGACCTGCCGGACGGCGGCTCCTTCATGCCGTTGTTCGTGAAGCTCACAGCGGGTCGCGTGCTCGACCCGGCTCTCGAAACGAAGATTCGCGAGACGCTGCGGCGCGAATACACGCCCCGCCACGTTCCGGACAAGATCGTCCAGGCGCCGTCTATCCCGACCACGCTCACCGGCAAGAAGATGGAGGTTCCGGTACGCCGGCTGCTGATGGGTGTGCC
>DATBCI010000498.1:0-8536 GCA_036270555.1 Burkholderiaceae bacterium
TCGGGCCGGCGCCAGCGCAACGAGCAGCCCGACGATAGCGGTCCAGCCAAGCGCGGCGCGAACTACGGTCTGCATAGGCTCAGCGGCACTTTCCGGCCGCTACCGCCCCCAACAGGACCGGCAGCCTGAGCAACCCTTGTGCGAAAGGAACAGCGTCCTGGCCGAAGCAGCTGGGCACCGCTGCATCCGTCACGGACTGGCGAAAGCCCTCCCACGGGTCAGCCTCGGCAGCTGGCGGCAGCGCGCTCGTGACCTCGATTGCGTTCAGTCCGGCCTGCGCCTGCTTCTGTCGCAACCGGCGCTCCTCCAGCTTCCGCTTGGCCGCTTCCAGCGAGCCATCGGGCGCATCGGCCGGGGCCGCTTCCTGCTGGGTCTGCGCGCATTCGACCAGCACGACGGAGCGGCACCCGTCCCGCACCGAGTCTTCCCGCACCGTGCTTTCTTGCATCGCGTCGGCAGGGGCTGTCTCTTCGCCCCCAGGCTGTTGACATTCGGACTCGCCCGAACCAGCCAGCATTGCGGTGGCCATCAGAAATCGGCCCATGCGTCCTGGCCATACGTTGGCACCCAAGTTCGTCCCTCCGCTTAATAGTCCAGCGTACCGCAGTCCGCTTCGCGGATTCTTGCGAGTACTGTATATTTATTCAGTATTCCCGGTCCAATCCTGGCCCCGATGCAGCCGTCCTACGCCGAACTGCATTGCATTTCCAACTTCAGCTTCCTGCGAGGCGCCTCGCATCCGGAAGAGATGGTCGAACGCGCCCTGGCGCTCGGCTATACCGGGCTGGCGATCACCGACGAGTGCTCGTTTGCGGGCGCCGTGCGGGCGCACCTGGCGCTGCGCGAGGCACGCAGCGAACTGGCCGCGGCACACGAATTCCGCCTGATCCACGGCACCGAGATCCGGCTGACCGATGGGCCGCACCTGGTGCTGCTGGCGCAGACACGCACCGGGTACGGCAATCTATCCGAGCTCATCACGCTGGCACGGCGCGCCGCGCCCAAGGGTGAATACCGGCTCACCGCGGCCGATCTGGCCGCGCAGGCTCACCTGCTGGAAGACACGCTGGCGCTGCTGGTCCCCTCCTTCGCGCCTGGCGGCGCTACGGAGGGCATGCCCTCCGAAGCACGGAATGCGAAGGCGGGCATCGATGTGGACAAAATTGAACTGGATGCATGCTGGCTGCGCCAGCTGCTGCCAGGCCGAACCTGGATCGCCTGCGAGCTGAACCGCGGTCCGGACGATGCAGCCTGGCTGGCCGCGTTGCAGCAGGCCAGCTTGCGCGCGGGGGTGCCTCTGGTTGCAGCCGGCGCCGTGCACATGCATGTACGCAGCCGCAAGAAACTGCAGGATGCGCTGACCGCGGTGCGATTGCGCACGCCGCTTGCGCAGTGCGGCCGCAAGCTGGCACCGAATGCCGAACAGTACCTGCGGCCGCTATACCGGCTCGGCCGCATCTACCCCGCCGAACTGCTGGCGCAGACGCTGGCGATCGCAGAGCGCTGCCGTTTCTCGCTCGACGAGCTGCGTTACGAGTACCCGGACGAGATCGTGCCCAGCGGCCACACGCCGGCCTCCTTCCTGCGCAGCGCGACCTGGCAGGGCGCGGCCGTGCGTTACCCGCAGGGCGTGCCGGACAAGGTGCGCGCGCTGATCGAACACGAGCTCGCTTTGATCGGCAAGCTGCATTACGAGCCGTACTTCCTGACCGTGTACGACGTCGTGCGCTTCGCGCGCGAGCGGCGCATCCTGTGCCAGGGCCGCGGCTCGGCGGCTAATTCGGCGGTGTGCTACTGCCTGGGCATCACCGAGGTCGATCCGGACCGGATCAGCGTGCTGTTCGAGCGCTTTGTCAGCGGCGAGCGCAACGAGCCGCCGGACATCGATGTCGACTTCGAGCATCAGCGGCGCGAAGAGGTGATGCAGTATGTCTACGCGAAGTACGGCCGCCATCGTGCCGCGCTGACCGCCGCCCTGCATACCTATCGGCCGCGCGGCGCCTTGCGCGACCTGGGCAAGGCGCTGGGCCTTTCGCTCGATCAGGTCGACCGGCTGGCCAAGAGCATGTCGTGGTGGGACGGCAGCCGGATCCGCCCGGAGCTGCTCGCGCAGGCCGGCTTCGACGCGGACAACCCGGTGATCGCGCAGGTCGTCGAGCTGGCGCATACGCTGATCGGATTTCCGCGCCACCTGTCGCAGCACAGCGGCGGCTTCGTCATCGCGAAGCAGTCGCTGTCGCGGCTGGTTCCGATCGAGAACGCCGCGATGGCCGACCGCACTGTGATCCAGTGGGACAAGGACGACCTGGATGCGCTGGGCCTGCTGAAGATCGACGTCCTGGCGCTCGGGATGCTCACCTGCGTGCGGCGGGCGCTGGACCACCTGAACACGTTCAACGGGACGAGCCTGCGGATGCAGGACATCCCGGCCGAGGATCCGGCGGTCTACCGGATGCTGTGCCGCGGCGACTCGCTGGGCGTGTTCCAGGTGGAGTCGCGCGCGCAGATGAACATGCTGCCGCGGCTGCGACCGGAACGCTTCTACGACCTGGTGATCGAGACCGCAATCGTTCGGCCGGGCCCGATCCAGGGTGGCATGGTGCATCCGTATCTGCGGCGGCGACAGGGCCTGGAGCCGGTCACCTACCCGTCCGAGGCGGTGCGGTCCGTGCTCGAGCGCACGCTGGGCGTTTCGATCTTCCAGGAGCAGGTGATGCAACTGGCCGTGGTCGCAGCAGGCTTTACCCCGGGCGAATCCGACCGCCTGCGGCGCGCGATGGCAGCCTGGAAGCGCAAGGGCGGTCTGGGGCCGTTTCGCGACCGGCTGATCGCCGGCATGCTGGCGCGCGGCACCAGCAGAGAGTATGCAGAACAGATCTTCCAGCAGATCCAGGGCTTTGGCGAGTACGGTTTCCCGGAAAGCCATGCGGCCAGCTTCGCGCTGCTGGTGTACGACTCGTCATGGCTCAAGTGCCACCAGCCGGCCGCGTTCTGCGCGGCGCTGCTCGATTCGCAACCGCTCGGCTTTTACGCTCCGGCGCAGATCGTGCGCGACGCGATCAATCACGGCGTGACGGTGCGGCCGGTGTGCGTCATGTCAAGCGACTGGTATTGCACGCTCGAGCCGTGCACCCTCACCCCCTGCCCCTCTCCCGCAAGCGGGAGAGCGGAGAAGCGCGCTCCCTCTCTCACGCAAGTCAAAGGGCAGAAAGCCCTCGCAGCGAGACCTCACCCCTGTCCCACGCATGTGGGAGAGGGGCAGGGGTGAGGGTGCCAAATAAACTTTGCAGTCGATGACGGTTCGCTACGCCCTGATCAGCGTGTCCGACAAGTCCGGCGTGGTCGAGTTCGCTCGCTCGCTGATACAGCTGGGTTTCACGATACTTTCGACCGGTGGCACGGCGCGCTTCCTGCTCGGGCAGGGCGTTGCGGTGACCGAGGTCGCGCAAATCACCGGATTTCCTGAAATCCTTGACGGTCGCGTGAAGACGCTGCACCCCGCGGTGCACGCCGGCATCCTGGCGCGGCGCGATGCGCCGGAGCACTTGCGTGCGCTGGCGCAACATGCAATCGGCCTGATCGATGTGGTCGCGGTGAATCTGTATCCCTTCGAGGCAACCGTGGCCAGGCCGGGTTGCACCCTGCACGATGCCATCGAGAACATCGACGTCGGCGGTCCGGCCATGCTGCGTGCTGCCGCCAAGAACCACGGCGCGGTGGCTGTGGTGGTCGAGCCGGCCGACTATTCGCGAGTCGTCGAAGAGCTTCAAGCGCTCGGCACGACCAGCGCATCGGCCCGCTTCGAGCTGGCGATCAAGGCCTTCGCCCACACCGCCCGTTACGACGGGGCCATCAGCAGCTATCTGTCCGGCATCGATGCCGACGGCAAGCGGGAAACGTTTCCGCGCGTCTTGACGCGCCAATGGACGCTCAGGCAATCGATGCGCTACGGGGAGAACCCGCACCAGCAGGCCGCCTTCTATCGCGACCCGGAGATCGGCCTGGGACTGCTGGCCGGGTACGAGCAGCTGCAGGGCAAGGAATTGTCGTTCAACAACGTGGCCGACGCCGACGCCGCCTGGGAATGCGTTCGCAGCCTGCCTGTGCCGGCGTGTGCGATCGTCAAGCACGCAAACCCCTGCGGGGTCGCCCTCGGCGCCGATCCGCAGTCGGCCTATCAGCGCGCCTTTGCGACGGATCCGACCTCCGCCTTCGGCGGCATCATCGCCTTTAACAGCGAGGTTTCGGCCGAATGCGCGCAAGCGGTTTCCCAGCAGTTTGCGGAGGTGATCATCGCGCCGCGTTTTGCCACGGGCGCACTCGATACGCTCTCCTCCAAAGGCAACCTGCGGCTGCTCGCGGTGCAACCCGGGACGGCCCGCAACGACATCGACTTCAAGCGTATCGGGGGCGGCCTGCTGGCCCAGACGCCGGACATCGCTCTGGTGTCGCGCTCCGACCTGAAGGTGGTCACCCGGAAGGCACCCACCGAAGCCGAGCTGGACGATCTGATATTCGCTTTCACCGTGGTTCGCCACGTCAAATCCAATGCGATCGTGTTCGTTCGGGACCGAGCCACGGTCGGCATCGGTGC
This sequence comes from Burkholderiaceae bacterium, assembly GCA_036270555.1. Lineage (GTDB taxonomy): Bacteria > Pseudomonadota > Gammaproteobacteria > Burkholderiales > Burkholderiaceae_F > VBCK01. Next base: position 4,595 of record DATBCI010000498.1, read on the forward strand.
CGGGCAGATGAGCCGGCTGGACTCCGCGCGCATCGCGGTCATCAAAGCACGCGATGCGGGCCTCTCCTTGAGCGGATCAGCAGCGGCCTCCGACGCTTTCTTCCCGTTCCGTGACGCGCTGGACGCGATCGTCCAGGCTGGCGCGCGCTGCGTGATTCAGCCGGGCGGCAGCTTGCGCGACCCGGAGGTGATCGCGGCGGCCGATCAGCACGGCGTCGCGATGGTATTCACCGGCACGCGGCACTTTCGCCATTGAAGCAGCGCAGCGCGACCGTCCGGATACTTGGAATCGACCCAGGGTTGAACCGGACCGGCTATGGCGTCATCGAAGCGGGCGGCGGCCACCTCAGGCACATAACCGCCGGTGTGATCCGCGTACCGCCCGGCGCACTGGCGCAACGGCTGGGGTACATCCTGGCGCAACTGGCGGCGGTGATTCGCGCCACGCAACCTTCCGAGGCCGTGGTCGAAAAAGTCTTCGTCAACGTCAACGCGAACTCGACCCTCCTGTTGGGTCAGGCGCGCGGTGCTGCGCTGTGCGCGGCCGTCGCCGCGGGCCTTCAGGTGCACGAGTACACGGCGCTGCAGGTCAAGCAGGCGGTGGTCGGCTACGGGAAGGCCGACAAGATTCAGGTCCAAAAAATGGTGCAGCGCCTGCTCGCATTGGAGCAAGTACCGCGGACCGATGCTGCCGACGCGCTCGCCTGTTCGATCTGCCACGCTCACAGCGCCGCCGCCTTCGCCAGCAGCACGAAGGCGGGCACGCTCGCCGTAGCCCGTAGGGCGAAGGCGGGACGCCGCGCACGCGCCGCCTGGAGCGAGTTCGCATTGCAATCGACGCGAGGCAAGACAGGCGCATGAGGGCACGCACATGATCGGGCGGCTGGTCGGCACCCTGGTCGAGAAACACCCGCCCACCTTGCTGGTGGATGCGGGCGGCGTCGGGTACGAAGTCGACGTGCCGATGAGCACGTTCTACGGGCTGCCGGCGATCGGAGAGCGGATCACATTGCTCACGCATATGGTGGTGCGGGAGGACGCCCAGCAGCTGTACGGCTTTGCGAGCCAGGCCGAGCGGCACGCGTTTCGCGCGCTCATCAAGATCTCGGGGGTCGGCGCGCGAACCGCGCTGGCGGTCCTTTCCGGCCTCAGTGTCGACGAGTTGTCTCAGGCAGTGACGCGGCAGGATGCGGCAACCCTTAAGCGGCTGCCCGGGATCGGCCAGAAAACCGCCGAACGCCTGTTGCTGGAGCTTAAGGGAAAGCTGGGAGCGGACCTGGAGGGCGTGACCACGCCCCACGCGGGGTCTGCGGATGCGGCAGGCGACGTACTGCGCGCTCTGATCGCGCTAGGCTACTCGGAGCGCGAGGCCGCAGCGGCCACGCGCCAGGTGCCGGCCGGAACAGGTGTATCGGACGGCATCCGGATCGCCCTAAAATCGCTGGCAAAAGCATAAACGCCCAGAACCCGCCCAAGGAGGCTGGGTGGGCGCCTGTCCCCTCAAGCCCAAGGCAACGGCTGCTCGCGGGGCTGGAGGGAGCAGATCCTCGGGGGTGAGGGCCGCCGCTGCATTGGAGCGTTACCGCGTGAACGAAGAGCGCCTTGTCACGTCGACCACCAGCTCCTCCAACGAGGAGGTGGTGGAGCGAGCCTTGCGCCCGCAGCGCCTGGGCGAATACATCGGACAGCAGCGCATCCGCGAGCAGTTGGAGATCTTTATCCAGGCCGCGCGTGGCCGGGCCGAAGCGCTCGATCACGTGCTGCTGTTTGGTCCTCCCGGCCTTGGCAAGACCACGCTGGCCCACATCATTGCGCACGAAATGCAAGTGAACCTGCGGCAGACGAGCGGTCCGGTGCTGGAGCGACCCGGAGACCTGGCGGCCCTGCTGACGAACCTGGAGCGCAACGACGTCTTGTTCATCGACGAAATTCACCGCCTGAGCCCGGTCGTCGAGGAGATCCTGTACCCGGCGCTGGAGGACTATCAGATCGACATCATGATCGGCGAAGGCCCATCAGCCCGCTCGATCAAGCTGGACTTGCCGCCCTTTACGCTGGTGGGCGCCACCACCCGCGCCGGTATGCTGACCAACCCGCTGCGCGACCGCTTTGGAATCGTCGCGCGCCTGGAGTTCTACAGCGAGAGCGAAATTGCTGCCATCGTGGTGCGCTCGGCCCGCCTCCTGAACGCGGTGCTGGAACCGGAAGGCGCACGCGAGATCGCGCGCCGCTCGCGCGGAACGCCCCGCATTGCCAACCGCCTGCTGCGCCGCGTGCGCGACTACGCCGAAGTGCGCGAGTCGGGGCGGATCGGCCGCGCGACGGCCGACCGCGCGCTGACCATGCTGGAAGTCGATGCCTTGGGTCTGGACGTGATGGATCGCAAGCTTCTGAAAGCGGTGATCGAGAAATTCAGCGGCGGTCCGGTCGGTATCGAGAGCCTGGCCGCCGCGGTCGGGGAAGAGCGCGACACACTGGAAGATGTGATCGAGCCGTTCCTGATCCAGCAAGGTCTGCTGCAGCGCACGCCACGCGGCCGGGTTGCCGCAGTGGCGGCTTACCACCACCTTGGGCTCGCACAGCCCGCCGGTGAAGGCACCGGCAGCCTTTTCACCTGAGCGCCTGGACTGCCATACGCTGACCGATGACCTATGACTGTTAACCGAAGGACTGTGCTGGGTGCCATGGCCGCCGCCGCTGTAACCACAACCAATCGGGCTGCGCTCGCGGCAGCCCCTACCCTGCCGCGAGAACCCGCAGTGTCCGACCTTCAGACCGCGATGGAGCGCGGTACGCTGACGTCGGTGCAGCTCGTTCGCCGCTATCTCGGACGAATCGAGCAGCTCGACCGCAATGGGCCGCGTCTGCGCGCGGTGCTCGAGGTCAATCCGGATGCGACCAAGATCGCCACCGCGCTGGACACCGAGCGGCGCGCCAAGGGTGCGCGCGGTCCGCTGCACGGGATCCCGGTGCTGGTCAAGGACAACCTGGCAACCGGTGACCGGATGAGCACCAGCGCCGGATCGCTCGCGCTGGCGCACGTGAAGGCCGCGCGCGATGCCAGCGCGGTGGCGCGGTTGCGCGAAGCCGGCGCTGTCGTGCTGGGCAAGACGAACCTGAGCGAGTGGGCCAATATCCGCTCGTCGCACTCGACCAGCGGCTGGAGCGCGCGCGGCGGTCTGACGCTCAATCCGTACGCGCTGGATCGCAACCCGAGCGGATCCAGCTCGGGCTCGGCGGTGGCGGTGGCTGCGGGCCTGGCGCCAATCGCGGTCGGCACCGAGACCGATGGTTCGATCGTGTCGCCATCGTCGATCTGTGGCCTGGTCGGTATCAAGCCCACCGTGGGCCTCGTCAGCCGCCACGGTGTCGTACCGATCTCGCACACCCAGGACACGCCGGGGCCGATGGCGTGCAGCGTCGCGGACGCGGCGGCTCTGCTCAGCGTGCTGGCGGGCGCCGACCCACTGGACGGGGCCACACAGGCGGCACCGGCCGCCGTGCCTGACTACTTCAAGTCGCTGGACCTGGGAGCTTTGACGGGTGCGCGGCTGGGGCTGGTGCGAGGCGCTTACACGGGGCTGGATGCGGTGGACGCGCTGATCGATGCGGCTGTCGAAAAACTCAAGGAACTCGGCGCGACGATCGTCGATCCGGTCGAGTTGCCGGATACCCATAAATACGGTGACGCCGAGCTCGACGTACTGCTGTACGAGCTGAAAGCCGGACTGAATCTGTACCTGCCCGATTTTGCGCCCAATGCCTCGGTGCAAACGCTGGCCGACGTGATCGCCTTCAACGAACGCGCGCACGAACGCGAGCTGCGGTTCTTCTCGCAGGACTTGTTCGTGAAGGCGCAGGCCAAGGGCGGGCTGGACGAGGCGGCCTACAAGGACGCATTGGCGCTGTGCCGGCGCCTGGCTCGCGATGAGGGAATCGACA
>DATBCI010000499.1:0-2757 GCA_036270555.1 Burkholderiaceae bacterium
CCGCCGCACGTCGAAAGACAACCACTGGCGAGGATCACCTCGCCGGGAAGGTGCGGCGATCCGACTGATCCGAAAGCCAGAAGACCTGCCGAGCCGATTTCGAGAAACCGTGGCGACCTCCTTGCCGGCGCGTGGCAGCGCGCGGCAGCAGTGGCGCCCATTCGAAAAGGAAGAATCGGATGCATTCGGATCTGCAATTCCAAATCCATGCCGTCGACCGCACGCTGGCGCCCTCGCTTCAGCGCAAGATCGACCAGAAGACCAAGCCCCTCGGAGCGTTGGGACGCCTCGAGCAACTCGCGCTGCAGCTGGGTCTGATCCAACGCAGCCCGACGCCGCGCCTCGATCGGCCTCACATCCTCGTGTGCGCAGGCGATCACGGCGCGGCAAAAGCGGGTGTGTCGGCCTATCCGCAGGAGGTCACCTGGCAGATGGTCGAGAACTTCCTGGCCGGGGGCGCCGCGATCAACGTACTGGCACGACAGGCCGGCATCTCGCTCGTCGTGGCCGATGCCGGCGTCAATCACGTGTTCGGACCGCGCGACGGCCTGCGCGACGCCAAGGTTGCGGCGGGCACCGCCAACTACCTCGAAGGCGCTGCCATGAGCTCCCACCAGTGCGCCAGCGCGCTGCAGCGCGGCGCCGCCGTCGCACGCGACCTGGCGGCCAGCGGCTGCAACGTGCTGGGGCTGGGCGAGATGGGCATCGGCAACACCGCAGCGGCATCACTGCTGACTCATTGCGTGACCGGCTTGCCGCTGAACGCCTGTGTCGGGCGTGGCACGGGCCTGGACGATGCGGGACTGGCCCGCAAACGCGAGCTGCTGGCCCGGGCCCTGGCGTACTGGGAGGATCGCGACGAGCAGCCGCTGCACATTCTGGCCCGCTTTGGTGGCTTCGAGATTGCGATGCTGACCGGAGCCATGCTGGCGGCGGCCGAAGCGGGAATGATCCTGCTGATCGACGGCTTCATCGTGACCAGCGCGCTGCTGATCGCGCATCGGATGCATCCTGCGGTGCGCGACTACTGCGTGTTTGCCCACCGCTCCGAAGAAGCAGGCCACCGCGGACAGCTCGAGTACCTGGTGGCCGAGCCGCTGCTTGATCTGGGCCTGCGCCTGGGCGAAGGCACGGGCGCAGCGCTCGCCTATCCGTTGCTGAAATCCGCCTGCGCGTTTCTCGACGAGATGGCGAGCTTCGAATCGGCGGGGGTATCGAACCGCGAATGAATCGCGAACTCGAGGTCTTCTTCGCCGCTTTGCGCTACTTCACCCGCGTGCCCGTGCCTTCCTGGGTTGGCCACTCGGAGGAGCAACTCGACCAGGCGGCACGCTATCTCCCGCTGGTCGGCGTGATCGTCGGCGCCATCGGAGCGCTGGTCAGCGTGGCCGCAGCATGGGGCTGGCCGATGCCGCTGGCGATCCTGGCCGGCATGGCGGCAACCCTGCTCATCACGGGCGCCTTCCACGAGGACGGTTTGGCGGACGCGGTGGACGGCTTCGGCGGCGGCAGCGACAGGAGTCGGGTTCTTGAAATCATGAAGGACTCGCGCATCGGCAGCTTCGGGGCAATCGGCATCACGCTGATGCTGCTCGCCAAGTTCAGCGCGCTGCAACAGATCGGCGCGTGGAATGGGTTGCGGATGCTCGGGTTTGCGTTAATCGCAGGGCATGCGCTGTCACGTCTGGCTCCCACCACGCTGATGTTCGCGTTGACCTATGTGCGTGAGGACGACAGCGCCAAGTCAAGGCCGCTGGCCGGGGGGCTTTCAGTGGCCGAATTGAGCGTGGCGGTCGTCTCGGGGCTGGCCCCCTGCCTGCTGCTGTGGAGCTCGAAGGTGTGGCTCGCGCTCGGCTTGACCACCGCGGTCACCGTGATGGCCGCGCTTTACTTCGTGCGCCGCATCGGTGGCTATACCGGCGACTGCCTCGGCGCAACGCAGCAGATCGCCGAGCTCGCGTTCTACGTGGGCCTCGCGTGCAAGCCTTCCTGATTCGCCATCCACGCCCCGACGTGGCCCCTGGCGTGTGCTACGGGGCCACCGATCTGGAGCTGGCGCAAGATGCGCTCGATTGCGTGGCGCACGTGCGCACGCGCCTGCCGGCGCAAATTCGGCTGTTCAGCAGTCCGATGCGCCGTTGCCGTCGCCTTGCCGAGATGCTGGATCCTGCGGTCTGCTACGACTCGCGGCTGAGCGAGATGGATTTCGGCGCGTGGGAAATGCACGCCTGGAGTCGGATTCCGCGCGCAGAGCTGGACGCCTGGGCAGCGGCACCCATGACCTTTGTGCCGCCGGGTGGCGAGTCGGTTGCTACGGTGCGCGCGCGCGTCATCGCATTCCTGGATGAGCGCTGCCGGCCGGGTGGCGAAGACATCGCGGTCGTCACCCACGCGGGGGTTCTCCGGATCATCGCCGGCCACCTGCAGGAACTCGACCAAGCCACCTGGTTCAACCTGCAGTTTGGCCACGGCCAGCTGACCGTGCTTCAGGTGCCGGCGCCGCCGGGCGGATGATCGGCTGGGGTGGATGGACTGACACCGGCTGGCCGCCGGTGCTACCATCATTCGATGCTGGAAGAACTGGACGCACTCGATGCGAGGATGCGGGAGCTGGTTGCGCACGTGCGTCAATTGCGCGAGGAAAACCAGAGCCTGCGCCGCCAGCTGGCCGAATCGCAGTCCGAGCTGGCGACGCTGAACGAGCGGGTGACGGCCGCAACCCGGCGGCTGGATACTTTGATCGAGGAGTTGCCGGTT
>DATBCI010000500.1:0-4884 GCA_036270555.1 Burkholderiaceae bacterium
CGATCTGTGGGTCACCAACGACACCGATCGCGACAGCCCGTCGCGCCTGCTGGTGCTGGTGCAGGACGCTAACGGCTATCGGAACCTGTGCGCGCTGCTGTCGCGTGCCTGGCTGCACAACCGCCATCGCGATCGCGGCGAAGTGCGGCTCGAATGGCTGGGCGAGGGCGCCTCCGGCGTGGACTCATCCCTGCCTTCGCCCGCGCTGTCATCCGCGCTGTCATCCGGGCTGATTGCGCTGTCGGGCGCGCAGCAGGGCGAGATCGGCGCGCTGCTCGGCACGGGGCAGGCCGCCGCCGCGCGCGCCGCCGCGGTGCGCCTGGCCGGCATTTTCCCGGGCCGCTTTTATGTCGAGCTGCAGCGGGCCGGTCGCGATGGCGACGAAGCGTATTGCCGGGCCGCTCTGGCGCTGGCCGCGGAGTTGTCGCTGCCGGTGGTGGCGACGCATCCGGTGCAGTTCATCGCGCCGGGCGATTTCCGCGCGCACGAGGCGCGCGTGTGCATTGCCGAGGGCTACACGCTGGCCGACACGCGCCGGCCGCGCCGCTTCTCGCAGCACCAGTACTTCAAGTCGCAGGCGCAGATGGCCGAGCTGTTCGCCGACGTGCCGGCCGCGCTCGCCAATTCGGTGCAGATCGCCAAGCGTTGCAACCTGACGTTGGAGCTCGGTCGCGCCCGGCTGCCCGACTTCCCGACGCCGGCGGGCGTGTCGCTCGACCAGTACTGCCGCGACCAGTCGCTGGCCGGCCTCGAACAGCGCCTGAGCCAGCTCTTCAGCGACCCGGCCGAGCGCGAGCGGCTCCGGCCGGTGTACGAGGCGCGCCTGGACCAGGAGCTGTCGACGATCGCCGGTATGGGGTTTTCCGGCTACTTCCTGATCGTGGCCGACTTCATCAACTGGGCCAAGAACAACGCCATCCCGGTCGGGCCGGGGCGCGGCTCGGGCGCCGGTTCGCTGGTCGCTTACGCACTCGGAATCACCGATCTGGATCCGTTGCGTTACGACCTGCTGTTCGAGCGTTTCCTGAACCCGGAGCGCGTATCGATGCCGGATTTCGACATCGATTTCTGCCAGGACGGGCGCGACCGCGTGATCGAGTACGTCAAGCAGAAGTACGGCGCGCAGGCCGTTGCCCAGATCGCGACCTTCGGGACCCTGGGCGCCAAAGCGGTCGTGCGCGACGTCGGGCGCGTCCTGGACCTTCCATATTCCAAGTGCGACCGCCTCTCCAAGTTGATTCCCGTCAATCCGACCGATCCCTGGACACTGGAGCGCGCGCTGCGCGATGAACCGGCGTTCGGCGAAGCGGTGGCGAGCGACGAGGAGGCCGGCGAGATCATCGACCTGGCGCGCCCGCTCGAGGGCCTGATCCGCAATGTCGGGATGCACGCCGGCGGCGTGCTGATCGCGCCGGGCCGCCTGATCGACTTCTGTCCGCTGTACTGCGCGCAGGGCACCGAAGCGGCCGTCAGCCAGTTCGACAAGGACGACGTGGAGGCGATCGGCCTGGTCAAGTTCGATTTCCTCGGCCTGACGACGCTGACGATCCTGGACCTGGCGCTGCGTTACGTGCGCGCGATGCACCCGGACCGCGCGCTGACGCTCGACTCGATCCCGCTCGACGATCCGGCCACCTTCGACGTGTTCCGGCGCGCCAACACGACCGCCGTGTTCCAGTTCGAATCGCGCGGCATGCGCGACCTGCTCAAGCGCGCCAAGCCTGACCGATTCGACGACTTGATCGCGCTGGTGGCGCTGTATCGCCCCGGGCCGATGGAGCTGATTCCGGAGTTCTGCGAACGCAAGCACGGCAAGCGTGCGCAGTACCTGGATCCGCGCATGGAACCGATCCTGGGCCCGACCTACGGCATCATGGTTTACCAGGAGCAGGTGATGCAGATCGCGCAGGTGATCGGCGGCTATTCGCTGGGCTCGGCAGACCTGCTGCGGCGGGCCATGGGCAAGAAGAAGCCCGAGGAAATGGCCAAGCAGCGTTCGATCTTCGTGGCCGGCGCGCGTGCCAACCAGGTGCGCGAGAACGTCGCCGCCGAGATGTTCGACCTGATGGAGAAGTTCGCCGGCTACGGGTTCAACAAGTCGCACGCGGCCGCCTACGCGCTGGTGGCCTACCAGACCGCGTATTTCAAGGCGCACTATCCGGCGGCGTTTGCGGCCGCCAACCTGTCGACCGTGATGGACGATACCGACAAGGTGCATGATCTGGTTTCGGATGCACGCGCCAATGGATTGACGATCCTGCCGCCCGACATCGCGTCCGGGGTGTGGCGCTTTGAGGCGGTCGACGGCACAACGATCCGCTATGGGCTGGGCGGCATCAAGGGCACCGGGGCAGGGGCCATCGAACACATCGTCGCGGTGCGCGCGTCGGGGCCGTTCACGGGGCTGCTCGACCTGTGCCTGCGCGTGGACCGGCACATCGTGAACCGGCGCGTGTTGGAGGCGCTGGTGCGGGCCGGCTGCTTCGACGGGCTCGATCCGAATCGAGCTTCGCTGCTGGCGTCGGTGGGGCGCGCCATCGAGATGGCGGAGCGTGCCGATGCGACCGCGGGACAGGTCAGCCTGTTCGGCGGCGACGCCGGACGCGGGCCGCTCCAGCTGGACATGGTGGCGGCGCCGGATTGGTCCGAGCGGGAGCGCCTGGCCCATGAAAAGCTCGCGCTGGGCTTCTACTTCAGCGGACACCTGTTCAAGGAATTCGAGCAGGAGGCGCGCAGGATCGCCCCGACCCGGCTGGCCGACCTGAGGCAGACGCGCGATAGCCTGCGGGTGTGCGGCATCGTGGTCTCGGTACGCCAGCAGAACACGCGGCGCGGCCGCATGTGCGCGGTGCTGCTCGATGATGGAACGGCGCAACTGGAGGTGGCGGTGTTCTCGGAGCTGTTCGAGCGCCGGCGCGCCCTGCTGAAGGAGGATGCGCTGCTGTTCGTGACCGGCCGCGCCCGCTTCGACGAATTCGCCCAACGGCTGGCGGTGACAGCCGACGAATTGATGGATCTGGCGCAAGCCCGCAGCGCCGCGCGCGCCGCGCTGCGCATCGAAGTGCGCGGCAGTCACGATACGGCGGGGCTGAAAGACGTGCTGGCGGCTTATCGCGCCGGCAGCGCGACCAACGGCGGCACGGGCGCCCCGGGCAACGGAAATTACGGCGGTGCCGATTCCGGTGCCGGCTGCCGGGTGGTGGTCGCGTACTCGAACGGAGCGGCGCGCGTCGAGATTCCGCTGCCCGATGCGTGGCGCGTGCGCGGTGAGGACCAGCTGGTCGACGACTTGCGATCGCAGTCGACGGTCTGCTCGGCCGAATTCGCCTACGCTTGACGCTTTCGCTCCACGTTGATATCCAGAGACAGCAAAGTTCGCGCCTCCACCCCATTGCATCCCGTCGCCAGGCGGCGCGCGCTGAGGACGATCGCGCTTTTCGAGGCCGTCAAGGGCGCGGCTGCGCTGGCCGCCAGCCTGGGTTTCGTGGGCCTGCTGCGCCACGACCTGCGCCGTTTTATGGCGGAGATGATCGGCTCCTTCGGGCTGGATCCGGCCGGACACTTCCCGTCGATCCTGCTGCACTACGCCGACACCCTGGCCGATGCCAATCTGCGTTCGCTGTTCCTGCTGGCGGCTGGTTACGTGCTCCTGCGTTTCTTTGAGGCCTACGGGCTGTGGTACCAGCGCACCTGGGGTCAATGGCTCGGCGCGCTGTCCGGTGGCCTGTACATCCCGTTCGAAGTCAGGCACCTGATGCACTCGCCGTCGCTCGTCGGTGCCCTGGTGCTGGTGGGCAACCTGCTGGTGGTGGGCTATCTGGCGCTGGTCGTCTGGCAGGGGCGCGGCGGTCACCACCCCTAGGGTTGGCAAGACCCGCCCGCAAATGCGATCAGCCGGTATTGCTATTCGAGCAGAATCGAAATACGATGCGCTTGCATGAAGACGATCACGGTAAAACTTCCTGAAGCCCTTGCGGCGTGGCTTTCGAGCTACTCGCGCAAACTGGGCCGGCCTCAGTCTGAGGTTGTCCGCGAGGCGCTTCAACGCGTCAGCGCAGGCGCGGCTGGCACGACTTGCCACGACGTGTTCGCGGACGTGTGCGGTGTCATCGAAGGCCCCAAGGATCTGTCTACCAATCCGAAGCACCTCTCCGGATTCGGTGAGTGACCCGGATCATCGTCGACACCGGGCCGCTGGTCGCGTATTTCAATCGTCGTGATCGACATCATCGGTGGGTGGTCGATCAAATGGCGGCGCTGAGTCCTCCACTGGTGACCTGCGAGCCCGTCGTCACGGAGGCCTGCTTCCTGATCCATCGTGGCGGAGGCAGGCCCGCCGATCTGATTCGCAAGGTCGTACAACGGAACCTCGAGATCGGAATGCGCCTTGCAGAGGATGCATCCGCTATCGAATCCTTGATGCAGCGCTATGCCGACACGCCTATGTCTGTGGCTGACGCCTGCCTGGTGCGTCTGACCGAGTGTCTGCCGGATTGTCGGTTGTTTACTCTGGACGCCGATTTCGAGCATTACCGCCGAAACGGCCGGCAGGTGATCCCTCTGCTGCGACCCGCTTAACTGCGCTGCCTTCGGCCACTGATCGGCCGAAGTATCCGAAATGCACCGAATGGGGTTATTTGATTTTTTGACGTCCCCCAGGGAGGGCAACCTCCATGACGGCCGGTCCGCAAGCGCTGCTTGACGCGTTGCACCAATTGGTACAGAATGCGTACCAGAAGAGGAGCAGCGGACGATGCGCACGGCCATTGAAAAGAAGCAGCGACCGCCCGACCTGAACAGTCGCGAAGCGCGCGCGCGCCTGGCGCTCATGGTGACCAGGCTGCTGGAGCACTGGCAGCTGTCGGCGGCTGAGCAGGCCGAGGT
>DATBCI010000501.1:0-4010 GCA_036270555.1 Burkholderiaceae bacterium
AACGCCGTCGCCAATTGCTCGTTGCTGCGCTGCAGCTCACCCATCGCTCGGCCGAGCCGTCGATAGAGCGAATTGATTTCGTCCAGAAACACCATCAGCAGGACGCTGCCGGCGATCATCGATTCGACGCGGCCGCCGTACCAACCGATCGTGTAGCGACCGTGGGACCCCAAGCCGGTGACAACATCGGCCATGAAAGCCGTCAGCGCCACGGCCAGCCACAGGTGCAGGATCGAGCGGCTCTGCCAACCGCGCCGCCAGGCAACCAGCGTCGCCGTTCCCGCTACAGTGGCGATGGGGCCAACCACCGTGTAGAAGGTCCACGACAGCGGCCGGATGGTATCGGCGACGATCAGGACCGGCAGTCGGGTCTGCAGCCCGGTCACAACCACGGTGATGGCCATCACGAAGGCGAGCGTGCCACCGACCGACATCGCCAGGATCGGCGCCACGCGCTCCTTCGAAACGCGGGCTCCCGATCGCCGCTCGATGCCAAGCGACAACAGCACCAGTGCCGGAAAGAACAGGTGCCAGCAGACCCACACCCAGACGGCGCTTTGCGGGCCACCGAGCAGCGCGCCGTCCGCCTTCAATGCCCCGGGGAATGAGAGCAGGAACGGCACCATCACCGCCGCGTTGAACAGGTACGCGCTGCCGAGCGCGGCATAGGCTGGCTGGCGCCGGTACCTGAACTGGCCAAAGAGCAGATACGCGGTGACGCCGTCCGCGAGCAGCACGAAACCAGCGTGGAACGTCGCAAACTGCGGATAAACGGCCAGCTTGATTGCACCGAGCAGCACCACGGTGACGGCCAGCGTCGCAATGACGAGCGCAAAGCACACGCTGCGGCGCACGGTGGCCGCATCGGCAACGCCCGGCTGATCGAGACCGACCAACCCTTCGCTGGTGACTTCGACCACGAACTGCCTTTCCAGGGGAGAGCAACGATTCTGCCGACCTGGATGCCCGCAAAAAGGGTCGATTTGTTCTGTTCTAGCTCTCCAGTCCCAGGCTTTGGATCTTGCGCGTGATCGTATTTCTACCTAATCCCAGGCGGGCGGCGGCCTCGATACGCCGCCCCTGGGTCAACTTGAGCGCGGTGCGGATGACGGTCGACTCGAAGTCGCGCGTCAGCTCGTCGATGACGGCCTCGGTGCCCTGGTGCATCAGGCGTTCCACATCGACCGCCAGCAGATCGGTCCAGCTCACGGCAAGCGCCGCATCGGGCGCGGCAACGATGGGCGCCGCGATGGCCGCCGCGGGCACCGAGGCAAGCTCGGCCGGTGCCATGGCTGAGGGCGCGGCGAACGTCAACGGGCCACCGGCTTGCTGCAGGTCGCCGGGCAAATCCGACACCTGGACCAGTTGCGCCGGGGCCAGCACGGTAAGCCAGTGGCACAGATTTTCCAGCTGGCGCACGTTGCCCGGAAACGGCAGGCCGGCGATCCATTCAGCCGCCTCCGCCGACAAGCGCTTGGGTTCCACTCCCAGCTCGCGCGCGCTGCGCGCCAGGAAATGCCGCGCCAGCATCGGTATGTCTTCGCGCCGCTCGCGCAAAGGCGGCAGGCGCAGGCGGATCACGTTCAAACGATGGTACAGGTCCTCGCGAAACAGTCCCTGCTTGACCCGCTCCTCCATATTCTGGTGGGTGGCCGCGATCACCCGCACATCGGCTCGCAGCGGCTGGTGGCCACCGACCCGATAAAAGCAGCCGTCCGACAGCACGCGCAGCAGGCGCGTCTGCAGCTCGGCCGGCATATCGCCGATCTCGTCCAGGAACAGCGTGCCGCCCTCGGCCTGCTCGAAGCGACCGCGCCGCATCGCCTGGGCGCCGGTGAAAGCGCCGCGCTCGTGACCGAACAGCTCCGATTCGAGCAGGTCGCGCGGAATCGCCGCCATGTTCAGCGCAATGAACGGCTTGTCGGCGCGCGTGCTGTGGCGATGCAAGGCACGCGCCACCACCTCCTTGCCGCTACCCGATTCGCCGGTGAGCAGCACGGTGACCGAGGACTGCGACAGGCGCCCGATGGCCCGGAACACTTCGTGCATGGCCGCTGCCTGCCCCAGGATCTCGGGCACCTCGCCGGCCGGCTCGTCCGGCGCCGCGTCGCGCAGGCTCTCATCGACCGCGCGCCGGATCAGCTCGACCGCCTTGTCGACATCGAACGGCTTGGGCAGGTATTCGAACGCGCCGCCCTGGAACGCCGACACCGCGCTGTCGAGGTCGGAGAACGCGGTCATGATGATCACCGGCAACGAAGGGTGGCGCTGCTTGACCGTTTGCAGCAGCCCGATACCGCTGACGCCCGGCATCCGTATGTCGGAGATCAACACCTGCGGCGTCTCCGCTTCCAGCGCGGCCAGCACATCCTGCGCCTGCGCGAAGGCCCGACACGGCAGGCTCGCCTTGGCCAGCGCCCGCTCGAGCACCCAGCGGATCGAGCGGTCATCGTCGACGATCCAGATCGGTTTCATGCGACTCCTACCATGCGAATCCAACGTCAGCGCAGCGGCAGAAGAATCCGAAATTCGGTCCGCCCAGGACCGCTCTCGAAGTCGACCGCGCCGCCGTTCTGGTGGATGAACTCCTGCGCTAGCGACAGACCCAGCCCACTGCCGCCCTCCCGTCCCGACACCAATGGGTCGAACACGCGCTCCATCAGCTCCTCGGGTATCCCGGGTCCGTTGTCGATCACACGCAAATCCAATGCCAGCTTGCAGGTACGGCGGAACACCGTGACCTGCTGCGCCACCCGCGTGCGCAACTGCACGCACGCGTCGCCGCTCGCGATCCTCGCCTGCAGTGCCTGTGCCGCGTTGCGCACCACGTTCATCAACGCCTGGATCAGCTGCTCCCGGTCGCCCCGGAATTCCGGCACCGAGGCGTCATAGTCGCGGTCGATCAGCAGGCCGGTCGGATACTCGGCCATGATGACCGAGCGGACACGCTCGCACACTTCATGGATATTCAGGTCCGCCACCACCCGTGGCGCCCGATGCAGAACCAACACCCGATCGACCAGGGCCTGCAGCCGGTCGGCCTCGGCGATGATGACGCCGGTGTATTCACGCTCCTCCCGCGTCCGCAGCTCGGTTTCCAGCAGCTGCGCGGCTCCACGGATCCCGCCCAGCGGATTCTTGATCTCGTGCGCCAGGTTGCGCATCAGGCGGCGGCTGGCTTCGCTCATGTCGAGCTGCCGTTCTTCCCGGTGCGCCTTCAGCTGTTGCTCGATCGGCGACAGTTCGAGCAGCAGCGGCGTGTCGGCCATGTAAAGGGCGGTGGCGAGCACCTGCACCTGCACCGGCTCGCGCAAGGGGCGCCGCAGCAGCATGACCTGACCCCGCATGCTGAAGGCGGGGGCCGAAGCCTCCTCCAGCAGCCGGTCAATCAACGGCGGATCCGCGAACAGGCCTCGCGCAAGCTGCCCCTGCACGATTCGGCGCGACAGACCCAGCGCCGCCTCGGCGGACTGGTTAAGCCAGCGCACCCGCCCATCGGCATCGATCACCAGGACCGCCGTCGAGAGTAGCTCCATGCCGGCGTAGGCTATCTCGCGCTCGGCGGCAGGCGGCAAGGGCCGCGCGCGCAGCTTCATGCGGGCGTGCGCTGGCCGCCGGCGGCCAGCCCGAACGGTGTGAGTCGTGGAAAGCTCCGAGCCGCCGTGGCGCGGCCGGCGTTGCCGCTCAATAGCGCGCTGGCGTCAACTCGCGCTTGAGCGAAGCGATCGAACCTTCCGAACGCTGGATGTCTTCCATCAGGCGCTGAGCGCGCTCGCGATAGCTTGCCGATGCGGCGGTTTCGTCGGGCTGCAGGCGCGGAGTGCCGTTGTTGAAGTCCTGGCGCAGGCGAACCAGGCGATCCTGCTCGACGCGCAACTCGTCCTCCAGGATGCGCCGCCGGTCCACGTCGCGCAGGCGCTGAACATCCCGATCGACCCGTGGAAAGTTGGCGGGCGACACACCCGTCACCGGCTGTCCCGAAGACGCCCGCGGCTGTGGCGTGGGCGTGG
>DATBCI010000502.1:0-5240 GCA_036270555.1 Burkholderiaceae bacterium
CGCCAGATCAGCTTGGAGTCGACACCGTGCGTGCGGAAATGATCCAGCAAAGCCAGCTCGACCCGCGCCAGCTCCTCCGCAAGCGGCCGCTCGAACATGCTCAAGCAAAAGCCCCACGCATCGCGATGCAGATTGACGTCCTCAATCGCCGCCAGCAGCGCCGGCATGAAGGCGTCGGGGCCGTACGGGTTTTCCGGGTCACGCAGCGCACTGCGGCCGGTCAGAAAGCCGACCACCATGTTCAAGTCGCGCAGCGGCTCGTCCACGATGCGGCGCATGCGGCGCGCGCTGCGCGCCGCGACCGTATCGCCCGTGTCGTCGGTCTGCTGGACCAGCGACATCGATTCCAGGTCGACGTCGGCCACTTGTGCGTTCGTCTTCACGACCAGCAGTTCGGCGATCAACCGGTCCTGCTGCTCGGGGACGCGCGCCAGGAAAGCCCGCTGCAACTCGTCGGCACGGGCCGTGAGCATCCGCTGCACCAGCGGCGTACCGATGTCGAAATCCCAGCGCGCCGCCAGCGTTTCGCGCACGTTGCCAGCGATCGCACCAAACGATCCGTTCAGCAATTCACAGGAGATTGCCGCGGCCGACCTCAGCAGCGCCTGCGTCTGGCTCGCTGAGAGATATGGCAGTGCGCTCGGAGAGCGCGCACCATCGGACGGCACCGTCGAGTTCATTCGGGCGTGAGGCCGTGCGGGCCAGCCTGCCAGGAAATTGAATGTATCCTGACAATACGGCAAGTCAAGCCTGACAATGAGCCTAAATCACGTCTCAACTTTCTCGACGGCCGGCCGATATTGCACGGTTGATTCAAATGGAAAGGCCTTCCTTCAGCTTCAACGTAATGGCTCCGCCGCTGCGTTGCAGGCCCCTTAGCCAGCGCCGGGCCGGAAGTCCGGATCTGGCCTCGATGGTCGCAGCCCGCTCGCGCAACTGGCGCGATTCGATGCGGATCACGGGGCCGACGGCAGCGATCGCGATCCGATTGCCGGCGCGTGCCTCATCCATAACGATGACCCGTCCATCGAAGGCGGACGCTATTCGGTCCAGGCTCGGCCCGCAGCTGCGCCCGAACAGATTGAACGAGGCGATCCCCGGCTCGCGCAGGGCGCGGCGGCACGCGGCATAAAAAGGCCGGTCATCGTAGACGGGCCCGCGAGCCTGTGCATCGTACAGATCGACCTGCAGCCAGTCGGAAAACCCGCCACGTTTGGGGCGCCGCAGGAACGCCAACGCGTCGTCACACACGATGGTCAGACGATCATCGTCGTCGGGCAGCGCGAACCAGCGACGCGCCGTTCCGATCACGGCCTGGTCGAGCTCGACGACCACCGTTTCGGCAAACGGAAGATGGCGATGGCAGAACTTCGCCAGAGCCGCTGCGCCCAGGCCGAGTTGCAGCACCCGGCGTGGGCGGGGCAGCAGCAGCATGGGCGCCATCATCTGCTGCTGGTATTCGAGCTCCAGCCGGTACGGGTGCGCGATGCGCATCGCGCCCTGGATCCACTCGGTGCCGAAGTGAAGGTAACGAACGCCAGCCGACTCGGACAACGTGACTGCTCGAGCTGCTTTAACCGGCAACCCCCTTGGCTTTCTCGGTTCCATGCTTCAGGTCCCGCATCACCTCACCGACCAGCCGGTCGAACAACCGTGCCTGCTCCAGTGCCACCAGCCAGCCGGTTTGCAGATACGCGACCAATGTATCGGGGGACAGAGAATGGGCACGATCGCCCGCTGCCGTCGTAAACAGGTAAAGGGCCTTCATGGGGCTGATCCACCGCAGCACGACGCGCTCGGTTTGACCGTCGCTCATCCGCAAGTCGAACCACAGGCCGCGACTCCACCCTGCAATGGCGTTCAGCGCCTCCTGGTGGTCCATGGCCATGGCCACCTCGGCCTCCAGCGGAGCCGACAGGTGCGTCACGCCGGCGGCGCTTGCGGCCAGCGCATGTCGGACCACGTCGTCGGACACCTTGACCTGCTCGGGCGTCACGTCGCTGGTGTCGGTCGGGATACGGAACCCGTCGAGCTTGATGCGCACCGTGCTCGGTGTGAACTGCGGTAGCGAGCCATGCGCCAGCTCCAGCGCCTTGACTGCGTTGGCGTGCGAACCCATCAGCCTGCCGAAGAACTGCTGGATCCGATCAGTGGGCCAATCGATCTGGCTCAAGCCCTCGCGCAACACCGACAGCACGTTCGGAATGGTGCCGATCATCCGCTTGCGGTCGCCAGGGTTGATCTTCGGCTGAACGCTCCAGACCAGTTCGGGAATCGCATCCAGATAGCGGCGCACCAGACCCGGCTCGGCTTTTTCGCGCGTCGATGCTTCGACCAGAACACGCACCCACACATCGAGCAGGAAGTCGCGCAGGTAGGACTCGAGCTGCACGCCGTCAAACGCACTGCGCACCTGCATCGTCGCCTTGATCGCCAGGATCTCGCGGTTCTCGGCTTCGGCCAGGGCGCGACGGGCGCGAGCCACCGGATCGTCATCACGCGTCCGCTCTTCGTTCAGGAACTGGTCGAACTGCTCCAACGCCTGCTCGAACGCCTTGGACGCATCGCCCGTCGAGTCGGTCACCGAATCGATCGCGGTCCGCACCTGCTCGAAGTAGCGCCGGTTGTCTTCGCCATCCACCGACCACCCGATCGAGGTGCTCGCGATCCGGTCCAGAAGGCGGCGGGC
Organism: Burkholderiaceae bacterium; assembly: GCA_036270555.1. GTDB lineage: Bacteria > Pseudomonadota > Gammaproteobacteria > Burkholderiales > Burkholderiaceae_F > VBCK01. The sequence goes on from DATBCI010000502.1 coordinate 2,690, forward strand.
CGGCTGCCTGGATTCCGCAAACAGTTCGGGGTCCCCCAGCGCCACCTTCAGCAGCGGAAACTGCAGCCGCCCCAGCTGCTCCTTGATCGGATCGGGCACATGGCGGTCGCGCTGAATGCGATCAAACAGCAAACCGACCAGCTCAATCGTCAGCTTGTCGAGCTTGCGCGAGGCAGCATCGATCAGGCCCTGTCGCACTTCCGCCGCCACCGCCGGGTAGGCGCCGCTTCCAGCAGCGACCTGGGCGATCGACGCGGTCGCCCGCAGCGCGTCATTGATGGCCGACAGCAGCGCCGGATCAAAAGTCCAAGCTGCACCCGGCGACCGCTCGGCGGTTGGGGCTCGATCAAGGGCGGCGGTCGGCCCTGACCCGCCGCCCGTTGCGGGTGCCGAGCCAGGCGCCGCGCTGTGACCGCCGCCCGCTGCAGCGCCGGGCTGCATACGCTCCAGCAGCGTCAGTAGCACGGAGCGCGACTGGGCGTCATCCAGACTGCCCGATCCTGCGCCGCCTCCGACCCCCGCTCCCCGCCCGCGTCCGGCGCCGTGGGTACCTACCACCGTTGCCTGCCAGACCGGGGCTGCGTCGCCGGCGCCGCCCTGCGCCAGGCGCTGCTCGATCAGGACATAGGCCTGGGCCAGGACGCGACCGAAGCCGGACGAAACCACCCGCATCAACGGAACCACGTCGGGCTCGGCCACGCCGGCCTGGCGCAGCGCTCCGGCGACCGCGCGTACGAACGGCGCGAGGCGGAACGGCAGCTCCGAGTCGCGCAACTCCGGCTCCTGCAGCAGGTTGATCAGCCGCAGCTTGACCGCCGCAAATTCGTCGTCGACCGTGTTGCGCAGGCGAGCAGCGCACTGATCGATCGCTGCGTCGAATTCGGAATCTGCATGCTCAACCAGTGACAGCATCCTGGTTTTGCCGGCTTCGGATCCGCGCGCGGCGACGAATGCGCCAATCGACGCGATCAACTCGGGGTGCAACGCCTCCAGGTACGCCTGCACGAATGCCCGGTCGCGCGCCAGGACCGGTTTGACACGCTTTGCTTCGGCCTCATCGGGCGATTTAGCCAGCGAGCCCAGCGTCTCGACCAACGCGCCTTGCAGCTTGCTCTCGAAGACGGTCCGAATCGGGGTCCAGCAGTCTTCGAACAGACTCCGATACTGGGCACGGCGGCGAGACGAGACCGGCGACTCCGTCCCCTGGAGCATCCGGTCAAACGATTCCTCATCCATCGGCAATGTGTCGCTGCACGGTCCGTCGCCCCCACAATCGGCGATTCGAGCTTAACCCCACTCCCGCCTCAGCACCAAGCCTCGAAAAAGGCCATCCACAGAGCCAGCTTGTCCTCGAACCGGCGCGCCGCGTGCGCCGGACTGGTCGAAGGCAGCACGCTCCACGCGTATCCGAGCTCGTTCGCGCGACCTCGGAACCGCCCGGCCGCCTGTCCGTTGAACGCAACCGCCCGCAAACGCGGCGCCAGCTTCGGCAAACTGGCCAGGTCGTTCGACATCGGCGCGTGAATCTGCGAGTCCAGGCTGCCGGTGCGACGGCAAGTGGCATAAACATCCCAGATGCCGACGCGGTGCGCCAGCACGCGCGTGAGACGCTCGGGATAAGCCAGGTCCGCCAGGGATTCACCGAATATCGCGCCCAGAATCCGCCAGAACTGGTTGCGCGGGTGACCGTAGTACTGGTGCGCGGCCAGTGACGCCGCGCTGGGGAAACTGCCGAGCACGAGCACGCGGATGCCGGCGTCGACCACCGGGGCGAAGCCCTTGCTGCGCCGCTCACCCACCTTTCGAGACTTCACTCAGTAACAGCTGATTGACACGTTTGACGTAGCCGGCCGGGTCTTGGAGTTGACCGCCGTCGGCCAGCACCGCCTGGTCGAGCAGCAGCGCGGCCCAGTCGCTCAGACGCGCATCATCGGTTCGCAATCGGCTGACCAGCGGATGGTGGCTGTTCAACTCGAGGATCGGCGGCGAGGCCGGAACGCTCTGCCCGGCCGCCTTCAACAGCCGCTGCAAATTTGCGCTCATCTGATCCTTGTCAACCACGACGCACGCCGGGGAGTCCGTCAACCGGGTACTGAGGCGCACCTGCGCCACCCGATCGCCCAGCGCCTGCTTGACGCGCTCGAGCAGCTCCTTGAATTCGTCCGCGACCTTCTGCTGCTCCTCCTTGTCTTCGTCAGCGGCCAACGGGCCCAGGTCCAGGTCTCCCTTGGCGATCGATTGAAGCGGCCTGCCGTCGAACTCGGTCAGGAACCCCACCATCCATTCGTCGACGCGATCGGTCAGCAGGAGCACCTCAACGCCCTTCTTGCGGAAGATCTCCAGATGCGGACTGCCGCGCGCCGCCTCGAGCGATTCGGCCGTCAGATAGAAGATGCTCTTCTGCTCGCTCGCAGCACGACTCGCGTACTCGGCGAGCGAGACGTCGGGGACGGCATCCGAGGTGCTGGTGCGGAACCGCAACAGGCGCGCGATGCGCTCGCGATTGGCCGAATCCTCGCCGACGCCCTCTTTCAGCACCTGGCCGAACTCG
>DATBCI010000503.1:0-4155 GCA_036270555.1 Burkholderiaceae bacterium
CTGAAGGCGCTGTCGAACGACATCCAGCGCAACCTCGAGGTGCCGCTGGCCGGAATCCGCGCCGAGCTCGAACGGCTGGGTTTGCCGGATGTCGAGATCCGCACACAGGTGCGCACCGGCGATACGCCGCAAAGCGAGCGCGAGCGGATGCGCCGCCGCCCGCCCCACATCGTTGTCACGACGCCGGAGTCGCTGTACATCCTGCTCACCAGCCGGGCCGGCCGCGGGATGCTCGCATCGACCCGAACCGTGATCGTCGACGAGATCCATGCGCTGGCTCCGAACAAGCGCGGCGCTCACCTGGCCCTGTCGCTGGAGCGCCTCGAGGCCCTGTCCGGACGCGAACCCGTGCGGATCGGGCTGTCGGCGACCCAGAAGCCGATCGAGGAGATCGCCCGTTTCCTGGTTGGCGACCGGGTGCATGCCGATGGGTCACCCGCCTGCGCGATCGTCGACACCGGGCACATACGCCAGCGCGACCTGGCCATCGAGCTGCCACCGGCGCCGCTGGAAGCCGTGATGGCAGGCGAAGTCTGGCAGCAGATCTACGACCGGCTGGCGCAACTGGTCAATGAACATCGCACCACGCTGATATTCGTCAACACGCGCCGCCTGGCCGAACGCGCAGCGCGCCACCTGTCCGAGCGCATCGGCGAGCAGTTCGTCACCGCGCATCACGGCAGCCTCGCGCGCGAGCAGCGGCTGGATGCCGAGCGACGACTGAAGCGGGGCGAATTGCGCGCGCTGGTCGCGACCGCGTCGCTCGAGCTGGGGATCGACATTGGCGATGTCGACCTGGTGTGCCAGATCGGCTCGACGCGCTCGATCGCCGCGCTGCTGCAGCGGGTCGGCCGTTCGGGGCACGCGGTCGGCGGCGTGCCGAAGGGGCGCCTGTTCCCGCTGTCGCGCGACGAGCTGTGCGAATGCGTGGCGCTGCTGGATGCGATTCGCCGCGGCGAGCTCGACCGCCTCTCGCTTCCCGCCGCGCCGCTCGATGTGCTGGCGCAGCAGATCGTGGCCGAGGTCGCGTTGCAGGAATGGAGCGAAGAGGCGCTCTTTGCCCGCGTGCGGCGTGCCACACCATACCGTCAACTGGTGCGCGAGCAGTTTGGCGAAGTCGTTCGAATGCTTTCCGAGGGCTTCCACACCCGGCGCGGACGGCGCAGCGCCCACGTGCACCGCGATGCCGTCAACGGCATGTTGCGCGGCCGGCGCGGGGCGGCACTGGCCGCGGTCACGTCCGGCGGAACGATCCCGGACACCGCCGATTACACCGTCGTGCTCGAGCCGCAGGCGCAAGTGATCGGAACGATCAACGAGGACTTCGCGATCGAGAGCCTGGCCGGAGACGTGTTCCAGCTCGGCAACCACTCCTATCGGATCATGCGCGTCGAGCGCGGTACGGTGCGCGTGGAGGATGCGCGCGGCCAGGCGCCCACGATGCCGTTCTGGCTGGGCGAGGCGCCTGGACGCACAGCGGAGCTGTCACAGGCGGTGTCCGACCTGCGCGCAACGATCGCGGCGCGCCTCAGCGCCGGCGGACGCGCACCAGCGCTCGCCTGGCTGACCGGCACGGTGGGGCTGGCTGACACCGCGGCCGAGCAGGTCGTCGACTACCTGGCTGCCGCGCAGGCCGCGCTGGGCGTGCTGCCGACACTCGACCGGATCGTGCTGGAGCGCTTCTTCGACGAATCGGGCGGCATGCAACTGGTGGTGCATACGCCGTTCGGCAGCCGGATCAATCGTGCCTGGGGCCTGGCGCTGCGCAAGCGCTTTTGTCGCAAGTTCGACTTCGAGCTGCAGGCCGCAGCGACCGAGGACGCGATCGTCCTTTCGCTCGCCACCGCCCACAGCTTCCCGCTGGCCGACGTGGCACGCTACCTGAGCGCCGCCACGGTGCGGCCGCTGCTGGTGCAGGCGCTGCTGGCTGCGCCGATGTTCGGGACGCGGTGGCGCTGGAACGCCTCGGTGGCGCTGGCGCTGTTGCGCTTCCAGGGTGGGCGCAAGGTGGCACCGCAGCTGCAGCGGATGGCGGCCGAGGATTTGATGGCGACGATCTTCCCCGATCAGGTCGCCTGCGGTGAAAACATCGTGGGCGACCGCGAGATTCCCGACCACCCACTGGTGCGCCAGACGATCGACGATTGCCTGCACGAGGCGATGGACGTGGACGGCCTCGAGCGCGTGTTGCGGGCGATCGAGGGTGGTCAGATCGAGGTCGTCGCGCGCGACCTGACGGAGCCGTCGCCGCTCGCGCTCGAGATCCTGGCCGCGCGCCCCTACGCCTTTCTGGACGACGCGCCGTTGGAAGAACGTCGCACTCAGGCGGTGCTGGCTCGGCGTTGGATCGACGCCGAGACCGCTGCCGACCTGGGCCGGCTCGACCTCGATGCGATCCGGCGCGTACGCGAGGAGGTGTGGCCCGAAGCGCGCAGCGCGGACGAACTGCACGATGCGTTGCTGAGCCTCGCCTTCCTGACCGGCGCCGAGATCGATGCGCAAGCGCTCTGGCGCCCACTGATCGACGAGCTGGCGGCTGCGCGGCGGGTGACCTGTCTGCGCTTCGGCGGGGACGCCGCGTGGGTTGCCGCCGAACGCCTGCCCGAATTCGAAGCCATCTTTCCGGGCGCCAGGCCTGAGCCGGCCATCGAGGCGCCGGCTGAATACCGAAAAGCGTGGACGCGCGAAGACGCCCTGGTCGAGATCGTGCGCGATCGCTTGCAGGGGCTGGGGCCGGTCAGCGCGAGCGACCTGGCGCACTCGCTCCAACTGCCTGAGGCATCGATTGAGGTTGCGCTGGTGGGCCTTGAGTCCGAAGGCTCGGTGATGCGTGGCAACTTCACGCCGGGTGAATCCCGCAACGAGTGGTGCGAGCGGCGGCTGCTCGCCCGCATCCATCGCTACACCGTGAACCGGTTACGGCAGGAAATCGAACCGGTCGAGGCACGTGACTTCCTGCGTTTCCTTTTCGAGTGGCAGCGCGTCACGCCGGAGGCACGGGTCGAGGGCGCCGACGCGGTGGCCAGCATCGTGGCCCAACTCGAAGGCTTCGAGGCACCCGCCGCCGCGTGGGAAACCGAAATACTGCCGGCGCGGGTCAACGAGTACGACCCGGTGTGGCTCGATGAGCTGAGCCGCTCCGGGCGCGTGGTGTGGACCCGGATCGCCCCACTGCAGTCCAGCGGCGAGCGAGCGCCGAGTCCGGTGCGAACCACGCCGATCGCGTTGGCGTCCCGGCGCAACCTGCCGATCTGGTCTGCACTGGCGCGCGATGGCGGCGGCACGCCCCTGAGCTCGCGCGCGCAGCGGGTCGTCGACTTCATCGGCGCGCACGGCGCCTCCTTCTTTGACGAGATCGTCGACGGCACCGAGTTGCTGCGCACGCAGGTCGAAGACGCGTTGGGCGAATTGGTGGCGCAAGGGCTGGTCAACGCCGATGGCTTTGGCGGCCTGCGCGCGCTGCTGGTGCCGTCGGAGCGGCGGCGCAGCCTGGATGGGCACGGCGGCGGCCGGCGCATGCGCCGCACGGCGCTGTTCGGCATCGAGGACGCCGGGCGCTGGGCGCTGGCGCGACGCAAACGACCGGCGAGTGGCGAATCGCCCAACACGGCCCACGATCGCGAGGTGGCCGAGCACGTGGCACGCACGCTGTTAAGACGCTACGGGGTCGTGTTCTGGCGACTGGTCGCGCGCGAGGCCGACTGGCTGCCGCCGTGGCGGGATCTGTTGAGGATCTACCGGCGGCTGGAGGCGCGCGGCGAAATTCGCGGGGGGCGCTTCGTGGCCGGCATGACCGGCGAACAGTTCGCGGCGCCCGAAGCGATCGGTTTGTTGCGCGATGTGCGCCGGCGGGAACGCACCGGCGCATTGGTGAGCCTGAGCGGCGCCGACCCGTTGAACCTGGTCGGAATCCTGACCCCCGGTTCTCGCGTGTCGGCGCTGACCGGCCATCGGGTCCTGTACCGCGACGGCGTGCCGATCGCAACGCTGGTGGGCGGCGAGGCGCGGTTTCTCGAGACGATGGATCCCCAGGCGCAATGGCCCGCCCGCGCCGCACTGTTGCGCCGCCAGGTGCCTGTGACTCTGCAGTTCCTCGCCTAGCGTGGCTCGTTAACGCCGGGGACAACAGCAAGCTGTCCGAATAGTCGGGCTCAA
>DATBCI010000504.1:0-9107 GCA_036270555.1 Burkholderiaceae bacterium
ACCAACGAGGCAGCGTCCGAATCGGGTTTGATCGCCGCGATGTTCGCCGCGCAGGGCTACATCGTGGTTGCGCCCAACTATCCGGGCTACGACAGTTCGCCGCTGACCTATCACCCGTTCCTGAACGCCGATGCGCTTGGCCAGGACATGATCAACGCGCTGACGGCCGCGCGCTCGGCCCTCGGGCACGTCCCCGCGGCCAGCACGCTCGACAGCGGCGTCCTGTTTGTCACGGGATATTCCGAGGGAGGCCATGTCGCGATGGCCACCCATCGCGCGATGCAGCAGGCCGGCATGATGGTCACGGCGTCGGCGCCGATGTCGGGACCCTATGCGGCGTCCTCGTTTGGCGACGCGATCTTTTACGGCGACGTGAACCTCGGTTCGACCGAGTTCGCCCCGTTGCTGGTGTCGAGTTACCAGCACGCCTACCAGAACGTCTATCAAGCCGTCACCGACGTCGTCGAACCGACCTACGCGACCGGCTTCGACATGCTGCTGCCCGGCATGTCGTTTACGACCCTCGTGAAGGACGGCAAGCTGCCGTTGACGACGCTGTTCAGCAGCACGCCGCCGGCGCCCGCTTTTGCGGGCATCACGCCGCCCACGCCCACGACCCAGCCCGGGATCACACCGCAGCAGGCGGAACTGTTTGCGCTGGGATTCGGCACCAGCAACCTGATCACCAACGAGTATCGAGGGGCGTACCTGCTTGATGCCCTCGCCAATCCGGACGGCGACGTGCCCCCTCCGGCGAGAACCGGACTGCCGCCGGCCAATCCGCAGTTCGGCATTCGGGTCGATTTGAAGAAGAACGATCTGCGCAGTTGGGTTCCGCTCAGCCCGGTGCTCCTGTGCGGTGGCAACGCTGATCCGACCGTCTTCTATTCGGTCAATACGCTGGAGATGCAGGGCTTCTGGACGCCTCAACTGGCAGCGCCGCAGCTGCTGACCGTGCTCGATGTCGACTCAGCCCCGAGCGGGCCGACCGATCCGTTTGCCGCCGCCAAGGTCGGATTCGCGACGGCCAAGGCCGCGGTGGCTGCTGCTGCGGTGGCGGCTGGAGCAACCGACGGAGGCGCGGCTGCGGTGACCGAGGCGTACCACGGGACACTGGTTCCACCGTTCTGCGCGGCTTCGGCGCGCGGCTTTTTCAGTCAGTTCTAAGGGCAGAGGATCGATCCATGAAAACCACAACATCGATCGCCTCCCTGGGCGCCGCGCTGGCACTGCTGGCTTGCTCGACCGGGGCGCTGGCGCAGGACAGCAATACGGCTCGGCTCGGCATGTACGCGGTCTTCTACCACACTGCGGCCGATCAGGTGCAGGGCCCGTTCGTGCCTCCGGGTGTCTCGGCGGACGTGGGCAATGTGCAGACGGTGTACCTTGCGTACCTGCGGCGCTTGAGTTCGCACTTCGACCTGGAGCTCGCGGCGGGGGTGCCGCCGAGGACCGATACGATCGGCAAGGGTCCGGCGGCGCTGGGGTCGGCGCCGTGGAACGGTGTGACGGTGGGAACCGTCAAGTGGTTGTCGCCGAGTGTCCTGCTGAACTACAGCTTCTTCGACGAATCGACCAGGTTCCGACCTTTCGTCGGGCTTGGCATCAACTTCACCCACTTCTACGACCGCGAGATCAATGCGGCGGGGCAGGCCGCGCTGGGCGGCCCGACCTACGTCACATTGACGAATTCAATCGGTCCAGCCGCTTCGGTCGGAGCCGTCTACCATGTCATGAAGCACTGGACTGTGCACGCCTCGTTTAACGCCGCCGAGATCGCAAGCCATCTCGAAGCCAATACGGCGGGCATCGTTCGCAAGAGCTACGTCGCCTTCAATCCGCAAGCGCTGGTATTTTCGGTCGGATACTCGTTCTGAACCCTCGCCCCCGGCCCCTCTCCCGCAAGCGGGAGAGGGGAGTCGCCCGACGCGGTCGTTGTGTGACGGCCTGCTAGGCCGACTCGCCCAGGTAGGCCTCGCGTACGCGCGGATCGTGCAGCAGCTCGGACGCGGGGCCTGAGAAGCTGATCAGGCCGGAGTCCATCACGTAGCCCCGGTGCGCGAGCTCCAGGGCGAGCCGTGCGTTCTGCTCCACCAGCAGAATCGAGATGCCTCGCTCGGATACTTCGCGGATCACCGAGAAGATCCGCTCGACCAGGATTGGCGACAGCCCCATCGACGGCTCATCGAGCAGCAGCAGCCGGGGCCGGGACATCAGCGCGCGCGCCATCGCGAGCATTTGCTGCTCGCCCCCCGACAGCGTGCCGGCCAGCTGGTTCGAGCGCTCCCTCAGCCGCGGGAAGCGCTGATACATCTGCTCGAAGTCGTGCGCGACCTCGCCATCGCGCCGCTTGAATGCTCCCATTTGTAGGTTTTCGGCAACCGTCATGCGGGCGAACAGCCCTCGGCCCTCTGGCACCAGCGCCAGTCCGCGCGCGGGCAGCTGGTGGGCGGCCAGTGCCTGGATCGGTTCCCCGAACAACTCGATCGATCCGCTCCACGGCAACAGGCCCGCGATCGCCTTCAGCGAGCTGGTCTTGCCGGCGCCGTTGGCCCCGATCAGCGCCACCAGTTCGCCTTCGCGCACCTCGAGGTCGATCGACTTGACCGCCTCGATGCAGCCGTAGCTGACGCTCAGGCGGGCGACGCGCAGCGCCGACCGCGTCATCATGAGGGCGGGCCCTGGCGCGGCGGCAGTTCGGTGTGGGCGCGGCCCAGGTAGGCCTCGATCACACTCGCGTCGCGCTGCACCTGCATCGGCGTTCCCACCGAGATCACCTTGCCGTAGTCCAGCACGGTCACGCAGTCGCACAGGCCCATCACGAGCTTCACGTCGTGCTCGATCAACAGGATCGTGATGCCCTTGGCGCGGATGTAGATCAGCAGCTCGCGCAGCGCGCCTTTTTCGGTCGCGTTCATGCCGGCGGCCGGCTCGTCCAGCGCCAGCACCCGCGGCTCGGTGGCCAGTGCGCGCGCGATCTCCAGGCGGCGCTGATCTCCGTACGGCAGCGTGCGCGCCAGGTGACTGGCGTAGCGTCCGATGCCGATGTCGTCGATCAGCCGCTGCGCGTCGCGGCGGATCGACGCCTCTTCGGTGCGGGCGCGCCGCGTGCGCAGCACCGCATCCAGCGCATTGGCGTGCGTGCGCACGTGGCGCCCGACCATCACGTTCTCGAGCGCCGTCATGTCGGGAAACAGGCGGATGTTCTGGAAGGTGCGTGCGATGCCGGCCTTCGCGACCCGATGCGCGTCGGCCGGCCAGTATGGAAGGCCGTACAGCTCGAAGCTGCCCGAGTCGGGCTTCACCAGGCCGGTGAGCACATTGAAGAAGGTCGTCTTGCCGGCGCCGTTGGGCCCGATCAGCCCGTAGATCTGGTTGCGTTCGATCTGGATCTGTACGTCCGACAGCGCTTGCAGCCCTCCGAAGCGCTTGTTGACGGACCCCGCCCGCAGCGCGCACTCAGCCATCGCGCGACCCCGATGGCGCCACGGCCGGCCGTGCCGCGCGCAGCAGCCCCAGCGTGCGCCGCGCGCCGTGCTCGGGAGCCGGCCAAAGGCCGCGCGGCCGGTACAGCATGATGCCGACCGTGGCCATGCCGTACAGCAGCATCCGCAGCACTTCGGCATCGATCAGCACGCGGCCAAACAACGCCTCCTGCAGCGGAACAGCGGTATGCCGCAGCGCCTCGGGCAGCATGGCGAGCATCACGGCTCCCAGCACGACGCCCGGCACGTGCCCCAGACCGCCGAGCACGACCATCGACAGCACGACGATCGACTCCATCAGCGAAAACGACTCGGGCGATACAAATCCCTGGAACGCCGAGAACAGGCCCCCGGCGACCCCTCCGAATGTGGCACCGAGTGAAAACGCGAGCAGCTTCACGTTGCGCACGTTGATTCCCATCGCTCGCGCGGCGACTTCGTCTTCGCGGATCGCCATCCAGGCGCGGCCCAAACGCGAGTCCTGCAGGCGGACACACACCAGGATCGCGAGCAGCGCCATTGCCACCAGCAGGTAGTAGTAAAGGATCAGCGAAGACGGGCGAAAACCCAGAACGCTGCCCGGATGGGCCAGATCCAGGCTGCCAATCCGCACCGGATCGATCAGCGTGATGCCCGATGGGCCGTTGGTGAAGTTCAATGGCGCGTTCAGGTTGTTCAGGAAGATCCGGATGATCTCTCCGAATCCCAGGGTGACGATGGCCAGATAATCGCCGCGCAGTTTCAGGACCGGCGCCCCCAGCAGGATGCCGAAAGCGGCCGCCAACGAAGCGCCTATTGGCAGTGCGATCCAGATCGATACGTGCAATCCGCCTGGAAAGGCGTGCGCCAGGGCCGGGAAGTGCTCGGTCAGGTGAGGCGAGGCCAGCAGCGCATAGGTGTAGGCGCCGACCGCGTAGAAGGCGATGTAGCCCAGGTCGAGCAGTCCGGCGAAGCCCACCACGATGTTCAGTCCGAGTGCGAGCATCACATACAGCGCCGCGAAGCACAGGCCCCGTACCCAGGCGCTCCCGAATGGGCCCAGCAGCCAGGGCAGGGCAATCAGCGCCAGGCCCACTGCAGCCGTGGCCGCGTAGACCTGGGAAGGGGAGCGGCCGCCCGCGGATCCGGCCGGATTTCCGCGTTCGGCAGCCACCGGGTCGCTCATGGTCGCGGCTTCAGGCTCGGTCGGCGACGCGCTCACCCATCAGCCCGGATGGCCGCAGGATCAGCACGGTGCACAGCACGATGAAGGCGAACACGTCCTGGTAGTTGCTGCCGAAGATGCCGTTGGTCAACTGGCCGATATAGCCCGCGCCCAACGCCTCGATCAACCCGAGCACGATGCCACCCACCATCGCGCCCGCAATGTTGCCGATGCCGCCCAGCACGGCCGCGGTGAACGCCTTCAAGCCGGGGATGAACCCCATGTAGAAATGCGCCACCTGGTACGTCGCCTCGATCATCACGCCCGCCACAGCCGCAAGTCCCGCGCCGATCGCGAAGGTCGTCGCGATCACCGAATCCGGATTGACCCCCATCAGGCTGGCGACGCGCGGGTTCTCCGAGGTGGCACGCATCGCGCGTCCCAGCCGCGTCGATTGAACCAGCCACAACAGCGCGCCCATGATCACGGCGGCGAGCACGATGACGACGATCTTGGTGACGCTGATCGTCGCGTTGCCGATATGGATCGGGGCCTCCGGCAGCAGCTGCGGGAAGGTGAGGTAGTTGCGGCCCCAAACCAGCATCGCCAGCGTTTGGATCAGGATCGACACGCCGATCGCGGTGATCAGCGGTGCGAGCCGGGGCGCGTTGCGCAGCGGGCGATAGGCGACCCGCTCGATCACCAGGCTCAGCGACACACACACCGGAATGGCCGCCAGCATTCCCAGGATCAGCAGCGCCCAGCCGGGCAGACCCGGCCACAGGCCGTGCAACACGCCGACCGCGCTCAGCGCTGCCATTGCGCCGACCATCAACACGTCGCCGTGCGCGAAATTGATCAGATTCAGCACGCCGTAGACCATCGTGTAGCCCAGCGCGATCAGCGCATACAGGCTACCCAGCACCAGGCCGTTGATGACCTGCTGAACCAGCGTGTCCATCCGATCCCTCCCGCGGGGCGCTCAATTAGGAGTCGTTCTAGGCCCCGCTGCTGCACCCGGAGCGGATGCTAGCAAGATGCGATGCGCACTGGCGGAGAAGGGCGGCGGTCGCTTGCGGTTTAGTGAACGCTCGACACCAGATTCAGCTTGCCATCCTTGATGTCGTACACCGAGATCTCGCCGTTCTTCAGGTCGCCATGCTCGTCGAACTCGATGTGCCCGGTCAGGCCCTCGAAGTTCGTCTTGGGCATCGCGTCGACCAGCGCAACACGGTCAGGGCGCCCGGCCCGCTTCAGCGCGTCGACGATCGCGTAGACGGCGTCGTAGGAGTAGGGCGAGTAAAGCTTGACTTCGGTGCCGAATTTGGCTTTGTAGCGCGTAGCGAAGTCCTCGCCCTTCGGCATTTTTTCGATTGCCCGGCCGGCCATCGTGCAGGTCAGCACGCCCGAGGCATCGCCGGCGATCGAGATGAAGCTCGGATCGCACGAGCCGTCGCCGGCCAGCAGTTGCGACTTCATGCCCAGTTCCTTCATCTGCTTGGCCAAAGGGGCGGCAACGCTGTCCATCCCTCCGAACATCACCAGGTCGGGTTTCATGGATCGGATCTTGGTCAGGATCGCATTGAAATCCGTCGCCTTGTTGGTCGTGAATTCGCGATCGATGATGTCCACGCCCTTGTCCTTGATCACGCTCTCAAACACGTCCGCCAAGCCTTGTCCGTACTGCGTGCGGTCGTCCACGATCGCGACCCGCTTGACCTTCATCTGGTTCGCCGCGAAATCGGCCAGCACGGCGCCCTGTTGATTGTCGTTGGCCAGCACCCGGTAGGTGGTTCGAAAACCCTGCAGGGTGTACTTGGGGTTGGTCGACGACGGCGAGATTTGCACCACGTTGGCTTCGGCGTAGATGCGCGAGGCGGGTATCGAGGTGCCGGAATTCAGGTGCCCGACCACGGCGATCACGCCCTCATCGACCAGCTTTTGCGCGGCCAGCGTGCCCTCGCGGGGATCCGCCTTGTCGTCTTCTCCGACCAGCTCCAGCCGGTAGGTCTTGTCTCCCAGCTTCACGCCGCCGGCGGCGTTGATGTCGTCCACTGCCAACCTGGCCCCATTTTCATTGTCCTTGCCCAGGTGGGCAATTTCACCGGTCAACGGGGCAGCCGATCCGATACGAATCACCGCCTGATCGGCACTGCCCGGCTTGCAGGCGGACAGTACGCATGCCGCGACGATGACCATCCCCAGTGCAGCAATCTTGTATGACATAGCGGACTCCTCTGCTTCGGCGGGCGCGCGCAGAATCGCAAATTCTACTTTCAAACGGCGACGGGGCGCCTGAGGCGCCCCGTCGCTTCGGACCGTCGCTGCTTACTTCAGCGACAGGACCCATTTGACAAGCTGGAGAGACTCGGCCTCGTTCACCTGCGGATTGGCGGGCATCGGGATCTGGCCCCACACGCCGACTCCACCCTCGCGCACCTTCTTGGCGAGCCGGGCCCCAGCGTCCTTGTCATTGGCGTACTTGGCGGCGATATCTTTATAGGCCGGTCCGACCAACTTCTTGTCGACCGCATGGCAGGCCAGGCAGTTCTTCTGCTTCGCGAGGTCCAGCTGGGCTGACGCGGCCGTGCTGATCAGCAGGGCACCGATGGCCGCGAGGGCTGTGATAACGCGTGTCATCAAGGTCTCTCCTCAACGATGGTCCAAACGTGGGGTAGGGCGGGTCTGCGAGACAACAACCGCAGTCCGAAGGGACTACCTAGTTTCCTCGATGTTAACGTAACTGTGCCTGCGGCCGTTGACCCGGGACAGGCGCCTGCAACGGTCCTCCAAGGAAGAAAAACGCGCCGTTTACGGGCCACGGATCAAAAGAACCGGTCACGCAGACGGTTATAGTTGACTCTTCTGGGCCAGGGACGCGGGAGCGTCGAGCGATGTGGCTGATCGTGACAGGGGTGGTCCTGATGGTGCTGCACTTCCTGGGCATCGGGCCGTTCGCGGGTATGAAGTGGTACTGGTGGGCCCTGCCGTTTGTGGTGGCCTTCATCTGGTTCGAGTTCTTCGAACGCAGACTTGGCCTGGACCGCAAGAAGGCCTTCGACGAGATGGACCAGGCCAAACAGCGGCGCATCGAGCTGGCGCTCGGACGCGGCAAGGCCAACAAGCCGCGCCGGTAGATCCGCCGCGGCCCAAGCTTCAGCGGCCGGCGCTCAAGAAACTGCGGTGATGCGGCCTCTCCTTCATTTCCTGTATGCAAGCAGCGTGGTGCTGCTCGCTTGCGCCGTCCCGGCGAGAGCGAATCTGGCGGACGCCCAGGCCGCATTCGAGCGAGGCGACTATCAGGCGGCATACGCCGAGTACCTTCGATTGGCGGACACGGGCGATTCGAACGCGCAAACCGCCCTTGGAATCCTCTATAGCGATGGCCATGGGGTGCCTAAAGACCCGCAGACCGCGGTGATGTGGTTCCGCAAGGCGGCCGAAAAGGGAAATCCTCAAGCGCAGCTGAACCTGGGAATCCATGACGAGCAGGGCGACGGCGTCGAGCAGGACTACGCCGCTGCCTTGGGCTGGTATCGCAAGGCGGCCGAGCAGGGTTACGCCGCGGCACAACTCGCCGTTGGCAACATGTACTACCGCGGGCGAGGTGTGGCCCAGGACAAGAAGGAAGCGATCGCCTGGTTTCAACGCGCGGCTGATCAGGGCAACGCGTCGGCGCAGCACAACCTGGCGAGCGCGTACTACTTCGGCGACGGAATCGAAATCAACTATCCCGAGGCCTTCAAACTCTACCAGCGAGCGGCCGCGCAAGGCTATGGCGACTCGCAGTTCAACCTGGGCGTGATGTACGAAAAAGGGCAGGGCGTTCCGAAAGATGAGATGCGAGCCTACTACTGGTGGCTGCTGGCCAGCGCCCGCGAGGTGCCGGATGCCGCGCGCAACAGGGATCGAATCGTGAAGTCGCTGACGCCCGCCCAACGCACACAAGCGGAGGCCGCCGCCGGGCAGTGGAAGCCGGTGGTTCAGTCAAGCGCCGGCAGAGCGGAGGCAAGCGCGAGCCGTGCGCCGCCCCGGGCTCTGAAGGGTGAGCCGGATGTGACCGGAACCGCATTTCGCGTCTCGGCGACTTACTACGTCACCCACTTCCACGCAGTGCGCGGGTGTGAGCGGCTTCGGATCAACGGAAGCGAGGCCGCCGAGAGCCAGGCCTCGGACGAGCGGAACGACCTGGCGCTGCTGCGCGTGCCTGCGGCCGCGGGAGCGGTCGCGGTGATCCGGATCGGAAGGCTTCACGTCGGAGAACCGGTGACCGCGACAGGATTTCCGCTTCATGGCGCCTCTGCCGCACTGAACGTCGCATCCGCCACCGTCAGCAGCCTTTCCGGTCAGCAGGGGGACACGCGCTTCGTGCAGCTCTCCGCCTCCGCTCCGTTGGCAAGCGGCGGCGGCCCGGTTTTCGACGCAAGCGGAAACGTGATGGGCTTGGTCGAAAAAGAGCTCAGCGCCGCGGGTCTCAC
>DATBCI010000505.1:0-4125 GCA_036270555.1 Burkholderiaceae bacterium
TTTCCATCGAACCTGCCGCGGTGTCATCCCGCTCGTTGAACAATGCGTTCACGAAAGCAGGAGATTGTTCACAATTCCCCTTTTCGCGAGCAGCGACCTGTCCGAGAATGCAGCGATGAGCCTCGACCCTCAAGCTTGGCAGCAGTGGCTGGGCCGCACCGAACGCGGCGCCGACCAGGTGAGCGCGGGCCCCGTCGCCGCGCTGGCGGCCACGCTCGACCGTGACGATCCCGAGGCGGTGGCCGGTAGCGAAGTGCCCCCGCTCTGGCACTGGATTTTCTTTACACCGTGCGACCGGCAAAGCGACCTGGGCGAGGACGGCCATGCCCGGCGTGGCGGCTTCCTCCCACCGGTTCCCTTGCCGCTGCGCATGTGGGCCGGAGGGCGCCTCGACTTCCAGCATCCGTTGCGGATCGGTGATCGGATCGAGCGCAGCTCGCGCATCGCCGACATCCGGTTCAGGGAGGGCCACAGCGGGCCCCTCGTGTTCGTCACGGTGCGCCATGAAATCTCCAATCCGCAAGGGGTCGCGATCGTCGAGGAGCACGATGTCGTCTATCGCGATGCCACCCGGCCGAGCGCCATGGGTCCGGCGCCGCAAGCCGCCCCGACCAGCGAGGCCTTTTCGCGCGAGGTCGCAGCGGACCCGGTCCTGTTGTTCCGCTATTCGGCCCTGACGTTCAACGCCCACCGGATCCACTACGACCGCAGCTATGCCGGCAAGGTCGAGGGCTATCCTGGGCTGGTGGTGCACGGTCCGCTGGTCGCCACCTTGCTGCTCGAGCTGCTGCGCCGCCAGGTGCCGCAAGCTCGCGTGCGCCGATTCTCGTTCAAGGCGGTGGGCCCGTTGTACGACATCAACCGCTTCACGCTATGCGGTCGCGCCGAAGGCGAAGGCGCCTACGCGCTGTGGGCACGCGATCACGAGGGGGCGCTGGCGATGCATGCCAGTGTCGAGGCCGCGTGAGGCGGCGAGCGGCAGCCCCGTGTTGAAGGCGGCCGCTGATCGCTACCCGGACCTGCGCGATGCGCTGCGCGCTTTGTGCGCACAGTTTCCCGACGAGTACCACCGAAAGGCCGATCAGCAGCGTGCCTACCCCGAGGCGTTTGTCGACGCGCTGACCAGGGCCGGATGGCTCGCCGCCATGATCCCGTCCGAGTACGGGGGCGCGGGCCTGGGGCTGGCCGAAGCCTCCGTGATCCTGGAGGAGATCAACCGCAGCGGCGGCAACTCCGGGGCGTGCCACGGCCAGATGTACAACATGGCCACACTGCTGCGCCACGGATCGCCCGAGCAGAAACGGCTTTTCCTGCCGAAGATTGCGAGCGGCGAGTGGCGGCTGCAGTCGATGGCCGTCACCGAACCGGGTAGCGGCACCGACACAACGAAGATCCGGACGAGCGCGCTGAAAAAGAGCGATCGCTATATCGTCAACGGACAGAAGGTGTGGATCTCGCGCGTGCAGCACTCCGACTGGATGATCCTGCTCGCCCGTACGACACCGATCGACGAGGTCGCCCGCAAGTCCGAGGGCATGTCGCTCTTCATGGTCGACGTGAAACGCGCTGTGCAGTCGGGCCTGACGGTGCGTCCGATCGCCAACATGGTCAACCACGAAACCAACGAGCTGTTCTTCGACAACCTGGAAATCCCAGCCGAGCACAGGATCGGCGAGGAAGGGCAAGGGTTCCGATATCTGCTCGACGCACTGAACGCGGAGCGCACGCTGATCGCGGCCGAATGTATCGGCGACGGCTTCTGGTTCGTCGACCGGGTGACCCGCTACGCGGGCGAGCGCGTGGTGTTCGGCCGGCCGATCGGCCAGAACCAGGGTGTGCAGTTTCCGATTGCCGAGAGCTACATCGAGGTCGAGGCGGCCAACCTGATGCGCTGGCGGGCGTGCGAGCTGTTCGATGCGCGCGAGGCTTGCGGCGCGCAAGCCAACATGGCGAAGTACCTGGCGGCCAAGGCGTCGTGGGAGGCCGCCAACGCCTGCGTCCAGTTCCACGGCGGCTATGGCTTCGCCCACGAATACGACATCGAACGCAAGTTCCGCGAGACGCGGCTTTACCAGGTCGCGCCGATCTCGACCAACCTGATCCTGTCGTACGTGGCCGAGCACGTGCTCGGGCTGCCCCGCTCTTTTTGAGCAAGCGCATGAGGCCGCTGGACGGAATCGCGGTGGTCGCCCTGGAGCACGCGATCGCGGCACCGTTTTGCACGCGCCAGCTCGCCGACCTGGGCGCGCGTGTGATCAAGATCGAGCGCCCGCAGTCCGGCGATTTCGCGCGGGCCTTTGACAGCCGGGTACGCGGTCAGTCTTCCCATTTCGTGTGGACCAACCGCTCCAAGGAAAGTCTGACGCTGGATCTGAAGCACCCCGAGGCTTGTTCGATCCTGGCCCGACTGCTGGACGGCGCCGACGTACTGGTACAGAACCTCGCGCCGGGTGCCGCGACGCGGCTGGGCCTGTCCCACGAGGCGCTGCGCGCCAGGCTTCCTCGCCTGATCGTGTGCGACATCTCCGGCTATGGCTCGGACGGACCGTATCGGGACAAAAAAGCCTACGACCTCCTGATCCAGAGCGAGTCGGGCTTCCTGTCGGTCACCGGCAGCCCCGAAGCGCCGGCCAAGGCCGGCTGCTCGATCGCCGACATCGCCGCCGGCATGTACGCGTTCAGCAGCATCCTGGCTGCGCTGATCGAGCGCGGCCGCACCGGGCGGGGCAAGCGCATCGACATCTCGATGCTCGAGGCGATGGTCGAGTGGATGGGCCATCCGTTGTACTACGCCTTCGACGGTGCGCCGGCGCCGCCGCGCGCCGGCGCCGCTCATTCGACGATCTATCCCTATGGGCCGTTTGCGACCGGCGACGGCAGGACCGTGATGCTCGGCCTGCAGAACGAGCGCGAGTGGCAGGCCTTCTGCGATCAGGTCTTGGGCCGGCCCGAGCTTGCGGCCGACGATCGCTTCAACAGCAACAGCCGCCGCACCGAGGCAAGGCGACCGTTGACCGAGATCATCATGCAGACATTCGCCTCGCTGACCGCCGAAGAGGTCGTGCAGCGCCTCGACGGCGCGCAGATCGCGAGCGCCCACATGAACGAGATGCACGAGGTGTGGGAGCATCCGCAGCTGAAAGCGCGCAAGCGCTGGGTGCCGGTCGACACGCCGGCCGGCGTGGTTCCGGCGCCGCTGCCGCCCGGGGCGACCGATGCCGCCGCGGTGCGCATGGACGCGGTTCCGGCGCTGGGCCAGCATACGGACACGATCCTGGCGGCCCTGGGCTACGCGCCGGCCGACATCGAGCGCCTGCGCCAACTGCACGTGATTTAGCGAAGGAGGCATCATGAAGGCTATCGGCCGCGCCAGCGTCCTTCTGTCCGCTCTCGGTGCAGCGCTGTGCCTGGCGTGCGCAGCGCGCGCTCAGCAGGCGCCGATCGTCATCAAGTTCAGCCACGTCGTGACCCCCGACACCCCCAAGGGCAAGGGCGCCGACTACTTCAAGAAGCTGGTCGAGGAGCGCACCGGGGGCAGGGTCAAGGTCGAGGTCTATCCGAACAGCACGCTATACAAGGACAAAGAGGAACTGGAGGCGCTGCAGCTCGGTTCAGTTCAGCTGCTGGCGCCGTCGGCGTCGAAGTTCGGTCCGATGGGTGTCAAGGAATTCGAAGCCCTGGACCTGCCCTACCTGTTCGACAGCTATGACGACCTGCACAAGGTCACCCGCGGCCCGATCGGCGCGTCGATGCTGAAGCTGCTGCAGGCGCATGGCATGTCCGGCCTGGCCTTCTGGGACAACGGCTTCAAGGAGTTCACCGCCAACAAGCCGCTGCGCCGCCCGGAAGACTACAAAGGGCAGAAGATACGGATCCAGTCGTCCAAGGTGCTCGATGCGCAAATGCGCGCGGTGGGAGCGATCCCGCAGGTGCTGGCGTTTTCCGAGGTCTACTCGGCCATGCAGACGGGCGTGGTCGACGGCAACGAAAACACGCCCTCGAACATCTACACCCAGAAGATGCATGAAGTTCAGAAGTACATGATGATGACCAATCACGGTTACATCGGCTACGTGGTGGTGGCCAACACCAAGTTCTGGGATTCGCTGCCGCCGGATCTGCGCG
>DATBCI010000506.1:0-3362 GCA_036270555.1 Burkholderiaceae bacterium
GCTGGTAGCCCTGGCCATCGCGGGCTTCGTCGCATGGGCGCTGGCAATGGATCAGCAATCCATCGAGCGGGCCGCGCAGCTGGAGGCGGAACACGTGGCGCGGACGCTGGTGCCGCCCGGCATGGGCGACGCGATCCACAAGTCGCAGGCGCTGCAGGCACTGATCGACCGAGTCCATGCGGACTTCAGCCGCGACGCGTTCGTGGTCGATCTGCACAAGATCACGATCGCGGACGCCGAGCACGCCGACATCGGAAAGATCTTCAACCAGGACCTCGGCGATGAGATCGCTCGAACCATGGCCGACGGCCAGCCGCGCGCGTTCCGCGAGCAAAGCCTGCAGTATCCCGAGCCTGCGATGCAGGTCGCGGTGCCGCTTTACTCTGATCCGGGCGACCCTCGCAGTCCGATCGTCGGGGCTGTTGTCCTCGAATACACGCCGATCTACCGGGCGCTGCGGGCGGCCGAGCGCGGCGAGATGCTGGCGATTGCCGTTGGGGGCCTCGTCTGTATCCTGTTTTCGACGCTGTTCGGCTGGAAAGTCGCGGCGCGGCTGGCGGGGCGGATCAAGGCGCTGCAGCGCGGCGTCGCAGCCATCGACGCAGGCCAATCCGGCGTCCAGGTAAGCGCCTGCGGCAAAGACGAGGTCGCCTCCCTGGCCGGTGCGTTCAACCGGATGGCCGCGGAGTTGGACCGCAGTCATGCCGCGTTGCGCGAGCATGGCGAGCAGCTCGAGCACCGGGTCGAACAGCGCACGCTCGAGCTCAGCCAGGCGAACGCCCTGCTCGCGCAGGAAGCGCGCGAGCGGCAACTCGCCGCGCAGCGGATCGAGTTCCTGGCGTACTACGACGGGCTGACCGGTCTGCCGAACCGCACGCTGTTCGCCAGGCTGCTGGAACAGGGGATCTCTCAGGCCAAGCGCAGCGGCAAGCGACTTGCGTTGCTGTTCGTAGACCTGGACCGGTTCAAGCAGATCAACGACACGCTGGGACACGATGCAGGCGATCAGCTGCTGGAGCAGGTCGCACAACGGCTCAAGGCCTGCCTGCGTGAGAGCGACGCGGTAGCGCGCCTCGGGGGTGACGAGTTCGTCGTGATGCTGACGGAGCTGGGAGAGGAAAGCCGCGCGGCGACGGTCGCTGAAAAGGTCCTGGGCGCCGTGTCGCGCGGGGTCACCTTGAACGCCATGGAATTCCGTATCACGGCCAGCGTCGGCATCAGCACCTATCCGGACCACGGGACCGATGAAAGCGAGCTGATGAAGCACGCCGACATCGCGATGTATCGGGCCAAGGAAGACGGCAGAAACCTGTTCCGCTTCTACAACGCACAGCTCAACACGAGCTCGCTCGAGCGCCTGGCGCTCGAGTCCAGCCTGCGCCGTGCGCTCGAACGCAACGAATTGCGCCTTCACTACCAGCCCAAGGTCGATTCGAAGCAGGGTGCCGTGATCGGCGTCGAGGCGCTGTTGCGCTGGCAGCATCCCGACCTGGGCGTGGTGCCGCCGGCGAAATTCATCCCGATCGCCGAGGAGACCGGGCTGATCGTGCCGATCGGCGAGTGGGTCCTGAGAGCTGCCTGCGAGCAGCACGTGCGCTGGTATCAGGCTGGCCTGCCCCCGGTCAGCGTGGCCGTGAATCTCTCGCCCCGGCAATTCGGCGACGAGCTGCTGCTCGAAACGGTCGAGTCGGTTCTGACGGAGACGGGAATGGAGCCCGCGCGGCTGCAGCTCGAGATCACGGAGAGCACGCTGATGCAGAACCCGAAGAGCGCCGTGGCCACGCTGATGGCGTTCAAGAAGATCGGCGTGCGGCTGGCGATCGACGACTTCGGAACCGGATATTCCTCCCTGGCGAGCTTGAAGCTGTTTCCGGTCGATACCATCAAGGTCGATCGGTCGTTCATCCGTGACCTGGCGCACGACACGGACGATCAGGGGATCGTAGACGCCATCATCGCGATGGGGCGGGCACTCGGCCTGACGGTCGTCGCCGAGGGTGTCGAAACGCGCGAACAGGTTGAGTTCCTCGGCGCGCATCAGTGCGACCAGTTCCAGGGCTTCTACTTCAGCAAGCCGGTGCCCGCCTCTGAGCTGGCCGAGTTGCTCGGCCGGCCTGCCTCGGCCAGTCCGCTGGTCGCCGCGCTCTGCTGAGCCGTTTTGAATCGGGTGTTACACGCCACCAGGGCGAAGGCCGGCGGCGCGCGCCGCAGCGGCACCCGGCGCGCGCCCTGGGTGCAGCTGCAGGAACGCGTTCGTGGCCTCGCGCGCGCGTTGCCGGATCTCGCTCGGACCCGGCCGCTTTGCGAGTCCCATCGCGAGGCTCATCACGACGTCACCCAGCAGCAGCGACATGAACTGGCCAACCATCCGGCCCGGATCAGTGTCATCCAGCAGGCCACCGGCTTGCGCCTGCTCCAGCATTGCGCGCAGCGCAGCGCAGGCCGCCTTGCGGCCGTGGGTGTCGAGCGCCTGAGCGACTTCGATCGAGCGTTCGGCCTCGGCGATTGCGAAGCGATACACCATGATGACGTCCGGGTCGCTGATTTCGCGCAGCAGCACTTCGCCGAAAGCGGCCAGCGCGGTATCGAGGTCGCCACGAACCTTCAGCGGCGGCCAATTGTCGGGCAGCCGCATGCGCTGCGCCCGTTCAGAAATGCACGTGACCAGCATCTGCTGCTTGCTGCCGAACAGGGCGTACAGCTCGCGCTTGGACACCTTGGCGCGGGTGGCGATCTCCAGCGTGCTCGCCTGTGAATAGCCCAGTTCCTTGAACGCCGCAAACGCGGCGGCCAGGATCCTGCCGCGCATCGGATTTTCCAGCGCCGGCCGCGCGTGCTCATTGCTGGATGAGAGTCGTCGCACAAGCTCCTCTTGACATGGTACCGGGTGGTACCGTAGGATGCGCTCCATCGGTACTTAACGGTACCACATCTTGCATCAGGAGGGAACGCAAATGGGAAGGACGGATTGGCTGCCCGCTGCGACGGCAGCACGTGACAAGGCCGAGCCCGTGGTGCGGCTGAACGCGGTCGCAAAGACCTACCGGTCGGGCGCGGTCGATGTGGCGGCGCTCCAAGGCATCAGCCTGGAAATTCCGTATCACCGCTTCTCGGTCGTCATCGGCGCCTCCGGCAGCGGCAAGACGACTTTGCTGAACATCATCGGTGGCATCGATTCGCCCAGCGGCGGCGCGGTCGAGGTGTGCGGTCAGAACCTCGGGGCGCTCGCCGACGATGCGGTGTCCGACTTTCGTGCGCGCAACATCGGCTTCATCTTCCAGACCTTCAGCCTGGTTCCGGTGCTCTCGGCGTACGAGAACGTCGAGTATCCGTTGCTGCTGGTGGGCATGGCGCCGGCCGAG
>DATBCI010000507.1:0-5324 GCA_036270555.1 Burkholderiaceae bacterium
GCGCCGGGCCCGGGACCTCGGAGTTGCGATTCGCCGAGGTGCGTCCGCTGCAGCGCGAACGCGACGATCCGCGGCGGGTGTTCGCGCTGGAATGGATTCTTCGCTGGTTGCACGGCCTGGCCTGTTGGCTGGTGAACCGCGATCTCACGCTCGATTCGGTGGCCTTTCCGTACGCCGAGCCGCCGCATGCGGCCGACTACCGGCTGATCTACACGGCGCGCTCGAGCTTCCGGTCGCGCCACCTGGCGGCCAGCCTGAATTCGAACCTGCTGGAGTTGCCCATCCGGCGGGATGAGGAGGCGCTCGCGAGCTTTCTGCCCGGAGCGCCGGGCAAGATCGTGACGCTGTACCGGCGCGACCGTGAAATGGTTCGCCGGGTGCGTGATGTGGTGGCCAGGAGTTTTCCGGCGGTGCCTTCGCTCAGGGATGTTGCGCAGCGGCTGAATCTGTCCGCGCGCACGGTCGAGCGGCGCCTCCTGGAAGAGGGTTCGAGCTTGCGAGCCATCAAGGACGCCCTGCGGCGCGACGTGGCCCTTTCCCGGTTGAGAACGTCCGACCAGTCGGTTGCGCAGATCGCCGCCAGCCTCGGCTACGCCGATACCTCGACCTTCTTCCGCGCCTTTACGGCGTGGACCGGGTCATCGCCCAGCGCCTACCGCGCGCGCGCCCAGGCGGCTTAGCTGCTCTATTGGCCGGCGGCGGTGGCGGCGAGCGCGCTGTCGATGGCTTCGGTAAACGCGTCGAGCGCGAGCGGTTTGGTCAGATATCGGTAGAACCCGGCCGCAAGCCCTTTGGCGATATCGCGCGGCATCGCATGGGCAGTGATCGCGATCACGGGAATGTGCGAGGTCTTCGGGTCCTCGCGCAGAATCTTCAGGGCATCTTCGCCGTGCATGCCCGGCAGGTGGATGTCCATCAGGATCAGGCGCGGCCGATGCGCGCGCGCCAACTCGATTCCCAGGCGGGCGTCAGGCGCCGACAGGAGCCGAAGGTCCGAGCGGAACCGGATCATCTCTTCCACCAGCTTCAGGTTGGCCGGGTTGTCTTCGACGTACAGCAGCGTCGAGATCACCGGATCGTGCTCATACGCCTGAACGGCCACCGGTGCTTCGGCCGGCACGATCTCGACCGCCTCGGGCGGAATTGCTGCCGAGTTCAGCTCGACGAAGAACACGCTGCCCGCTCCCACCGCGCTGGTCGCGCCGATCGTTCCCCCCATCAACTCGAGCAGCTTTTTCGTGACGACCAGCCCGATGCCGGTCCCCTCGACGGGTCCGGATTCCTGGCCCAATCGGTTGAACGGCTGGAACAGCGCCTGCAGCTGATCCGGACGAAGGCCCGGGCCCGTATCCTGGACGGAGACCCTGACGCGCTGCGATTCTCCGATTTCGCAGCCCACCAGCACCGCTCCTCCGACCCGGTTGTATTTGATCGCGTTCGACAGCAGGTTCAGAAAGACCTGCTTGAGCCTGGTGCGATCGGCGATCACGTAAATCGGGCTCTCGGCCGGGAAAACCATCCGGATGCCGCGTTCACCCGCCTGCGGCTCCACCAGCTTCTGGCACTCGATCAGCACTTCCGTGATGGATGTCGGCTCCGGCGACAGCGTCAATCCACCCGACTCGATCTTGGCCAGATCGAGGATCTCGTTGATCAGAGCCAGCAAGTGCCTGCCCGCCTTCAGGATATGGCCGACGAACTCCTTCTTTTGCACCTCGGTCTTGGGCAGGGCTTCCGAGGCAAGGATCTGCCCGAAGCCGAGAATGGCGTTCAGCGGCGTGCGCAGCTCGTGGCTCATGCTGGACAGGAACTCCGACTTCGCCTCGTTCGCTCGGTCGGCTTCCTTCCTGGCTTCGCCCAGCTCGAAGTTGCTGGCTTCCAGTTGCGCCGTGCGCTCCCGCACCCGCATTTCCACCTCTTCGTAGAGGCGGGTGATTTCCGATTCGCTGCGCCGTCGCTCGGCCACCTCACGTTGCAGGGCGAGCTCCCGTTGCTGGATCTCCTCGAGCATGTCGTTGAACGCCTCGGCGAGCGCTCCCACCTCGTCGTCGGTCGTCTTTACGGCCCGCACTGAATAATCGCGGCTCGTGACGACGTGCCGCGCAATGCCGGCGATCGCCAGGATCGGGCGCGTCACGATGTTCTGCATGCGGGAAGACGTCAGCATCGCAACCAGCATGGCGGCAATCGCCACCAGGGCGGCGATTCCCGTGTAGTTCAGGATTCGTCCGTACAGCTCGTAATCTGCCCGCAGATAGACCGTTCCGAGAATCTGCCCCTCATCCTCGATACGCTTGAACAGGACCAGGTCCCTGCCCTCCTGGTGGGCATCGCTGGCTTCCGGCAGCTTCGGGAAAGGTAGGTCCGGTGCCTTGGTCGAGAGGTACTTGGCGAATATCGCGCCACGCGCATCGTAAATGGCCGCCGCCTGGATCTCCGGCCTGAGCCGAAGCAGCTGCACATTCTCCTGCGCCGCTTTCGGGTCGTCGAACTGCAGCGCCGGCGCCGAGGTTCTGCCGAGCAGCTCGGCCTGGGTTTCGAGCTCGCCGACGGCCTTGCCGCGATACAGTCGCAGGTCATACACGATCATGGCGCCCAGCGCGACCGCCAGCGCGACCAGCGTCGTTGCCAGGATGACGACCAACAGCTTGGCGCGCAGTGAACGCGAATATCCGGGCGTCATCGCTCGCCTCGGCACGGCGGGCTGACCCGGCCGCCGAAGACCGCTCGCCCTCCGACGCCCGAAGGACGAAGGAAGGGAGGGCGAAGGAGGGCTGGGCGAAGGGTCATGAAGGCCCGCCCAGCACCTTGCGGGCAACCGAGAGCAGCCGCGCGCTGACTCTCAGATTGCACAGCTCGGCCTCGCGCAATGCGACGTCGAAACGCACCTTGTCATCGACGATCACGAAATTGATGATGCTGCCGAGCGCAAAGGTGTCGGCCGACTCGGTCACCGTCAGTACGGGTTTGCCCTTGGCGGAGGCCAACACCTCGGCCGGCCGGCCACCGTCGGTGCCGCCGACAAACAGGATGTGGTAGCCGTCGATCGAATCGCCGCGCCGCACCTTGCGAATCAGCACCGGCCGCCCCCCGACCGAGTGTCCGACGACGACCTGCCCCAGCTCTTCGCCGAGCCTGTCGGCGCCCGAGACGCCGATCACGAACGGGCTCGACGGCCGGTCGAAGACCTGGGCGGGCCACTCGACGTAGCTGGCGAACTTGTACAGGAACGCCGCCTTCACTCGGTATTCGGCGATCTGCAGGTCGGTTTGGTCGCCTTGCGCCAGGCTGCGCCCCCAAGGGGCGCCGGCGACCACCAGCGCCAACAGCTTCTGGCAAGCGATACGGCGATCAGCCTGTTGTGCGATCGCGCATGTGCGCTCGTGCGGCGTCAGGTGTGCCATGCCACTTTGAAGAACACGTCCTGGCCGAAGCGGGACCGGCTCAGGGGATCCGTCAATTCACCGTGGCCGCCCGACAGCAGGTTACGTCCTGCGATCGATATTTCCAAGTCGCTCCGGGCCCTCCACCCGGCCCTCAGATCGAAGGCCGTATAGCCCGGCACTGAAACGAAAGGCGTGGATATCGGGTAGGACAGCCCGGAAACGCGCCGCAGCATCGCATCGAGCTCGGTGCGGTAGGGAAAGTCGAACGAGGACCGCAGCGTCCAGGTGTGAGTCGGATCGCCACCCTGCTGATTGAGCGCGTCCATCTGATCCGAGCTGCCTGGGCTGAGCGCCAGCCTTTCGCGCAGCGCGTTCAGCCCGGCACTGAGTCGCCAGGTCGCGGTCGCCTGATAGGTTCCCCACGTTTCGATGCCGGTGGTGTTACCCCGCATCAGGTTCGCAAAGAAGGCGGAAATGCCGCTCGGGCCGATCGCGAGTTCCTGCGTGCGCAGGTGGTCGTAGTCGGCGTGGTACAGCGCGATCGAATACGACAGACTGCCCAGCGGCTGGCCGCGGTACCCGATCTCATACACGTTGGCGACCTCGGAACGGACGTTCGGTCCCCCCGCCAGCAGGAACGGCGGAGCGGCCGGGGCGAAGGTGTCGCGGTCGAAGCGGGAAGGCGCGCGCACGGCGCGCGACGCCGCAGCCCACAGCAGGTGCTCCGGTGCCACCTTCCACGCCAGCCGCACGCTGGGCAGGAATTCCGTGCCGGTGTAGTCGTTGCGCTCGAGACGGGCGCCCACCGTCAGGCGCACATCCTGGCGCAGCGCCACTTCGTCCTGCGCGAACAGGCTGGGCCATCTCTGGTCGGCGTCATTGGGGAGGAATCCAATAATGGGCCTCGGCGGCCCAGCGGCAAAACCCGCCAGATTCGTCACCTGGAGCGTCGCGTTCTCGACGTGATCGATCGCATAACGGAATTCCGCGCCCCACACGAGCGAATGGACACCAACGGGTCGCAGCGAATGTTGCAGTTGCAGATCGACGATATCGAGCGTCTCGGAAAACGTTGGAGGATTGTCGCGTTCGGTACGGTCGTAGTAGCCCTGCAGCGACAGGTTCGAGCCTCCTTCCAGCGCGCGACTCCAGCGCCCCGTCAGGTTCGCCCCTGAAATTGAGACGTTGCCCAGCGGTGGCACCAGACCCGCTACCTTAACCGACCCCGGCTCCGGCTGAGCCTCCGAGGCCCGATACACGTTGCCATGGGCGGTTACCGAGTCGGCGGCCCGGCTCCAATCGATCCGAAAGCCAGCCTGGCTCTTATTCCAGGAGTCGTTGATCGTGGCATCGGCGTCATTCTGGGTGTGCTTCTGGCTGAAGCCCATCGCATAGACCCGATAGTGGCCGTCAGCACCCAACGGCCCGCCAGTGCGCAGCGCGCCATCGGCGTCGCGGTTGCCGATTCCTGCGGACACGAGGCTGCCCTGTGTGTGGGCGGCCGAGCGCGTAATGATGTTGATGACGCCGTTGACGGCGTTGACGCCCCAAAGTGTTCCGCCCGGCCCGCTGATGACCTCGATGCGTTCGACATCCTCGAGCATCACGTCCTGGGCATCCCAGAACACGCCGGCGAACAGCGGTGTGTAAACCGACCTGCCGTCGATCAGCACCAGCAGCTTGTTCGCGGCGGAGCCGGCTCCGTTCAACCCACGCGCACTGATCGCGTTCGAGGCTGCATTGATCTGAGTGACTTCCAGGTTGGGGGCCAGGCGCAAGGCGTCCGGCAATCGGCGAACCCCGGATCGCCTGATGTCGTCCGCGGTAATCACAAACACCGACGCGGCCGCATCGGAAAGCCGCTCGGCGCGCTTCGATACGGACGTGATCTGGATGTTGCCGAGTTCTTCCAGACTCAGGTCGGCCAGGCTTCCAGCG
>DATBCI010000508.1:0-2789 GCA_036270555.1 Burkholderiaceae bacterium
CTGACCGCCTTTATGCTACCGCGTCCGTCCGGCGAAATCCCGACAAGTCGATTCGACAGTACCGCTCACAGTAGTACCAGACAGAACTGCGCTCAGTTTGCACCACCGCGAACCTGAGCTTGGGCGGCGCGCTCCTCTTCCAGCGTCCTTGCCAGCAGTTTGGTCAGTGCGTAGACGGTGCCGATGTGCGGCGTCGGCGTGCGCGTCAGGTGCCCCAGCTCCACCACCGAGCCCACCAGCGCGTCGACCTCGGGATCGCGACCGGCTTCGACGTCCTGCAGCATCGAGGTCTTGTGCTTGCCGACCTTTTCAGCGCCGGCGATACGCTTTTCCAGCGGCACGCGAAACGTGATGCCCAGCTTGCCCGCGACGTGCTGAGCCTCGGTCATCATGGCGGCCGCCAGCTCGCGCGTGAGCGGATACTGGCAGATGTCGGCCAGGGTGGAGCGCGACAGCGCGCTGATCGGGTTGAAGGTGAGGTTGCCCCACAGCTTGAGCCAGATCTCCGCGCGAATGTTGTCGAGCACCGGTGCCTTGAACCCGCCCCGGGTGAAGCATTCGGACACCGCGGTCACACGGCCGCTGGTGCTGCCGTCCAGCTCACCGACCGGAAAGCGATCGCCTTCGATCAACCTGATCACGCCCGGCGCCGTCAACTCGGACGCCGGGTACACCACACAGCCGATCACACGCTCCGGCGGGATCTTCCTCAGGATCTGGCCGTGCGGATCGACGCTCTTCACGCACTTGCCTTCCAGCTCGCCCCCGTGCTGGTGGAAGTACCAGTACGGGATCCCGTTCTGCATCGTGACGACGACGGTGTCCTTGCCGAACAGCTTGGGCACCTCATCGGCGACCGCTTCGACCTGGTGCGCCTTCATCGCCAGGATCACGACATCCTGCGGCCCGGCTGCGGCGTAATCCTGCGTCGCGCGTACCGAAGCCGCCACCTGTTCCGAACCGTCGGGCAGCACCAGCTTGATGCCGTTGGCACGGATGGCCGCGAGATTGGCGCCGCGCGCGACGAATGTCACGTCGTCGCCTGCCAACGCCAGCCTGACTCCGACATAGCCGCCGACCGCGCCGGCACCGATGATGGCGATTTTCATTGAGACCAACCCTGTTTCAATCGAAAACGGGAGAGGGACGACTTCTTGCGCGCTGATCCCTGCCCCGCTTCCGCTCGTGGCGGAAGGGTGTCTCAGCATCCGGCGTATGAACGGAGTGTATCAATGCTGCGGGCTTACCCCAGCAGCGAGCCAGTCTGGAGCCCGAGCGCTAAGGCAAGCTCCGGCGCCGGCAGCTTCTTTGTGTCCTCGCCCTTGGCTTTGAACACCTCGATCTGCCCACCCTGGCAGGTGATGCGCAGGCTTTCAGGCCCGATCTCGGTGACCTCGCCGATCTTGCCCTTGACCGCGCCGAACGTGCGCACCTGATGCTTGCGGGCATCGAAGATATGAATCTTTTTGCCATTGAACGTGCACCAGGCCCCGGGCGCCGGATTGCAGCCGCGAATCAGGTTGTACGTGAAGTCGACATGGCTGGGCCAGTTGATCCGCGCTTCGGCGCTGCGGCACCAGCCCTCGTAGGACGCCTGCGACTCGTCCTGCACCGTTTCGCGATTTCGTCCGGCCACGACCAGGTCGGCCGCTTCCAGCATCGCCGCGACCCCCATCGGGAACAGCCGGTCAAAATAGACGCTGGCGAGCGTGTCATCCGGCTCGATCGGAGTTTCCTTCTGCAGAATGACCGGCCCTTCGTCAAGGCCGTCGTTCGGCCGGAAGATCGACAGGCCGGTTCGGGTGTCACCGCGGATGATCGGCCAATTGATCGAGCTCGGTCCCCGATACTTGGGCAGCAGCGACGGGTGGTACTGAATCGTCCCGTGCCGCGGAATGTTCACGAAGTCCTGCGGCGCAAACTGCAGTACGTAGGCCATGATGCCGATGTCGGCGTCGAGCTGCTTGATCGCGTCGCGCGCTTCGGGGCTGCGCAGCGAAGCGAACTGGCTGACCGCGATGCCCTTGTCCTGGGCCGCCGTCTTCAGCACATCGGGCCTGGCGCCCTCCTTTTCCGGCGCGCAAAAGACGCCCGCCACGCGGTCGCCGCGTGCCAAGAAAGCCTCCAGCACCGCCTTACCGAAGTCCTGCTGGCCAATGATGACGATTCGCACGAGCCCTCCCCGTCCAGTCGCCCCACCCGCCACAGTCTAGACGCTAGCGGGCCTCAGACGTACAACAGGGCGGAGCCCTGCGGCATCCGCCCTGCTTTGACCAAACGCGGCCAAACCGGCCGCGAAGGCATCGACCCGCTGGTTAGAACACCCAGTCCATCCCGAGCGAAACGCCCTGCAGATGGCCGCCGGCCCAGCAGCGTGGACCATTGCCGCTGAAACCGCCGTTGACTGCGTCGGGCGCGGCCAGTTGCGAGGCGTCATGACAGTCGGTCGTGATGCCGCGGCCACCGGCACCCAGGTCGTAGTGCGCCAGCGAATGATTCAAGCTCTCGGCCCAGTCGAAGTACACCTGGAGCGCCTTGGTGACTTTGTGCTTCAGCGCGACCGTGAACATGTTGGCCGAGTTGTCCGGGTTCGGGTTGCCGAACACGCCGGTGGCCGGATCCACTGTCACGTTGCCCGACGTGTTGTGCTGCCCCGGATCGCCCTGGCTGGCAAACGCGTGGGCCCAACCGATGCTCACGCTGTCCTGGTCGGTGATCTCTTGAGTCCCGGTGAACCAGAAGCCGTTGCGTGAACGTTCGTTCTGGAGCTGCAGGGGCGCCGGAACATT
>DATBCI010000509.1:0-8960 GCA_036270555.1 Burkholderiaceae bacterium
CCCGCGTTCATCGACCTCACGGTTGTAGGCGTCGATGCTGTCGCGGTTCGTCGCTAGCCATTCTTCGCGCCGCCGCCTGCGCAGCTCGGCTTCGAGGGCGGACTCGAGCGTCGCTGACAGATTGATATTGTGACTGCGGGCCGCCTCCAGCATGTCTGCTGGGATCGACACGTTGACCGCTTTCTTCGCCGGCCGTGGGGATGCCATGGCTCACAACTCTCCCGTGATGCGCATATACTATGCGCATTACACCTGCGCGTCTAGACGCACAACGCACTGTTGTCCCTCCAAATTGGTTCGACGGACAACGGCCTTTGCGACTGGATCGCCCTCATGGCGACAGCGACGGGCAAAATCAGTTGGGATGGGGTTCCGATCGGACCCCCGTGCGCTTGTGCACGCGTTTGCACGGATGCGCAACCAATCCGCGAAGAACTCGGCAGGACTGTGAACAACCTGTGGACAGGACCAACGACTGGCCGAAGAAATGCGACACGCATTGCAGAGCGAGAGGGGGTCTCCGCCAGCTACCATCGGTACAGCTGCCGGCGGATCGTTTCGCGATAAGCCCAACGATTGCTTATCTCGTCGAGTTGGGCCTTGGGCCGCTAACGAAGGGGTTGCCCAGTTCGAAGAAGCGCAACAACCGGCCGACCTCGCGGCTGATGCCGATGCGCGCACTTGTGCCAATTTGCGCGGTCTCTCGAACCGCAGTGCCAAGCCAAAGTGGTCCGTCGGCACACAGGTCAACTCCATCCAGCCGCTGGTCGATCTGCAATGCAGCCGCAAGCCGCCCCGGCCCCCTCGCCAGATCCACAAGCTTGTCGGTTTTGCGGCGCCGCTCCATGAGGTTGATTCCCTCAAGAGGCTCCAACGCGCGCAACAGCACTCCTGCGCCAACCCCCGGCTCTTCGGCCGTGACATTTAGCATATATGACGTGCCATAGACGAAGTAAACGTAAGCAAACCCCCTGCCCAAGAACAGGGAGTGGTTCCGGTCTGTTTGTCCATGGTAAGCATGCCCGCTCGAATCGCCCGGCGGGTAGGCCTCTGTCTCGACAATGCGGCCGCCAGTCCTGGGTCGCCCCATGTCGCGAACAATGGTCTTACCGATGAGGAATTCGGCCAGCTCGACCGTATCAACTGGCAAGCTGACACGTGAGAGCCGCCGGAAATCGCACGCAATATGAGCCACGATATTCGCCCCACCTGATGGCATTACTGCGGCCTGCAGTGAATGGCATTTCCTGCGACTTCGCACTCAGTGTGGGTGGCGGTCCGGTGCTGCGTAGATGGATCTTCCGCCGCGTCGTGACGCGCTTGAGCGTCGGCCCCCTCGGGTGGCGTTTTTCCTTTCTGAAGTCTGAGTGCGTGAGTCTCGTCCACGTCGAGGCCTGGAGCATCCGGGGGGCGCGAAATCCTTACAACTTGCGGCCCCCGGTGCACTAAGAGTGTTACCGAAGTCTCTGTCTTTGCGCCACTTGGCCAGATCGCGGTGACATCTGCCGTCCGCACCCAACCCTCGGCCTGCGCTTGCGCGTCAGCCGTATAGACCCAAGTTTGTGGGGCCATCCCCAAGGCAGCACCGTTGGAGTACAGCATCGCGCCTTGCGGCTCAGTCTGGACTGTGAGCACTATTTGTTCGCGGGCAACCCCCGGACCGCCACAGTTGGCGAGGACGATTACGGCAAGCATAAGTACGGCAAAGGATCCACACCGTCTGGAGAACTCAGAGGCCGCGCACTTCTTCATGGTTGACTGCCTCGCGAAATGCCGATACCGGTCGTCCTTCGACTGGGTTTCCAGTGCGAAGCTCCAAGCTAACCTCGGAGTATTGCCGATGGTACTCGGCTGGCATGGCAGGACGCCGAACCGCCGCCGTGCTCTCCATGGCGCCGAGATGAAGCCGAACGCGCGGCCGCGCATCCTGCACGGCGCCACCGCGCCCGATGATCGAGTCCAAACCGCTGAAGGCGTTCGCGGGCGCTGTGCGGGGGGTGCTCGGTGACGGGCATCCCTACCGCGAAATTCGTCCGTCTCCGCCACCCTGCATTCGCGCTCTAGGTATCCGGGCGATCCGCACGCGAAGCATCTATGATCGCTTGCAATATCCTTGTCGAAACAGCCACTTTCGTCGTGATCGAAAAGGACCTCGTGTGCGGGAGGCCGGGGCGCGGGGCAGCGCGCGGCTGCTTCGCTGCATGCGCGCTGCTGTGCGGTGCCTGCGCGGTTGGCCCCGATTTTCACGCGCCCACCGCGCCCGCAGCGGGGCGCATACCGGCCGAGCCGCTGCCGGTTCACACGGTCGCAACGCCGGGAGCTGGCGGCGAGCCGCAGGCTTTCGTCCAGGCGGCCGCCGTGCCCTCCCGCTGGTGGACCCTGTACGGATCCGATCAACTCGACCGATTGGTCGAGCAGGCGCTGCGCTCGAGCCCGACCGTGGAGGCGGCGCAGGCAGCGCTGCTCCAGGCGCAGGAGAACCTGAACGCTCAGCGCGGCGGGCTGCTGCCGTCAATGGCTGGAAATCTCAACGCAACGCGTCAGAAGGTCAATGGAGCGTCGCAGGGGCTGCCCCAGCTCGGCGGCTTCCTGTACACGCTGTACAACGCTTCCGTGAGCTTGTCTTACAACCTGGACGTGTTCGGCGGCGTGCGTCGTGGCATCGAATTCCAGGAAGCCGCGCGCGACGGCCAGCGCAACCAGATGCAGGCCGCCTGCCAGACGCTGGTGGCCAACGTTGTCACGGCAGCCGTACTGGAAGCCTCGCTGCGCGCGCAAACCGATGCGTCGCGTGAGCTGGTCGCCTCGGCGCAGCGCCAGCTGGACCTGACCCGCAAGCAATTCGAACTGGGCAGCGCGCCGCGCTCGGCTGTGCTGACCGCCGAAGCGAACCTCGCCTCGTTTGAGGCGGGGCTGCCGCCGTTGCAGCAGCAGCTGACGGCAGTGCGCTCGCAGCTGGCGATATACATCGGCGAGGCGCCGGACCAGTACGATGAGCCGGCCTTCGATCTGGATGCGCTACGGCTGCCGCGGGAGATCCCCGAGATCCTGCCGGCCGGGCTGGTCCGTCAGCGCCCCGACATCCGGCAGGCTGAGGCGCAGCTGCACCAGGCCTCTGCCGGTATCGGCGTGGCCACCGCTAACCTGCTGCCGCAGATCGGCATCAGCGGCAATTTCGGCGACACCTCGGTCTCGCTCGGGGATCTTCTGAAAGCCAACGAATTCAGCCTGGGAGTCAGCCTGACTCAGCCCCTGTACGAGGGCGGCGCACTGACGGCGCGGCGTCGCGCGGCGATCGACGCTTACGACCAGGCCTTGGCCCAGTACCGCCAGACCGTGCTGCTGGCCTTGAAGGCGGTGGCCGACTCGCTGCGCGCGCTCGATAACGATGCGCAGACGCTGGCCGCGCAGTACCGCGCGCAGTCTTCCGCCACCGAAAGCCTGACGCTGATCGAACAGCGTTTCCGCTACGGTAGCGCCAGCAATCTGGAGCTGCTGACCGCGCAGCAGCAGTTTCAGCGCGCCCGCATCGGCTACGTCCAAGCGCTGGCGGCCCGGTACGCGGACACGGCGGCGCTGTTCCTGGCGCTCGGAGGCGACTGGGATTCCCGTATCGTCGGATCCGCCCCATGACCGAGAAGGCGGCCCTCCTGAAAGAGTTGCGCATCGACCGCACCGGCGAAGCGGGTGCGGTGGGCGCGCGCGTGCGCCCACACTGGATCGTCGGCGCTGGCGCGGTCGTGCTGGCGGGGGCGCTGTGGTGGCTGCTGTCCGGCCAGTCCAGGGCCGCTCCGGTCAGGGTGGCGGTGGCCCAGGCGCTGGCGTCCGCCGGCGGGAAGGCCGCATCGATCCTTGATGCCTCGGGCTATGTCGTGGCGCGTCGCCAGGCCACCGTATCGGCGAAGATCACGGGACGCCTGGACCAGCTGTTCATCGAGGAAGGTCAGCACGTGAAGGCCGGTCAGGTCCTCGCCAAGCTTGACGACACCAATGCGCGGGCGGCGCTTCAGCAGGCCGAGGCCGCCGTACAGCAGGCGGAAGCCTCAGTGGCGCAGGCCAAGGCTGCCGCCGAGGACGTCACGCCCACCTACGAACGCAACCGCAAGCAGGCCGAGGCCGGACTGATCAGCGAGGAGGCGCTGGAGGCGAGCAAGGCCGGGTACGACGCCCAGCAGGCCGCGCTGAAGGTAGCCCAGAGCAACCTGACAGTGGCGCGCGCTTCGATGCAGATCGCACAGCGCAACCTGAACGATACCGTCGTCTACGCTCCGTACACCGGCGTCATCACGACCAAGAATGCACAGCCGGGAGAGATCATCTCGCCGCTGTCTGCCGGTGGCGGCTTTACGCGCACGGGGATCGGCACGCTGGTCGACATGGATTCGCTGGAAGTCGAGATCGACGTCAGCGAGAACTTCGTCAGTCGGGTGCTGCCCGACGCGCCGTGCATCCTGAAGCTGAACGCCTATCCGGACTGGGAGATACCGGCCTACGTGATCGCGGTTGTTCCGACGGCAGACCGCAGCAAGGCTACGATCAAAGTGCGGGTGGGCTTCAAGAGCCGGGACCCGCGCATCCTGCCTGAGATGGGAGCGCGCGTCTCGTTTCTAAACCGGGAGGATGCAGGCAGCGCCGGCCGTGCGGCCAGCGCCGGTGTCACGCTGCCGCAGGCGGCAGTCGGCGCCGGAGCCTCCGATGCGACGGGTACAGTGTATGTGCTGCACGACACGACCGTGGAGCGGCGCGTGGTGAGGCTCGGCGCCCGCGAGGGCGACAGCCGCATCGTGCTTTCGGGCGTGTCGCCCGGCGAGCGCGTGGCGATCGGCGACTTCGCCACGCTGGCCGACGGGGCGCGCATCAAGATCATCAATCCGTAACAGTCGGACATCAGCATTGGAAGGGGGTCGGGTGATGAATGCGATTGCGTCGCTGCGCAGTGTCGTGAAGAACTACATGCGCGGCAAGCAGACCATCGAGGTGCTGCACAACCTGAACCTGGACGTCGCCGAGGGCGATTTCGTCGCCCTGATGGGCCCGTCGGGGTCGGGCAAGACCACGCTGCTGAACCTGATTGCGGGCCTGGATCGGCCGACCCGGGGCGAGGTTGCGGTGGCCGGGGAGCGCATCGATCAGCTCAACGGCAGCCGCCTCGCCCACTGGCGAGCGGCCAACATCGGCTTCGTGTTCCAGTTCTACAACCTGATGCCGATGCTCAGCGCTGAGCGCAACGTGGAGCTGCCGCTGCTGCTGACGAGCCTGAACCACAGCCAGCGGATGAAGAACGTGCGCACGGCGCTGGCCGTGGTCGGCCTCGAGGACCGTGCCAAGCACAAGCCAGCGGAGCTGTCAGGTGGCCAGGCGCAGCGGGTCGCCATCGCGCGCGCCCTGGTGTCCGATCCCAAGCTGCTGGTGTGCGACGAGCCCACCGGCGACCTGGATCGCAGCATGGCCGACGAGATTCTGCAGCTGGTACAGCTGCTCAATCGCGAGCACGGCAAGACGGTCATCATGGTTACCCACGACCAGAAGGCGGCCGACTACGCGACCCACACGCTGCACCTGGACAAGGGCCGGCTGGTCGAGTCGGCGGCCGTGTCCGTGACGCAGGAGGTGCGATGAAGTACTTCCCGCTGGTGTGGTCGATGCTTTGGCGCAAGAAGGTGCGCACCTCGTTCACGCTCCTTTCGATCGTGACCGCGTTTCTGCTCTTCGGCATGCTGCAGGGGGTCAATTCAGCCTTCAAGGAGGCGATCGACCGGGCCAACGTGAACCGGCTGATCGTCATCAACAAGATCTCCCTCACGGAGAGCATGCCTCACTCCTACATGTCGCAAATCGAGTCGGTGCCGGGCGTCTCGGCTGTCTCGCCGTACGTGTGGTTCGGCCCTTACTACCAGGATCCGAAGAACTTCATCGCTGCCTTTCCGATCGAAGCCGACCGCGACCGCGACATGTACCCCGAGCGCAAGCTGCCGGACGACCAGTACCAGACGCTGCTGCATACCCGTACCGGGGCGGTGATCGGTCGAGGCCTGGCCGCGAAGTACGGCTGGAAGATCGGCGACAAGGTGCCTCTGCACTCGACGATCTGGGTGAAGACCGCCGGCGGCTCGGACTGGGACTTCGACATCGTGGGCATTTACGAGGTGCCCAGCAACCGCCCCCAGGAGAACAACTTCTTCTTCAACTACGCCTACTTCGACGAGGGACGCAGCTTCGGCAAGGGTAACGTCGGCTGGTACGTGGTGAGGGTGAAGGATCCCGCGCAGTCGGCGCAGATCGCCGGCGCGATCGACCGGCTGTTTGCCAACTCGCCGTACGAGACCAAGACCGAGACCGAGAAGGAGTTCTCGCAGTCGTTCATGAAGCAAATCGGCGACATCAACCTGATGGTCACTTACATCCTGTTCGCCGTGTTCTTCGCGCTGCTGTTCGCCACCGGCAGCACGATGATGCAGTCGGTGCGCGAGCGCATCCCGGAGCTTGCTGTGCTGAAGACGCTCGGGTTCACGGACCGGGGCGTGCTTGCGCTGGTGATGAGCGAATCCTTGCTGTTGAGCGTGTTCGCGGCGCTGCTCGGCCTGGCTTTGGCCGTGCTGCTGTTTCCGTCCCTGAAGGACACGTTCGGCGTGGTGCGGATGCCCGCGGTCGTGATCGGCGAAGGCGTCGGGCTGGCAGCCGGGCTGGCGCTGGCCACCGGGGCTTTTCCAGCCTGGCGCGCCAAGCGCCTGGTCATCGTCGACGCGCTGCGGGCGTAAGGGGGGCGGCCATGGCACACCTCTGGCGCCAGACGGTCGCGGTCACCGGCATGAGCCTGAGCAGCCTGCCGCAGCGCATCGGCACGGCCTGGGTCATCGTGATCGGCGTCGCCGTGACGGTTGCGGTGATGGTGTCGGTGCTCGCGATGGCCGATGGCTTCGCGCGCACGCTGAAGGGAACGGCGCGGGTGGATCGGGCCATCGTGATCCGTGCGGGGTCCAACGCGGAGCTTTCCAGCACCATCTCGCGCGACAACGCGCTGACGATCATCGACGGGCCGGGCGTCAAGAAAGCGGACGACGGCAGGCCGGCGGCCACCGCGGAAGTGGTCACGATCATGGCGTTGCCTCAGAAGTCGACCGGCACGGACGCCAACGTGACCATGCGCGGCATCGGACCCGAGGCGATGTCGGCCCGGCCCGAGATGCGCTTGGTCGCGGGGCGAATGTTTCGTCCGGCCGTGCGCGAGCTGATCGCCGGGCGGTCGGCCGCCGCCCAGTTCCGCGGCTTGGATCTCGGAAGCCACCTTGTGTTTCGAGACTCCGAGTGGACCGTGGTCGGGATCTTCGAAAGCGGCGCAGACGCGCACGAGTCGGAGCTGCAGGCGGACTCCGAAACGGTGCTTTCCGCCTACCGGCGCAGCCTGTTCCAGTCGGTGACAGTCCTGCTGGACTCGCCAGCCGATTTCGACCGCTTCAAGGCCAAGCTGACCAGCGATCCGACGTTGAGCGTGGATGTGAAGCGCGAGCCGGACTACTACACCGAGCAGTCGCAACAGCTGTCCAAGCTGCTGAACGCGCTCGCCTACTTCGTGGGCAGCATCATGGCGCTGGGCGCGGTGTTCGGGGCGCTGAACACGATGTATTCGGCGGTCTCGACGCGCCAGCGCGAGATCGCCACGCTGCGCGCGATCGGCTTCGGCGGGCTGCCGGTTGTCGTGTCCGTGATGATCGAGTCGGTGCTGCTTTCACTGCTGGGCAGCGCGCTCGGGGCGGCGGCGGCCTTACTGCTGTTCAACGGCAACACGCTGAACACACTGGGCGCCAATTTCACACAGGTTGTGTTCCACTTGAGCGTTTCGCCG
The DNA here is from genome assembly GCA_036270555.1 of Burkholderiaceae bacterium. Lineage (GTDB taxonomy): Bacteria > Pseudomonadota > Gammaproteobacteria > Burkholderiales > Burkholderiaceae_F > VBCK01. Next base: position 7,844 of record DATBCI010000509.1, read on the forward strand.
CCCGTCCTCGTTTCCGGCGTCATCGTCGCCTGCGTAATTGGCGCAGCAGGTGGGCTGCTGCCGGCGATTCGCGCGGCTCGCATGCCGGTGGCCGCGGCGCTTCGCACCAACTGACGGCCAGCTGCACTTACGGGGATTTATCCGCCTAAATCGCCTCCACTCGCGCCAGTGCCGTGCTCACGGCCCTCTCAGCGACTTCCGGTCCGAATGCGATGCCCTCCACGGCGATGACCTCGACGTCGGTGATGCCGATGAATCCGAGGGTCGCCCTCAAATAGGTGTCCTGGAAGTTGAATGCCTGCATTGGGCCCTCGGTATAGACGCCACCCCGCGCGACGACGAGGTACGCCTTTTTCCCCTTGACCAGGCCTTCCGGACCCTTATCGCCATAGCGGAAGGTCACGCCGGGGCGCACCACATGGTCAACGTATGCTTTGAGGCTCGAGGGAATACCGAAGTTGATCATGCCGGCAGCGACGATGAGAGTGTCGGCGGCGAAGAGTTCCTTCAGCAATCTATCGGAGAGGGACAACGCCGACTTTTGCGCGCTCGTCAAGAGGTCCGGCGGCGTGTTGCGTGCGACCGCGAAGCTATCGTCGATGTGGGGCAAAGGCTGACGCGTGAGGTCGCGTACGGTGAGACCGGATCCGGCTTGGCTCGCCAACCGATCGGCAAGCTTTCGGGCCACGCGCGTCGAGTGGGAGTCGAGGCGCGGGCTCGAGGTAATCAACAGAACCTGACTCATGTTAGTTGTCCTCTAAGTGGTGCCGGACCTTGAGCCGCCTGTGATCCCCATTTCCCAGGGTGTCCCCGGCTCGAAGTTGCAGCGTCATCGTTTCCTGCTCTGATCGGCGTCAGCTGGCCCATGTGCGTCTCCTAGAGACTATTCGTGCAACAGTTCTTTATTTAGTCCCATGCTTGCAGAAGACTATTGCAGAATTTAGAATAATCCGGGTCGTCTCGATCGACAAAGCCCCTATGGACTCGTTCAAAGACCTGAACAATCTCTACTTCTTCGCCAGAGTCGTGGAGTTCGGCAGCTATACCGCCGCCGCGGACACGCTGGGCATGCAGACCTCGAAGCTGAGTCGGCGGGTCGCCGCACTAGAAAGAGAGC
>DATBCI010000510.1:0-2855 GCA_036270555.1 Burkholderiaceae bacterium
CCACCGGCCCGCAAAAGCCGGCCGATCGGATTTACGGCCGACCTGAACAGCAAGAAAAGGGGTTGATCAGCGGCCGGCCGACTCCGCCGAGCGCGTCGTTTCGAACAGGAACCAGGCGCGCCGCTCGGCCTCGTCGATCCAGACCTCCAGCAGGCTGGCGGTGGCCACATCGCCGTACTCTTCGCACACGTTGTGCGTCTCCCTCATCCGCTGCACCAGCCGCTGGTTATCCTCGCGCAGCTCGGCCAGCATGTCGAGCGGCGTGACGAATTCGGCGTCGTTGTCCAGCACACGCTGCAGGCGTGCGATGTGGCCGATCGAGCGCAGCGTCGTTCCACCGAGCTTGCGCACGCGCTCGGCGATCGGATCGGTGGTCGCGTACAGCTGATCGGCGTGCTCGTCCAGCAGCAGGTGGTAATCGCGAAAGTGCGGCCCCGAAACGTGCCAGTGGAAATTCTTCGTTTTCAGATACAGCGCGAAAAAATCGGCCAGCAGCGCGTTCAGCGCCCCCGACACGTCGCGCGTCGCCTCGAGTCCGAGACCCTTGGGCGTGTCCAGTGCCGCCGTGCGGTGCGCGGTGGAAGTCTTCAAGTTCATTGCTTCGATCTCCTGACGATGGTCCGTTCGGTACTTTACCCGGCGCGCGCGTCCGCAAAGTGAACCCCGGTTGTCGCTGGGGGATTGGCGGGCTTGCCCGCCGAAGCGCGCGGCGCGAAGGCAGGTCATTGCGCAGTCGACCATCCGTCGTGTACGGTTCCACAACTACCGCCTTGGAGTCGAAGGGCGGGAATGCGCAAGGGGGGCACGATGAGAGTGCTGGTCATAGGTGCCGGAGCGATCGGAGCCTACTTCGGCGCGAGGCTGCTGGAGGCGGGGTGTGACGCGACCTTTCTGGTGCGGCCCAAGCGAGAGGCGCAGCTGCGGCAGGGTCTGTCGGTACGAAGTCCCAAGGGCGATGTGCGCCTGTCCACGGTGCAGACGATCACCGCCGACAGGCTCAAGAAGGGCTACCCGCTGATCGTGCTCAGTTGCAAGGCATACGACCTGGCCGCGGCGGTCGACGACTTCGCACCCGCGGTCGATTCCGACACCGCAATCCTGCCGCTGCTGAACGGCATGCATCATCTGGATGCGCTGAGGGAGCGTTTCGGCGCCGAGCGCTGTCTGGGCGGTCAATGCCAGATCGCCGCCACGCTGGGCGAGGACGGCAACGTGGTGCACTTGAACGAAACGCACCAGCTTTCGTACGGGGAGCTGGCCGGTTTGCGCACGCGGCGCGTGGAAATGATCGAGGCCCTGTTCTCGAAGGCCAGGTTCGATTCTCGCCTGAGCGAGGCCATCGTTCAGGAGATGTGGGAGAAATGGGTGTTCATCGCCGCGCTAGCGGGATCGACCTGTCTGATGCGGGGGGCGGTCGGCGACATCGTCCGAAGCGGCAGCACGGATCTGTTGCGGCGCATATTGGCGGAATGCGCTGCGATCGCCAGCGCCCACGGATTTGCCCCTCGCCCTCAAGCGTTGGGACGCGCCGAGGCGGTGCTGACCGACGCGGATTCGACACTGACCGCTTCCATGCTGCGCGACCTGGAGCGCGGTGCCAGGACGGAAGCCGACCACATCCTCGGCGATCTGTTGAGCCGGCGTGAGCCCGCCTTCGCGCCTGACGGCGCTGCGGCGGGCAAGCCCGCCGAAGCGGCGATCGCCGCGAAAGTGGGCGTGCTCGATGTGGCCTACGCCCACTTGAAAACCTACGAGTTGCGCCGAGGAACCGGTCGATGAGCAGCCAGGTGCATTCCGCCAAGAAGATCTACCCGGCCCACGGCGATGCGATCCGCATCGTGCCGCTGAGCCTGCCGGACGCGATGCGGCGCCCGGTTCAGCCGCTCGCCGGCGCGGCGCCCGCCGCGGCCCCACAGCTGACCTATCGCAATGGGCCGCTGATGACCGCCGTGGAGGTCTTCACGATCTACTGGGGCTCGGAATGGCAAACCGGCGCGCTGAGCGCCGTTCCGGCGCAGATCAACGCGTTCTTCGACTTCATTCTGACCAGCCCGCTGATTGATCAGCTGGCCGAATACAGCGTGCCCAATTGGACCATCGGCCACGGCAAGCGCTCCGGCACGCTGACGGTCACGACCCCGCAGCCGAAGGCGTCGATGTCCGATACGGCGATCCAGCACACGCTGCAGCAGCTGATCTCCGGCCACCCACAGGTTCCGCCGCCATCGCCCAACACGCTGTATTTCATCTACATGCCCACCGGCGTGCGTGTCGTTCAGGGCGGCGCCGCATCCTGCCAGTCGTTCTGCGGCTATCACAACGACATCTCGGGGCAGATCTTCTATGCGGTCATGCCGTATCCGGACTGTGCCGGCTGCATGGGGACCCTGTCCACCTTCGAAGCGCTGACGACGACCTCGTCGCACGAATTGTGTGAATCGATCACCGATCCGATCCCGGGTCAGGGCTGGTACGACGACACCAACGGCGAAATCGGCGACATTTGTGCCTGGAAGACCAAGCAGCTCGGTTCCTATACGGTGCAGCTGGAGTGGTCTAACAAGGCCAATCAGTGCATCTAGCCCGCGGCGGCGCCTCGCCAGGGCAGCGTCCGCGCTGGCGCTGGCGGCCGTGGTGGCGATCTCGGCTCCGGCGCGGGCTGGGGGCCCGCTCGGCATCGATCATCGCTGGACTTATGACGAACACGGTATCTGGAGGCGCAGCAACCAGCTGATCCTGATGGACTCGCTGGTCGGCAGCGAGGTTGTCTGCGGCCTGTGGGAAGGCGGCGAGACACGCTTCGGCAACACCTGCTGGCGGGCCATCGATTCCTCGCTGATCGCCGGTGCCTCGGC
>DATBCI010000511.1:0-2850 GCA_036270555.1 Burkholderiaceae bacterium
ATCGGCTGCAGAGAGCCGGTATTCGCCTTTGGGCGCGGCACGCCGTGCCAGCGTGATCAACTCCGACAGATTGCCGTACCCGGCACGCGTCTGTGCCAGCAGCACCAGGTGAGGGCCGTCGACCAGCCGGATTTCGGTGCCATGGATCAGGCGGAACTCGCACTCCCTCACCCCCGCCCTCACCCCCGGCCCCTCTCCCACTGGCGTGGGAGAGGGGAGGAACGGCGCTTTCTCCCCTCTCCCGCTTGCGGGAGAGGGGCCGGGGGTGAGGGCGGAGGTGATGGCTGTGCAACCGGCGGTGCGGCTGGGGCTGATGCAGGTCAGCGGCCGTTCCGAAGAAGCCGGCCGGCGCATTGTCGAGGCGAGGCGGTGCGCGCCTTTCTCCGACGTGCGCGACCTGGCGCACCGCGCGCAGCTCGACCGCGGCGATATGGCGCACCTGGCTGCGGCCGATGCGCTGTCGCAACTGGCCGGACACCGGCGCCGCGCGCTGTGGGGCGTGCTTGGGCTGGACAGCGGTGCTGCGAGCCGAGCGTCGCTCACGAGCGGCTTGCCGGTGGCGGAACGCCAGGTCGAGTTGCTGGCCCCGACCGAAGGCCAGGACATCGTGGCGGACTACGAAGCAACGGGCCTGACGCTGCGCCGCCATCCGCTGGCCCCGCTGCGCGAGCAGCTCGACCGGATGCAACTGTGGAGCGCGCAGCGCATCGCCGAAGGACGCCATCAGCAAAGGGTACGCACCACGGGCATCGTGACCTGCCGCCAGCGGCCGGGGACCGCCAGCGGCGTCACCTTCGTTACGTTGGAGGACGAGACCGGCTGGATCAACGTGGTGGTGTGGCGCACCACGGCTGAACGATTTCGCCGGGAGCTGCTCGGCTCCACGCTGCTGACCGTTTACGGCCACATCGAGCGCGTCGATGCACTCGACAGCGCGGTGATCCATGTCATCGCATCGCGCCTGGTCGACCACTCCGCGCTGCTGGGCGGCCTGGTGGTCGACAGCCACGACTTCCGCTGAACGTTTTCAGTAGTCGTACGTCAGCGACAACCAGGTCTTCGTGACGTTGGCCAACTTGTCCGCCGCATCGCTGCTGCGGAAGCGCGCGTGCTGCAGTTTCAACGACAGGCTGTCCGTGAGCGCGTAGGTGGCGCGCAGGTCGAGCTCGTTGCCGTAATCGACGCTGCCGTAGGTGGCACCGAAGTGATGCGCTTCCGCCACCAGTGCGAAACGCCCCGGCTGGGCACGCAATGACAGCCAGGTGTCGCACAGGCCGGTCTTGGGCGTGCTGGTGAATTGCAGCGCCCAACCGTTGAAGGCGTAGGAATCCTCGTAGGGTGTCTGAAAGCCGTACTGCCCATGGTGGCTCGTCTTGACCTCGCGATCGAGACGGACCCCGAAACCGCTCAGGCGCGGCCACACCGCCCCGCCGCCCAATCGCCAGTAGTCTGCGTCGATCAGCGGATCGCCCCCCGCGTAATGCCGCTGGTGCGCCGCCTCGGCCGTATAGAGCGCATTCGCCCCGAGGACGGTCGCGATGGTTCCCTCGGCGCGCAGGCCGAACACCTCGTGCGAGTTGTCGGCCAGGTCGGTGTCGGAGCCGGTAACCGGCTGATTCAGACCGTACGCGTAGGCGGCGATCGAATGGTCTGTCAGCGGACTGTAGGCGAAGCGCACCAGCCAGATCCTGGTGCGAGCCTGGGTCGCGAATACGGTCCGGATCCGATTCAGCAGCGCCGCCGTCACCTCCGTATCGGGCAGGCTGCGATTCACCGCGCTGAGCCCGTTGAAGAGCATCGGGGTCTGTCGGAAATCGACGTCGCTGAAGAAGCGCTCGTTGTCGAGACGTATCGCCTGCTTGCCCAGCCGCACGCTCGTATCGGGCAAGCCGACGTATTCGAGAGTGACCCGGTTGGTGTCGGTCTCGCGCGGATCGGGCAGCAGCGGGTACGGCAGATCGACGTAGTACTGCGACGAGGCGACGCTCAGGTTGTGCGCGTCGACCACATCGGTGTGGATGCCCTCGACCACCACGCGAACGTCATCGAACGTGGCGCTTTGCCAGCCGACGATCGAGCGCAGCGTCCAGGCGTGTCCGCGCTCGTTCAGTCCGGCATCCCAGATGTCCGTGTATCGGGGACGCAACTCGAGCGAAAGGCGACCCTCGGTGATCGCATCGGCCGGCGAGTCGACCTGCACTTGCTGGGCGGCAAGGTTCGACCCCACCAGCAACGAGGCAACCAAGCCGATTGAACCGGACAGGCGCTGGCCGGGCAGACACGACAGCGGTCCGGCAAACAGCGCCCGCAGTGGGGAAAGTGCGGCCATTGAAACGGTCAGTTTCCAGGATCACCGAATTTGAAACTCGATAACGTTTGCGTGATGCCGTGAAATGCATCCAGCCGACCCGGCAATCCCTTCGTCGCGTAAACCGCAGGACCCATGCGCCAACTCGCTCCGCTTTTCGCGTTCGCGCTCGTTGCGGCGGCCTTCGCGTCGCCTGCTGGCGCCACGCGGAGCGTGCCTGCGGAGGTCGTCGGACCGGGCGGGGAAGCGGTCGAGGACGCAGTGATCGACCTGCTTCCCACGTCGGGGCAGAAGCTGGCGGGTCACCCACCGCAGCCCGCGTCCGTCGCCCAGCACGACCGCGAATTCGGTCCCTACGTGACCGTCGTACAGACGGGCGCGGCCGTTCGCTTCCCGAACCAGGACCCGATCCGACACCACGTCTACTCCTTCTCGAAGCCCAGGAAATTCGAAATCAAGCTGTATGCCGGCGAGGCTCCCGACCCGATCGTTTTTGACAATGCCGGCGTCGTGACGATGGGCTGTAACGTGCACGACTGGAT